>NZ_JBEZDL010000006.1:0-112801 GCF_040648295.1 Amycolatopsis sp. NPDC049159
GATTCGATCGCGGACTTCAGGTCGTTCGCCGACTCCAGCAGCGAGATGCCCGAGTACGCCTTGGTCGAGTCCTTGGTCTCCGCGACCAACGGGTTCCCCATGGACGACCTCCGATGACCAGGCCGGACGTTTCGTCAAACTTTCAAGCAAGGTAACAGGAGCTGAACAGTACGTGTCCGCTCCGCTACCCGAATGCCCGAAAATCCGCGAACGTCGGCCCGGCCGGGCAAGGCCGTGTGCTCACACCTCCGTGATGCGCGGCGACTCGAGGTACTTCACGAGGTTCGGGGGCGCGTAGGGCGGCGTCATGGTCTCGTGGCGGTAGCGCGCGCACGACGAGAGCGACTCCGACGGCGGGTCCACCACGCCGATTTCGCGGTGGACCGAGCCGAACCACTTGTAGAGCAGGGTCAGCGAGTCGTGCAGCACGCCGAGGTCGTCGGCGGGCGCCAGGCCGTCGAAGCCGTCCGGGGCGAAGACCAGCCCGCACTTCTCGGCCCTGCTCACCAGCCACTGCCGGGCGAGCGCCGACAGGCCCTGCTCGGGGTAGCCGCCGCCGACGTCGGAGTGCGCCCCGGCGAACCAGACCTGCTCGCGTTCCTGGCCGTTCGCGTCGGGCGAGGGCTGCCAGACGGCCGGGCGGAACGCCTTGCGGTGCTCGTCCACGGCCAGTGCCTGGAAGGCCGACTGCACGATCGACGTCAGCTGCGTGTCGTGGAACTGCCAGCGCCGGTTCAGCAGGTTGAGCAGGCGGCCGCCGCTGAGCGGGATGCCCAGCGCGCCCACGGTGTCCCAGACGCCGATGAACCGGATCGGCGTCACGTCCTCGTGCGAGAAGCTGTCGCGGAACTCCCGCGCCGCGGGGCTCGCCGGGCCGGTCGCCGGATCCCGGTCCCGGTAGAGCCGGTAGGCCTCGTCGACGCGGCTCGCGTGCCGGGGGAGGAGCACCCCGCAGTTGCGGATCATGCCCACGGCGCTGCGGGCGGTGTAGGCGCCGCGGCTGAAGCCGAAGAAGAACAGTTCGTCGCCCGGCTCGTAGTGCTCGACGACGAACCGGTAGGCGTCCCGGACGTTGGCGGACAGGCCCCAGCCGAACGCGCCGCCGGCCAGCCGGTCCCACAGCCGCTTCCCGGTCCCGACGCCCTCGTGGTAGTGCACGAGCTGCCTCGTCCCGGCCGGGTCCACCGCGGCGACGGCGTCCTTGACCTTGACGACGTTCGTCGGTGCCTTCTGGGTGAGTGAGTTCCAGGTGCCGTCACAGCAGACGACCAGTCGTTTCGCCATCGTTGCCTCCCCGGCGCCGGACATGCGTGAGTCGCCGCCGGGTAGGAGCGCGTTACTCGATTGCGTATGGGTAACTCATTCCTTGCGATACTTGCACTTGATGTCAATCGCCCACGTCCCTAGCGTCAGGGGCATGAACCTCACCGTCCTCGCGGCGTCCGGCCGGACCGGCCTCGAGCTCACCCGCGAAGCCCTCCGGCGCGGCCACACCGTCACCGCCGTCGCCCGCGACCCCGCCCGCATCGCCCTCCCCGACGGCCCCGGGCTGCGCAAAGCCGCGGCCGACGTGGCCGACCCGGCGAGCGTCGCCGCGGTCCTCGACGCGGACTCGGTCGTGCTGTCCGGACTCGGCACGGACCGCGCCGGGACGCTGCTGGCCGGGGCGGAGGCCGTGATCGCCGCCGGGCCGAAGCGGATCATCTGGCTGGGCGCGTACGGCACCGGCCCGTCCGCCGAGGTGGCGGGGGAAGCCGCCGGCGTGCTCGGGCCGCTCCTGGGCGACCGGCTCGGCGACAAGGTCGCGGCCGACACCGCCGTGCTCGCCGCCGGCGGCACGGTCTTCCACGCCGGAATGCTCGCCGACGGCCCGGAAGACCCCGAGCGGCGCACGGCGGGACTGGCCGAGGCGCCGCCGTTCGACCTCGGGGCGAAGGTCACCCGGGCGACCGTCGCCGCGGCCATGCTCGACGAGGCGGAAGAACCGCGGTTCGCCGGTGCGGTCGCGTTGCCGCTGGCCGGTTAGCCCGCGACGACCTCTTCGAGCGCCGCCGCCACCTGTTCGCGCAGCCAGGCGTGCGCCGGGTCGGAGTCGTAGCGCTGGTGCCAGGTGCAGCTGATCGGCGCCGCGGGGGCCTCCGCCGGCAGCGGGCGGGTGATCAGCCCGAACGCGTCGATCAGCGGGCGGCCGAGGAGCGCGGTGCAGGTGACCAGCACGTCGCCGCGCGCCGCGGTCTGCAGGGCCGTCGACACGGTGGCCACGGCCGCGACCACCCGGCGCTGCAGGCCTTCCGCGGCCAGCACGTCGTCGATCGGCGCGGTGAGCCGGCCGCGCCGGGAGACCAGGACGTGCGGGAACGCCGCGTAAGCGCGCAGGTCGAGGCCTTCGGCGCACGGGTGCCCGGCCCGCATCGCGACGACGAGCGTGTCGTGGCCGAGCACCTCGGACCGGAACTCGGGCAGCTCCGGGCGGCCACCGCCGAGTTCGAGGTCGACGCGGCCGTGGCGCAGGTCGTCGGTGTCGGCGGAGTTCTCGGCCAGCACCCGCAGCCGGACCCCGGGCGCCCGCTCCTGGAACCGGCCGGTGAGCACCGGGACCACGGACGCCGCCAGCGCGTCGTGGCACTGGATCGTGAAGGTGCGGTCCAGCTCCGCCAGGTCCAGCTCGCGGGACGGCGTCAGGACGTCGCGGGCCTGCCGGACCAGCCGGTGCACGTCCTCCCGGACCGCCAGCGCGTACGGCGTCGGCGCCATCGTGTGGCCGGTGCGCACGAGGATGTCGTCGCCGGTCACCTTGCGCAGCCGCCCGAGCGTGCGGCTCACCGCCGGGGACGACAGGTGCAGCCGCTCGGCGGCGCCCATCACGCTGCCCTCCTCGAGCAGCGCGTCGAAGACCGTGAGCAGGTTCAAGTCGAGGTGCACGACCGCAAGACAACCACAGGAGGAACCATGTCCCACGAACTGCTCGCCGCCGCCGTCCGCGAAGCGGGTGCCCGGATCCTGGCGCGCTACGCCGGTGACCCGCGGCCGCCCGGCCTGCCGGAGCTGCTGGCGAACCTGCACGACAACGACGCCGCCGTCGTCGACGTGCTGCGCCCGGCGCTGGCCGGCATCCGGCCGGACGCGCGCTGGCTCGACGACGAACACGGCGCCGGGCCGCTCGGACCGGGCGAGTGGTGGCTCGTCGACCCGGTCGGCGGCAACGTCAACGCGGTGCACGGGATGCCCGACTGGAACATCGGGGTCAGCCTCGTCCGCGACGGGCGCCCGGTGCTGTCGGCGGTGTACGCCCCGGTGCTCGACGAGCTGTTCACCGCGGAAGCCGGCGGCGGCGCGTTCCTGAACGGCGTGCCGCTGCGCGTCTCCGCCAAGACGTCGCTCGACGGCGCGCTCGCCGGCACCGGGCAGGCGAAACCCGGGCACGACGCCGAGTTCTTCGAGCGCATGGGCCGGTCGTTCACCGCGATGTCCGCCGCCGCGCTGTACGTGCGGATCTCGGTGCCGGTCAGCCACCAGCTCGCCCAGCTCGCGGCGGGCCGCATGGACGTGCACTGGCAGCTGGACAACGTCCGCTCGCACGCGGCGGGGGTGCTGCTGGTGCAGGAAGCCGGCGGCGTGGTGACCGACCTGGACGGCAAGCCGTGGGACCTCACGAGCGAGAGCTACCTCGCCGCCGCGCCCGGCGTGCACGCGGCGGCGCTGGCAGTCCTCACGGCGTGACGGGACCGTTGCTCGGAAGTCGTCCGGCCGCCGGTGGACCTTGGTGCGCACGTGCAGGACAGGCCTCAGGCCAGGCTGACCACGACCCCGGTCTGTCCCGACGGGACCTCGCCGTGCTGGGGGATCACCTTCCCCGCCGCATAGGTGCTGATGGTCAGCATCGGCAACCCGGGGTTGTCGACGAACGCGCACTCGTCGGCGCGGAGGTGTCCCGGCGGGGCGTACCCCGCGGCGACCACGGCGTCGATCTGCGCGCGAAGGACTTCTCCGGAATCGCCGGTCCGCAGGGTGACGACCCCCAGGCAGAGTGGTCCGTTGGCGCCGCCGCCGGAAAACGCGTCCAGCAAAACGGTGCCGGTGCGGGCCCCGACGCGATCCGCGACCGCGGAGAGGCGCGCGCGGCGTTCCCGTGACTTGCGCCAGAAGACCATGCCCGCACGTTATCCCGTCCGCGGGAGGCTCAGGGGGTCCGGAACGCCCGCCGGTACGCCCCCGGCGTAGTCCCCACCTGGTCACGGAACCGCCGGCGCAAGTTCACCGCCGACGTCAACCCGACCCGGGTCGCGATCGACTCCACCGGCAGGTCCGTGTTCTCCAGCAACGCACGGGCCTCCGTCACCCGGCGTGCCAGCAGCCACGCACCCGGGCTCGTCCCCAGCTGGTCGGTGAACCGGCGCGCCAGCGTGCGCGGGGAAACACCCGCCCGCGCGGCGAGATCACCGACCGACAACGCCGTTCCCAGGCGGTCGGCCGCCCAGTCCAAGAGGCCGTCCAACGCATCCGGGGACGCGGCCGGCGGGGCGAACTGCACCTGCCCGCCTTCGCGTTGCGGCGGCATCACCATGTGGCGCGCGACGAGAGCGGCGTGCGCCGCGCCGTGGTCCTTCCGGACCAGGTGCAGGCACAGGTCGATCCCCGCGCCCGCGCCGGCGCTCGTGGCCACGTCGCCGTGGTCCACGTACAGCACGTCCGGCTCGACGTGCACCCGCGGGAACTCGCGCCGCAGCTGGTCGGCGCGGGCCCAATGGGTCGTCGCCGACCGGCCGTCCAGCAGGCCCGTGCGGGCCAGGGCGAACACGCCCGAACAGATGGCCACCAGGCGGGCGCCGCGGGCGTGGGCGCGCAGCAGCGCACGGCGGACGCGCGCCGGCAACGGGGCTTCGAGCGGCGCCCAGCCCGGGATCAGCACGGTGTCGGCGGTGGCGAGCGCCGACAGTCCACTGGGGACGGACATCGCGTAGCCTGCCGTCGTCGGGACCGGGCCGGGGGTCTCCGCGCAGACGTCGAACTCGTAGTGCCGCGGAACGCCCGCCCGCGGCGTGCCGAAGACCTCGGCGGCGATGCCGAGCTCGAACGTCGACTGCACCGGCCGCACCAGTGCCACCACGCGATGCATGGCACGAAAGTACCCCAAGGTGTCTTCCCGGACACTGTCCACGGCCCGCCGCGGCCGGGCAGGGTGGCGGGCATGCACCCCGAGATCCTCGAGCAGGACGGCTACACCTCCGCCGCCGTCACGGAAGCCCCCGTCCGCGAACTGTTCCCCGGCATCCGCTTCCGTCCACTGTGGACCGGGAAGAACGGAGCGCACGCCGGGGTCCTGGAGATGGACGCCGGCACGGCGTGGCCGCGCCGGGACGTCCACGAACCCGGGCCCGAGGAGGTCTACGTCGTCGCGGGCACGTTCCACGACGGTGCCCGCGACCACCCCGCGGGCACCTTCCTGCACGCGCCGGCCGGGTCCTGGCACGTGCCCGCGAGCGCCACCGGCTGCACCCTGTTCCTCTTCTACCCGGAGGGCTAGAACGGGAAGTGGTTGTGCTGCCCGGCCACCGTGATCCACCGCGTGTCGGTGAAGGCTTCGACGCCCCACCGGCCGCCGAAGCGCCCGTAGCCGGTGGACTTCACGCCGCCGAACGGGGCCTGCGCTTCGTCGTCGATCGTCTGGTTGCCGACGTGGGCGATCCCGGTGCGCAGCCGCCGCGCCAGCGCCAGCCCGCGGCCCGCGTTCTCCGTGATGACGCCGGTCGTGAGCCCGTATTCGGTGTCGTTGGCGATCTCGACCGCCTCGTCGTCGCTGTCGACCGCGAGCACCGTGACGGCCGGGCCGAAGATCTCCTCGCGGAAGATCCGCATGTCCGCGGTGACGTGGTCCAGCACCGTCGGGGCGTACAGCGCGCCGGCCGCCGGACGGCCACCGGTGCGGACGCGGGCGCCCTGGGAAACCGCTTCCGCCACCAGTTCTTCGACGTGCCGGGCGCCGCGGGCGTCGATCGCAGGGCCGACGACCGTCGCCGGGTCCGCGGGATCGCCGTGCGGGAGCGCGCCGACCTTCGCGGCCAGCTTCGCCGTGAACTCCTCGGCGATCGAGCGGTGCACCAGGATCCGGTCGGTGGACATGCAGATCTGGCCGGCGTTGTGGAACGCGCCGAACGCGGCCGCGTCCACGGCGTAGCCCAGGTCGGCGTCGTCGAGCACCAGCAGCGCGTTCTTGCCGCCCAGCTCCAGCACGGCCGGCTTGAGGTGCTGCGCCGCGGTCGTGCCGATGATCCGGCCGACGCTCGTCGAGCCGGTGAAGTTGACGATCCGGACGCGGTCGTCGGCGATCAGCGCCTGCGCGACTTCGGCGGCGTCCTCGCGGGCGTTGGTGACGACGTTGAGCACGCCCGGCGGCAGCCCGGCGTCGCGCAGGAGGTCGGCGAGGAACAGCCCGCTCGCGATCGGCGCGTCCTCACTCGGCTTCAGCACGACGGTGTTGCCCACCGCCAGCGGCACCGCGATCGACCGCACACCCAGGATCAGCGGCGCGTTCCACGGCGAGAACGCCGCGACCACCCCGGCGGGCTCCCGCACGGCCAGGGACAGCTGCCCGGGCGTGTCGGTGGTCAGCACTTCGCCCAGCGGCTGGGTGATCGCGGCCGCGGCCTCGCGCAGGATGTTCGCGGCCAGGCCGGCGTTGAACCGCGCCCAGGGAGCGGCCCCGCCGACTTCGCCGGCCATCAGGGTGACGGCGTCGGCGGCGCGCGCGTCGAGGAGTTCGGCCGCCTTCAAGAAGATCGTGCGCCGTGCCGAGGGTGCGGTGGCCGCCCAGCCGGGGAACGCGCGGTGCGCGGCCTCGACGGCACGGGCGACGTCGGCGGGCCGCCCGGCGGCGACGGTCGCGTACACCTCGCCGGTGTACGGGCTGGTGTCCTCGGTGGTGCGCCCGCCCTCGGCGGGCACCTCCTTGCCGTCGATGAACAGTTCGCGGTGCAGGGTCATGCCCCGAGACTGGTGTGCGCGCGGCCGGGGCCGGGCGGGCGATTCCACTGAGCGGAAGAGTAGTTCAAGGCTCAATCAATGGCGGATCTGGCAGAGTGGCCGCATGGGGGAGAACTTCGCGGCCGCCGTGGCCGCTGCCGTGCCCGTCGTCCGAGCCGCCCTCCCGCCCGCGCCGGCCGCGGCGCTGGGCCGGCTGGCGCTCGAACCGCCACCGCGGTTCCCGGACTGGCCCGAAGCCGAGGTCGTGCGCTCGCTGCGGTCCGTGCCGTCGTGGGTCGTCGAGCGCGTGCACGGGGCGGTCGAGCTGACGCTGGCGTCGTTGACGATCCCGGCGCCCCCGGTCACCGGGGAACTCACGCCGCCGCAGTCCGGCTCGTTCGGCTTCCTCTCAAGCGACAGCGAAGCGGAAGCGGTGCGGGAAGCGCGGCTGCTGATCCAGTTCCGGCCCGACCTGATCGACCTCGTGGCGGACCTGACCGCGGCCGTCACGGCCGACGAAGCCCTCGCGCCGTTCCTGACCGCCGAAGGCGACGAAGCGGCGATCGCGGCCGCACACGGCGCTGCCCACCTTTCGATCGCGCTGGTGACGACGGCGATTGCGGCGCGCGAGGCCGGGCAGCCCGGGATCGCGGCCATCGTGGGGATCGCGCTCGGCGTGGCGGCCGGGCGGCTCCGCGCGACGCCGATGCCCGCCGGGTACGCCGCAGCCGTCCGTGAGAAGGAACGCGCCGAGTACCGGCTGCCCCGTTCCGGGACCACGTTCGTGGACGTCCGCGACCACGTGTTCGCCTTGACCGAAGGCGCTTTCCCGGCGTTCGGCGACTTCGCCGAGAACGGCCTGGCGGAAGCCGCCGCCGGGGGTGTGGTGATCCGCGCCGGCACGGAGGCGGGCTCGGTGCGCGTCGGCGTCCGCGTGCTCGCCGAGCCGCCCGCCGAAGCGGAGACGCACGGCTGGGAAGAGGTCGTGGACCTGTCCTGGCGCGCGGAGCACGGCGGGGCGGCGCTGGCGCCGTCGGCGGGGGTGGGCGTGACGACGCCGCCGTGGCCCGGCGAGTACCGCGTCCGCGTGCACGCCTACGGCCGCGACGACCCGGAGGAGGAGAGCTACGACGTCTGGGTCTGGGCGGCGCCCGCGGAACCGGCCCGGGTGCACGCCCGCGCGGACCGCCTCGGTCACCGCCTGCGCGGCGAGCCCGAACCGGCGCTCGTGGACCGGCCGGAGGTGCGCTACCGCTGGATCCGGCGCTCCAACCTGGCGGTGGCGGCGACGGTCACGGTGGTCACCGGCCTGCCCGTCGCCGAGGTGGTGCGCGGCTTCGGCGCGGACCCGGACCGGCCGGAAGCCTTGGCCGAGCTGAGGCCGGCGTACGCCGACCCGTGGCTGGCGGCGCTGGACCTCGGCGGCGTCGTGCTGGTGATCGAGGAGAACGGTTACCTCGGTTCGCACGAAGAGGTCCTGACGGCGGTGTCGAGGACGGGCCGGGCGGCGAGCATGTTCTGGAACGTCAACGCGGTGACGAGGCTGTCCTTCGCCCGCGGCGGCGAGGTGCTGGCGTCGTTCGAGCCGGGACTGGGGGAGCCGGCCGCCGACCCGGAGGTGACGGCGGCGCTCGCGGGCCTCGACCTGGCGGACTACCGCGACCTCGACGAGAAGGGCCTCGTGGCGGTGGAACGGTTCACCGGCCGCGGACTCCACGCCGAAGACCTGGAGGACATCGAGCGGGCCGGGGTGGCGTACCGGATCCCGGGCTAGGCCGGTCGCCCGCCGCGGCAGCAGCGCACCGTGAACCCACCATCGCCCGGCCCGGCTCGATACAGGCCCTAGGTGTATTTGGCCAGGACGTTGGTAGCGGAAGCTCTGGTTGATGTGAGGAGAGCCTCCGGCTGAGGTGTGGCTTGTCTAGGACCCACGCCAACCGGAGGCTCTCCTGTCTCACCGTAACGCCCGGACCACACCCACGCGATCGCCTAATTCGCCGGCTGCGGCATCACCCGGATCGAACGGCTGATGACCGACAACGCCTGGGCCTACAGGTGGTCGTTGCGTGAAGTCTGCGCCGAACACGGCATTCGGCAGAAGTTCATCAAGCCTCACTGCCTCTGGCAGAACGGCAAGGTCGAACGTCTCAACCGCACGCTGCAAACCGAGTGGGCCTACCGCCGGGTCTTCGCCAGCAACACCGAACGCACGGCAGCTCTTGCACCCTGGCTCGAGCACTACAACACTCAACGCCGCCACAGCGCACCCGGAGGTCACCCACCCATCAGCCGACTGCCACCAACCTGATGGCCGAATACACCTAGGCGAGCAGGCCCGTCAGCAACACCCCGGTCAACCGCCGGGCCGCCGGCAGCGCGCGTGCCGACGTGATCGCCATCAGCGCCACCCGGACGTCGTCGACCGAGACTCGCGGCCGGAGGACTCCCTCGGCGCCGGCTCGCTCGACCAGCCGCGCGAACGCTTCGGCGTGGTCGCGGCGCCGCTCGGCGAAGGCCGCGCCGCCCAGTGCGCCGACGAGTCCGCGCTCCGCGACCTGCCATTCGCCGAAGCGGTGGAACGTCCGGGTCAGCGCGCGGCGGCTGTCGGGGTCGGCGAGCGCCGCTCGCAGCTGCCGCTCGCACCGCCGCACCTGGCCGTCGAGCACGGCCGCGAGGAGATCGTCGCGCGACGGGAAGTGCCGGTGGACCGTCGCCGGCGCGAGGCCGGCGCGCCGGGCGATCTCGCGCACCGGCAGGTCCACGCCGTCCCGCGCGAACGCCGTGTGCGCCACCGACACCAGGTGCCGCCGGTTGTGCTCGGCGTCCGCCCGGCGCTTGTGCGTCAGTTCGTCCCGCACGGCTCTCACTTCCCGTTCGTCACCGGTGATCACTTCTACCGTAGGCGCATCCGAGGTGAGGAGCGCTCGTGTTCGCAGTCCGGTTCGAACGGTTCGGCCCGCCCGAAGTCCTGTCCCTCGGCTCCCTGCCGGAGCCGCACGCCGGCCCGGGTGAGGTCCGGATCCGCGTGCGGGCGGCCGGGGTCTCGCCGGTCGACCTGGCGATCCGCGCCGGGGAGTCGCGCTCGCCGATCGCGTTGCCGCACATCCCCGGCGTCGACGCGGCGGGCGTGGTCGACGAGGCGAACGCCGACGGCGTCGCGGTGGGCGACGAGGTCTTCGGCGCGGTCGACGTCGCCCGGCTCGGCGGGGCGAGCGCCGAGTTCGCCGTCCTCGCGTTCTGGACGGCGAAACCGCCGTCGATGTCCTGGGAGCAGGCCGGTGGCGCCGCGTCCGGCGTCGAGACGGCGACCCGCGCCCTCGACCTGCTCGACGTCCGCGCCGGCTCGACCCTGCTCGTCGACGGCGCGTCCGGCGGGGTCGGCAGCCTCGCCGTCCTCCTGGCGCTGGCTCGCGGCGCCCGCGTGGTCGGCACGGCCGCGCCGGCCGGCCAGGACTTCCTCGCCGAGCTGGGGGCGAGCCCCGTCCCCTACGGCCCCGGCCTGCGCGGACGTGTCCCGGGGCGGGTCGACGCGGCCCTCGACGTCGCCGGCCGGGGTTCGCTGCCGGAGCTGGTCGAGCTGACGGGGACGCCGTCGAAGGTGGTCACGCTGGCCGACTTCAGCGGCCCGGAGCACGGCGTCCGCGTTTCCGTCGGTGCGCTGGGCGGCCAGCCGGACGGGCGCCACGGCCTCCCGCACGCCGCCGCGCTCTTCGAGGAAGGCCGGTTCTCCGTGCCGCTGCAGGCCGTCTTCCCCTTGGCGGAAGCCGCCGCGGCCCACGCCGTCACCGGGCCGCGGCGGGGCAAGATCGTGCTCCGGGTCCAGGCGGGCGCGGAAATCGGTTCGAGCAGCAGCCGCGAGCGGTTCATCTCCGTGGAGACCGGGTCGCTGGGCGCCGACGCCGGTTCGTAGCCCGGGTCCGGCTCGATGCGCAGCTCCGGCACCGGGACGAGGGCCCGCGTTCCCCGCGGCGGTTCTCCGCGTCCAGGCGGACTCGGCGCCCAGCGCAGCAGGGCACGCAGCGCCGGTCACCGGGCGGGGCCCGCTCGGTCAGCCGGTAGGCCCTGGCGTCGTCGCGGCCGAGCACGCCTTCCCGCACCAGGGTCCGGCGCGTCACCCGGGCCGGTCGCGGCGATCGGCGGCACGGGAACCGTGAGCCACCCGGAGATCGCCGCGACGCTCGAGCGCGCGCCCGGCCGGCCGGTCCGCTCTCAACCGGCCGGCGCGGCGGCGTGGCAGCGGGAGCCGGAGGGGTCCGCGAACCCGGTGAGCACGCGGGAGGTGAGGGTCCGCATCCCGGCGGTGGCGGCGACCGCCGGGCCGACGATGCCCGTCGAGCCCGGCGGCTTCGAACGCCTCACCGGCCGGTCACCGCGGCTCGCACGGGCAGCCGTCAGCGCGCGATCTCGTCGACCAACGCCGCGAGCTCGGCCGGCCGCGCCAGGAACGGGGAGTGTCCGCCGGGCAGGTGCCGGACCACCTTCACCCGCCCGCCCTCGATGGCGCGTTCGATGATCACCCCGGGCAGGCTCCGGTCGTCGTCGCAGACGATCAAAGCCGACGGGATGTCCCGCCAGGCCGCCCGGGTCAGCTCCTCGGTGAACGCCTTCGCGCTCTGCGGCCGCAGCCGGGCCACCGCTTCGCGCGCCCGATCCGCCGGGACGTCGTGGTAGTACGCCTCCGAAGGCTCGCCGCCCGGTGCGAAGTCCGCGTCCGGTGGGAACCACGGCCCGCCCAGGGGCGAGACCACCGATTCGCCCTCTTCGAGCACGTGCGCCGCGAGGTAGACGAGCTGCCGGACGTTCGGGCCCGCGGCCTCGGTGGCCGGGACGCCGCCGTAGGAGTGCGCGAGCAGCGTCACCGGGCCGTCGAGCTCCGCCAGGTGCGCCCGCACGGCGTCGGCGTCGGCGTGCATCCCGGCCGCCGGGTCGCCGGACGTGCTCGGGAGGTCCACTGTGGACACCGTCCAGCCGCGGTTCTGCAGCTCGGGGACGAGCAGCTCCCAGCACCAGGGTCCGTGCCAGGCGCCGTGGACGAGCACGAGGTTCATGGTTTCCTCTTTCATGCGGTGAACAACGACCAGTTCTCGGCGTGGGCGAAGCCCATGTCCGCGTAGAGGGGCACGCCCAGCGGGCTGGCGTGCAGGAACGCCGTCCGCGCGCCGACGGTGTACGCCTCGCGCAGCACGGCGGCGGTCGCGGCCCGGCCGTAGCCGCGGCGGCGGTAGCGGGGCGGGACGCCGATGTTGAACACGCCCACCATGTCACCCACCAGCACGCCGAACGACGTCGCCACCGGGGTGCCGTCGAGCTCGGCGACGTAGCCGCGCATGGTCGGGTGGTCGAGCACCGACGGCCGGGCGAAGACGGCGAACAGCGCGTCCGGGCCTTCGTACCCGGCGGCCATCGTGGTCCGGTAGCTGTCACTGTCCACACCGGACACGGGCCGCACCTCGAGGCCGTCGGGATCGGTGCCGTGGCCGGCGTCGATGTCCTTCACCATGAAGGGCAGCAGCGACCGCTGGTTCAGGCCGTGGGCGGCCGCGGTGGCGACGATCCGGTCGTCGACCCGCTCGCCGCGCACCTGGACGCTCCACGCCGCGCCCGCCAGCCGCGGTGAGTCCGCGAATTCGGCGATTTCGGCCGGGTCCGGTTCGGCGGCGACGCTGATGACGCCGTTGAGCAGGGGCATCGGCGCCCCCGAAACCAGCTCGGCGGTCCCTGCCGCGCCCTCGCGGAAGGAGCCGCCCGGCTGGGTCCCGGCGAACAGCGCCATGGCGCCGATCCAGGCCCGTGCGGCCCGGTCGGTCGTGCCGTTTTCCATCGTTTTCCTTTTCTCTCGCGGTGACGCCTGATGCGTAACCTGCCAAACTGGTCACATGGAGCACGCGTTCCCCTGCGGCCACCTCGCGCTCGACTTCGCGGGCACGCTGAAGGCGCGGCGCACCGCCGTGCCGCGGGAAGCGCTGCGCACGCCCCGCGACCTCGACGCCTGGTTCACCGGGTCCGGCGTCGCCGATCGCGCCCCGGGCTGCCGTCCCGCCGACCTCGCCGCCGCGGTCGCCCTGCGCGAGGCCGGCTACGCCCTGGTCCGCGCCCGTCTCCTCCGCGAACCCGGCCCCACCGCCGCGATCGGGGTGCTCAACGCGGCGGCGGCGCGGCCACCCGCCGTCCCGCGGCTGGGCCGGCGCGGGCGGACGGTGTCGGCGACGCCGGAGCAGGCGCTGTCCACCGTGGCCCGCGCCGCCGTCGACCTCCTCGGCGGCCCGGAAGCCGAGCTGCTGCGGGAATGCGGCCGTCCCGAGTGCACCCAGGTCTACCTGGACACTTCGCGCGGCGCGCGCCGCGAGTGGTGCGCGATGGCCACCTGCGGCAACAAGATGAAGGCGCTGGCCCACCGCGCCCGGCAGCGCGGCAACCCGCCGTTGAGCCCGGCGCGCCTGGGTGCGTAGGTCATGCCCTCACGCTAGGGCTGCGGTGTGGACGTTCGATCTACGCCGCGGCGGCGGCGTAAACCGCACGTACACACCGCGGGCTGTCACACGGCGCGCCCCACCGGTGTCTTGAGGGCGTCCACCCGACGACACCAGTGAGGACCAAGCCATGGAAACCCGCCTCGACCTGTTCACCACCGAAACCGGCGCCCGGCTCGGCAAGCGGTTCGCCGCGCTCGGCCAGGTGATCGAGCGGTCGCCGCTGCCGGCGGCCACCCGGGAGCTGGTCAGCCTCCGGGCCAGCCAGATCAACGGGTGCGGCTGGTGCATCGACATGCACACCAAGGAAGCGGCGGCCGCGGGGGAGACGGCCGTCCGGCTCAACCTCGTCGCCGCGTGGCGGGAGTCGACCGTGTTCACCGAAGCCGAGCGGGCCGCGCTCGCCGTGGCCGAGGAGGGCACCCGCCTCGCGGACGCCTGCGAAGGCGTGTCCGACGGAACCTGGGCGCGGATGCGCGAGCACTACGACGACGAGCAGGCCGCCGCGCTGGTCGCGTTGGTCGCCCTGATCAACGCGGCCAACCGGCTGGCCGTGCTCGTGCACCAGAAGGGCGGATCCTACGAACCGGGGATGTTCGCCGCGTTCGGTGAGTGACGCTTCAGCAGCGTGGCGAGGACGGTGCCGACCACGACCACGGGGACGATCGCGAGGAACGCCCCGCCGATGTGGCCGGCCACGTCGTCGCCCAGCAGGGTGCCGAAGACGGCCACCCCGAAGGCCGCGCCGATCGACCGGGCGAACGTGACCACCGCGCTGGCGGCCCCGATGTCCGCTGACGGCACCGCGTTCTGCGCCGCCGTCAGCGCGACCATCGGGACCATGCCGATGCCGATCCCGGTGACGAGGAAGTAGCCGAGCACGGCGAGCTGCGCGGTGCCGGGCGCCAGCGTGCTCAGCAGCAGGAGCCCGGCGACGTTCAGCGCGAGCCCGGTCACCAGGACCGGCCGCACCCGCGCCGGGTCCGCCACCCACCGCCCGGCGAAGGACTGGCTGACGACCAGCCCGAGCACCAGCGGCAGCAGGTGCACGCCGGACAGGGTCGCCGACACGCCGTCGACGACCTGCAGGTACGTCGGCAGGTACACCAGGACGCTGAACATCGCGACGTTGGCGATGAACCCGACGAGTGCGGCGATGACGACCGTCCGCGAGGCGAACATCGCCGGCGGCAGCACGGGGGCCGCGGCCCGGCGTTCGACCGGGATCACCAGGGCCACCAAGGCGATCGCCGCGACGACGAGCACCAGGGTGCCCGGCGCGGTCCAGCCCCACCGGGGCCCGAAGGAGGTGATGAGGACCAGCGCGGTGGCCGCGCCGGCCAGCAGCAGCGCGCCGGGGTAGTCGATGCGGGCCGTGGACTTCTTCCGCGCGGGGGCGGGCAGGGCGCGCGCGGCGAGGACCACGGCCACCAGCCCGACCGGCACGTTGACCAGGAACGCCCACCGCCACGAGAGGTGGTCGGTGAACAGGCCGCCCAGCAGCGGGCCGGCGATGCTGGCGACGCCGTAGACCGAGCCGAACCGGCCCTGGTACCGGCCGCGTTCGGCGGGCTCGACGATGTCGCCGACGAGCGCGAAGGTCAAGACGATCATCCCGCCGCCCGCGAGGCCCTGCAGGGCGCGGGCGGCGACGAGCTGCGGCAGGTCCTGGGCCAGGCCGCAGAGCGCGGAGGCGAGCAGGAACGCCGTCGTGGCGACGAGGTACAGGCGCTTGCGCCCGAGCATGTCGCCGAGCTTGCCCCACAGCGGCGTGGCGGCGGTCGAGGCGAGCAGGTAGGACGCGGTGATCCAGGCGATGTCGCGGAACCCGCCGAGGTCGGCGGCGATCTTGGGCAGGGCGGTGGCCACGATGGTCTGGTCCAGCGCGGCCAGCAGGACGGCGAGGAAGAGGGCCGCCACGGCCGGGCGCACTGCGGGTCTGGCGGGGGTGTCGACGCTCATCGGTCTTTCTTTTCCGGAACGGTGATGGTCTTGTATTCGGTGTAGGTGCCGAGCCCGACAGCGCCGTATTCGCGGCCGAGGCCACTGGCCTTGAAGCCGCCGAACGGGCCGTCGAAGCCGATCGGCGCGCCGTTGACGGTGACGGTGCCGGTCCGGATGCGGCGCGCGAAGGCCAGCGCGTGCGCCGGGTCGGCCGACCACACCCCGCCGGAGAGGCCGTATTCGGAGTCGTTCGCGATGCGGACCGCGTCGTCCTCGTCGTCGTAGGGGAGGACGACCAGGACCGGGCCGAAGATCTCCTCCTGCGCGATGCGCATCGACGGGTCGACGTCGGCGAACAGCGTGGGCGTCACGTAGTTGCCCGCTTCCAGCCCGGCCGGGACCTCGGCGCCGCCGGTGACGAGCCGGGCGCCCTCCTCGACGCCGGTGCGGACGTAGTCGAGCACGCGCTGCTGCTGGTCCCGGCGGATCATCGGCCCGATGAACGTCTTTTCGTCGGCGGGGTCGCCGACCGGAAGCGATTCGATCAGGTCCTTCAACCCGGCGACCACCTCTTCGTAGCGGCTGCGCGGCGCGAGGACGCGCGTCTGCGCGATGCACGATTCGCCGTTGTTGAGCAGGGAACCGAACTTGACGCCCTGGATCGCCGCGCCGAGGTCGGCGTCGGGCAGGAACACGACGGCGGACTTGCCGCCGAGTTCGAGGCTGACCCGCTTGAGCTGCTCGCCGGCCAGCGACGCGATGCGGCGGCCGGCGCGGGTCGACCCGGTGAACGCGATTTTGTCGATGTCCGGGTGCTTCACCAGGTGCTCGCTGGTTTCGCGGTCCGCGGGCAGCACGCTGACGACGCCCTCGGGCAGCCCGGCGTCCGCCAGCAGGTCCGCGAGCAGGCTCATGCTGAGCGTGTTCTCGGGCGAAACCTTGAGGACGACGGTGTTCCCGGCGAGCAGCGCGGGGATGATCTTGGCCAGCGCCGAGGAGAACGGCGAGTTCCACGGGATGACCGCGGCCACCACGCCGACCGCCTCCCGCCGCACGACCGACCGGAACGGCGCGGCGGGGTCCGACGGCTCGAGCGTCTGCTCCCAGCCGAACTCCTCGGCCGCCTTGAGGTAGGCGTTGGCCTGCCGGGTCAGCCCGGGCTGACCGGCCTGGGTGAACCACAGCGCCGAGCCGTTCTCCGCGGAGATGAGCGCCGCGATTTCGGCGGCGCGCTGCTCGCGCAGGGCGGTCAGCCGCCGGATCACGGCGATCCGTTCCGCGGGCGCGGTTCGCGGCCACGGGCCTTCGTCGAAGGCCAGCCGGGCGGCCGCGACGGCCCGGTCGACGTCGGCGGGCAGCGCCTGCACCGCGCGGCCGAGCACCGAGTTGTCGTGCGGCGAAACGATGTCGAGCGGCTCGGTGCTGCTCGGGGTGGTCCACGCGCCGCCGACGAAGAGCTGGTTCCGGGTGATCACTGGCTTCCTCCTGTGCCGTCTTCTGTCTCAACAATGTAGCACTTAACTCGGCGAAGCAGCGCACGTGTGAGACGGTGCACAGACGTACCCGGGTGACGTACACGCACGGCGTCACCCGACGCTCGCGAGCGCGCGCGGCACCGGCTTAACCTCCCGCCCATGCACCGCCGGGCACCCGTGGCCGAACCGAAAGCGCGGCTCACCGTCCTCGGGCCGCCCGGCGCCGTCGACGGGGACGGCACCGGGCTGGACCTCGGTTCCCCGCAACAGCAAGCCGTGCTGCTGGCGCTGCTCGCCGGCGGCGGCCGGTTCGTGCCGACCGGCGAGCTGATCGACGGCCTCTGGGGCGAGCGCGCGCCGGCCACCGGGGAGGCGGTCGTCCGCACGTACATCTCACGGCTCCGGCGCGTGCTCGCCGGGCACGGCCTCGGTGCGGCGATCCACTCCCGGGCCGGCGGCTACCTGCTCGACCCGGCGGCGTTCGCGGTCGACGCCACCGAGTTCACGCGGCTGGCCGAGGCGGCCCGCCGGGACCGCGCGGCCGGGAACGCGGCCGCGGCGGCGGAGCGGCTGGAGGAGGCGCTCGCGCTCTGGACCGGCACCGCGCTGGCCGGGGTCCCCGGCGAGGCGGCCGAACGGGAGCGGGCACGCCTGGAACGGCTCAAGCTGCTCGCCACCCAGGACCTGCTCCGGCTGCGCCTCGACCTGGGCCGGCACGCCGAAGTGGTGGCCGAGGTGCCCGCGCTCATCGAGCTCAACCGGCTCGAAGAACCGCTGTACGAGATCCACCTGCTCGCCCTCGACCGCGGCGGCCGGCGGGCCGAGGCGCTGGCTGTCTACCGCGCGGTCCACGACCTGTTCGGCCGGGAGCTGGGCATCGCGCCCGGACCCCGGCTGCGCGAGATCCACGAAGGGATCCTGCGGGCCGGGGAACCGCGGCGGGCCCCGGCCGGGCGGGCGCGGTGGTTCGTCGGCCGGGACGCCGAGCGCGCCGCCTTCGCCGCCGTGCTGAACCGCGGCGGGACGCTCTTCCTCCGCGGTCCCGCGGGGATCGGCAAGTCGACCCTGCTGCGCCGGTTCGCCGACGACGCCGCGGCCGCCGGGCGCCCGGCGTGGCTGCTCCACGGCCTGACGACCGCCGAACTGCGGAGCCGGCTCGAGCAGGTCGCCCTGGACGCGCCGAGCCCGGTCCTGCTCGTCGACTCGTTCGAGCGGCACCGCGAACTCGAACCCTGGCTGCGCGAGGACTACCTCCCCGGGCTGCCGGGCGACGCCGTAGTCGTCGTGGCCGGGCGGCACGGACCCGGTGTCGCCTGGCGGACGGACCCGGCGTTCGCCGGCACGCTGACCGTCCGGCACCTGGAAGCCCTCGGCCCGGCGGAATCGGCGGCACTGCTGGAAGCCCGGGGGATCGCGCCCGGGCTCGGTGTGTCCATTGTGGACTTCGCCGCGGGGCACCCGCTCGTGCTCGCGCTGGCCGCCGAGGTCGGCCGGGACCTGACGGGCACCGGGCAGCCGGCCCGGCGTGAGGCCGTGCGGTACGTCGTCGACACCGTGCTGGAGGTCCTGCTCGACGACGTGCCCACTGCCCGCCACTGGCAGGCCCTGTACGTGTGCGCGCACGCCCGCTACACGACCGAAGACCTGCTGCGCGTGGCGATTCCGGACGGCGACGCCGCCGAGCTGTTCGACTGGCTGCGGGCACAGCCCTGCGTCGGGACGCCGGGCCACGGCCTGGACGTCGACGGGGTGCTGCGGGCCGCCTTGGACGCGCACCTGCGCTGGCGCGACCCGGCCGGCTACGCGCGGATGCACCGGCGGATCCGCGACCACGCCTTCACGACGCTCCTGCGTGAGGTCACCGAACCGGAGGCGGCCGTGGCCGTCGTGCGGACCCTCGGTCACCTGTGCGGCGGAGTCCTGCGCCGGTCGGTCTCGGTGGCCGGGGAAGCGGGCGTGCGGGCCTCCGTCGTGACGCCGGCCGAGCACGACGAGCTCGTCGCGCTGGCCCGCGACACCCACGGCGAGGCCGCCGCCGCGTCCGTCCGGCGCTGGCTCGACCGCCGTCCCGAAGCGTTCACGGTCCTGCGCGGGGACGGCCGCGTGCGGGCGTTCCTGAGCCGGCTGACGTTCGGCGATCTCGACGAACTGGCCGGCGACCCGGTGCTCGCGGCGATCCGGCGGGACGCGGACTTGCCGGCGGGCAAGCACCTCGCCGTCACGCGGCACCTGATCGGCCCGGCCGGCCCCGGCCCGGTCACCGACGTCCTGCTGGCGCGGTTGCTGCGCGACTGGCTCCACGACCCCGGGCTGGCGGCCTCGTACGTCGTCGTGCGACGGGAGTGGTGGGAACCGCTGCTGGAGTACCTGGGCCACGGCGAGATCGGCCCGCCGCACGCGGAGTTCGCCGTCTACGGGTACGACTGGCTCGCCGACCCGCCCGCTCGCTGGCTGGAGCGCCACGTCGAGGACGAGCTGCGGGACCGCGTGAACCTCTTTCAGCCGAACGTGAAGGAGTAGGCCTGCGTGCCGGGGCTGAGCGACAACGTCAGCTCGCCGGGCCCGGCCTGCTTGTCCAGCACGGTGTACAGCGTCGGCGGGCCGTCGACCGCGATGGTGCGCGTGCCGTCCACGGTCACCGTTCCCGTCCCGCCGAGGACGAGGTGGACGGACGTCGCGCGGAAGGACAGCCGCAGCCGGGCGCCGGGACCTGCGGTCAGGTGCTCGGGATCCGCCGTCCACGTGCCGTCGAGCGCGAAGGTGTCGCGGTCGACGGCCGCGGGGAAGGTGTAGCCGCGGGTCTGCCCGGTCGCGACGAGGCTGCCGCTGGTCGCGAGGGGAGCGTGTGCGGCGCCGAGGTACGTCTCGGGGGTCAGCGCGCCGGCCGGGGTCGTGTCGGGGACGTCGGTGGGCCGGGGGAGCGAGGGCGTTCCGGCGTCGGTGAGCGCGGCGCGGATCTGCTCTTCGAAACCGGCGTACCCGCCTTCGCCGAAGCTGGTGCGCCGGACCTGCCCGGTCGCGTCGACGAGGTAGGCGGCGGGCCAGTACTGGTTGCCGTAGGCGGTCCAGGTGGCGTAGTCGTCGTCGATCGCGACCGGGTAGGTGACGCCGAGGGCTTTCGCCTGGTCGGCGACGTTGGCGGGGTCGTGCTCGAAGGCGAACTCCGGGGTGTGCACGCCGACGACCGTCAGCCCGGCGTCGCGGTAGGCGTCGGACCACCGTTCGAGGTGCGGGAGGGCGCGCTGGCAGTTGATGCAGCTGTAGGTCCAGAAGCTGACCACCACGACCTTCCCGCGCAGCGCCCGCAGTGACACGGGTTGCCCGCCGGGGGTGTTGAGCCAGGTGGTGATGCCGGTGAACTCCGGGGCGTGGGTCAGCCGGTCGAGCTGCTCGGTGCCGACGGCCCGCTGCGCGGCGGCCGTGTAGTCGGGCACGGCGCGCTGCAGCGGCGCGGCGAGGTCGAACGCGGTGACGGCGGCGACCAGCAGCAGAGCGGCCCCGGTGGCGGCGCGCAGCCCGCGCGCGTGCGCCCGCAGGAACCGCGCGCGGCGGGCGAGCGCACCACCGGAGGCGGCGAGCACGAGCAGCGGAATCCCCGTGCCCACACCGAAGGCGGCGGTCAGCAGCAGGCTGTCGAACCCGATCCGGTGCGTCGCCCCGACGACGGCGATGGTGGCCAGCACCGGTCCCGCGCACGGCACGTACACGAGACCCAGCGCGAGACCGGTGGCAAACCCGCCCCGGCCGGGCGCGGCGGCCCGCCCGCGCAGCCGCGCGAACGGCCGTTCCAGCAGCTCGCCGGCGCGTGGGACGAGCAGCCCGATCCCCAGCAGCACCAGCGCCGCGATCCCGGCGTCCCGCACCAGCCCGGTGGGCAACCCGAGTGCGGCGAGCACGAGCGAACCGAAGAGCGTCGTGAGGCTGAAGCTGGTCACCAGCCCGCCGACGACACCCCAAGGCCGGCGCGCACCGGCGGTCAGCACGACGGGCAGGACGGGCAGCACGCACGGCGAGACGCTGGTGACGATCCCGGCGAGCAGGCCGGCGAGCACGAGGGTGGGCACGAGCCGAACTTAGCCGTGTTCGTAACCGGTCTGGCTGGTTACGAATCGACGGTAAGGCTTTCGTCATGGTCTCAGCGGTGTGACGGTTGTCCGTTGGAGGGCGACAGCGGAGAGTATGTTGAGGGGGTGAGAGCCGACGCCGCGCGCAACCTCGAACTCCTCCTGACCACAGGCGCCCGCATGCTCGCCGACGACCCGGCCACGAGCATCGCGGCCATCGCCACGGCGGCGGGCGTGGACCGCCGCACGGTGTACCGCCGTTTCACCGGCCGCGAAGAACTCCTGACGGCGGTGTACGAGGCCCGGTTGGACGCGATCGAGACGGCCATCGAGGCGGCCAGGCTCGAGGAGGCCCCGGTGGCGGTGGCCCTGCACCGGTACGTCGAGGAGATCGTGGGCGTCAACCGCAAGTGGCCGGCGGAGCTGGCGACGATGCGCACGGACCCGGCGATCTGGGAGCGCCGGCTTCGGTCGGTCGAGGCAGTGGACCGGTTCCTGCAGCGGGCGACCGAGGAGGGGTTGATCCGGGGTGGGGTGCCGGAGCGGTGGCCGGGGAACGTGCTCGGCCAGCTGGTGCACCTGGCGACGCGGGAGATGCCGGGGTTGAGCGACGCTCAGGCGGCGGACGTCATCGTGGACACGTTCCTGCGGGCGTTCGGAACGGAGAGGTAGCCGGCCGCGGCCGAACACCCGCCGGCTCGGTGCATTGGCGGCCGTACTCGGCCAACTCATGTGCTTGGCCGACCTGCCCGCTGCCCGCTTCGCCGGCCTGGCCGGCCCCCTTGGCTCATTTCCCGCCCGCCGCCCCGCCGCCCCGCCCGGTCGGCTCCCGCGACCCCCAAAAAACCCCACCCCAGCGCGTATACCGACTATCGGCACCCTCTCCCTAAACTCCACCGGATGCCCGACCCCACCTACGATCCCGAACTCGCCGCCCTCCTCCCCGCCCTCTCCGGCCAAGTCCCCGTAGGCATGACCGCCGACCAGCTCGCCCACTACCGCGCACTCCCGTTCCCCACCATCGACGAGCAGATCGGCGACCGCCCGGTCACCTGGGCCGACCACACCATCCCCGGGTACGGCGGCGCCGGCATCACCGTCTCCGTCATCGAACGCGCGGACGGCCGCCGCAGTGGGCTCGGGATCTACCACGCCCACGGCGGAGGGATGGTGATGGCCGACCGGTTCGCCTCCGTCCACCCGCTGATCGACTGGGTTCTGGAGCACGACGCCGTCGCCGTCACCGTCGAGTACCGGCGTGCGCCCGAACACCCCGATCCCGTGCCCGTCGAGGACTGCTACGCCGGTCTGAAGTGGACGGCCGCGCTCGGGTTCGGACGGCTTGTCGTCTTCGGTGGCAGCGGGGGAGCCGGGCTCGCCGCCGGTACGGCCCTGCTCGCGCGGGATCGCGGGGGCCCCGCGATCACCGGCCTGCTGCTCCAGTGCCCGATGCTCGACGACCGGAACGAGACCGTCTCCGCGCGCCAGTACGACGGCGTCGGTGTCTGGGACCGGACCAGCAACCTGACCGCCTGGACGATGGTCCTCGGCGACCGCCGCGGGACCGGCGACGTCTCGCCGTACGCGGCTCCGGCCCGGGCGACTGACCTCGGTGGACTGCCGCCGGTGTTCGTCGACGCCGGGGCCGTCGAGGTGTTCCGGGACGAGGCCGTCGCCTTCGCGAGCGCGGTCTGGGCCGCCGGGGGCGAGGCCGAACTGCACGTCTGGGGCGGTGCGTTCCACGGCTTCCACGACATCGCCCCGGAATCGGCCGTCGCCGAGGCGTGCGTGGCCGCGCGGGAGTCGTGGCTGCGGCGGCTGCTCGCGCGGCCCGCCTGAGCGCCGGGGCCGCCGGTCGGTCACCATGGTGCGGTGTCCGAAACCCCCGCGGGCCGGCCCGGGCCCGGCCTGCTGTACCTGGTGAAACAGCTCGAGCTCGTCGTCCGGGCCCGGCTGGACGAGGTGCTGCGCCCGGTCGCGCTCACGCCGTTGCAGTACACCGCGCTCACCGTGCTGGAGCGGCGCTCGGGCCTCACGACGGCGGAGCTGGCGCGCAACTCGTTCGTCACCGATCAGGCGATGGCCGACATGGTGGTCGCGCTCGAACGGCAGGGCTTCCTCGCGCGGGACGGCGACCCGCGCGACCGGCGCCGCCGCGTGCTCCGGCTGACCGGCCCCGGTGCCGACGTCCTCGACCGCGTCCGCGACGACGTGGCCGCGGTCGAAGAACGGATGCTTTCCAAGCTGGACGCCGGTGACGCCACCCGGTTCCGGGACTACGTCGTCGCCTGCCATTCGGCGCTGTCGGACCGGCCGTCCCACTGAATAAGTACAGGAAACCTGTACATCCCCGCGTCGTCGTGGCACCCTGCCCGCATGAGCATGCGCAGGTGGTACGGCCGCGTGATCGCACTGGCCGCTTCGATCGTGACGGCGCTCGGCCTGACCGCGGGAGCCGCCGCCGCGGCCGGGCACCACACCGGACAGCTGCCGGACGGCGCCACCTGGGTGGCCGACGTCCCGGCCGCCTGGAACGGCACGACCATCCTGTACAGCCACGGGTTCGGCCCGCTCAGCGCGCAGGACGCACCCGACGACGCCACCCGTGACGCGCTCCTCGCCCGCGGGTACGCCCTGGTCGGGTCGTCCTACAGCGGCGCGTCGTGGTGGGCGCTCGCCTCCGCCGTCGACGACCAGTTCGGCGCGCTGGCGGCGCTCGAGCGGGTGACCGGCCACCCCCGGCGCACTCTCGGGTGGGGCACGTCCATGGGCGGGCTCGTCAGCGCGCTCGAAGCCGAAACCCCGCGCCTCGACGGCGTGCTGAGCACGTGCGGTCTCGTCGCCGGTGCGCTCAACCTGAACGCCTACCAGCTGCACGGCGAATACGCGCTCGCCCGGCTGCTCGCGCCGGAGCAGGACGTCAAGCTGGTCCGGTTCGCCGACGCGGCCGAAGCGAGCGCGTCGGCCGCCGCCCTGACCAAGCTGGCGACCGACGGCCAGGCCACCCCGGCGGGCCGCGCGCGGATCGCGCTGGCCGCCGCGTTCCTCAACGAGGCGGGCTGGTTCACCGGCCCGACCCCGCCGGCGCCGACCGACTACCCGGGCCAGGAAGTCCAGCAGCAGCAGGAACTCGCGCAGTTCGTGCTCGGCTTCGTGGTGAGCGGCCGCTACCAGGTCGAGCTGGCCGCGGGCGGCAACAGCGCGGCCACCGCGGGCGTCGACTACCGGGCCCTGCTGGCCGGCAGCAGCCACGCCCGCCAGGTCCGTGCCCTGTACCGGACGGCCGGTCTCGACCTCGACGCCGACCTGGCGGCGCTCACCCGCGACGCGGACATCCGCCCGGACCCGCAGGCGGTCCGCACCCTCGCGCGCACGTCGATGGCGACCGGCCGGCTGCGCGTCCCGACGCTGGACATCCACACCACGGCCGACCAGCTGGTACCGGTCGAGCAGGAGGACTGGTACGCCGGTCAGGTCCACCGGGCCGGGCGCGGGGCGTTGCTGCGCCAGGCGTACGTCGGGGCGACCGGCCACTGCGCGTTCCGGCCGGCCGAGAGCATCGCGGCCTTGCAGGCGCTCGAATCCCGCGTCGAGTCCGGGCGCTGGGGCGACGTCGCGGAACCGGGTCGCCTGAACGCGGCCGCCGTCGCGCTGGGGGAGGACGGGCGGTACGTCCGGTTCGACCCGCCGCGGCTGACCGGCGGGCTCAGCGCCCGCGGTTGACCGCGCTGATCGTGTCCTGGAGTCGTTGCCGCGCGGTCGAAAGGCCGTCACGCGGGGCCGCCGCCGGTGCGGCTTCCGGCTCACCCGCCGGACCCGGGACGGGGAAGACCGCCTTCTCCCCGGGCAGCGGGACACCCGGGCAGATGGTCGCCGCCGGGCGGGCGGCGCCGAGGTAGAACCCGTTCACCAGATCGTCCACACAGGAATTGCCGCTCACCGCGTACTGGCCGTGGAACGGCGAATCGGCTACCGAGACCATCGGGACGCCGGCCGCCCGCGCCGCCGACTCGGCCTGTTCGTAGCCCGTCTGCGGGTCGAACTCGCCCTGGACGACCAGGACGTTCTTCGCCGCGCTCGGCGGCAGCTTCGGCAGCTCGTGGCGGGGGAGCTCGGACCAGTACCCGCACGGCTCGCTGAGGCCGTACGCCCAGCCGAACAGCGGGTACGTCGGCCCCTGCAGGTCGCTGAGCAGCTTGTACCAGCCCGACGTCCGCGACGGCTGGTCCGCGCACGCTACCGCCAGCCGGGTGCCGGGGACGTCGGCGTAGTCCGGTTCGGGCTCCGCCAGCGTCCGCACCACGCCCGCGGGGGTCAACGACGCGGCCGGCACCCCGAACACCGCGCGCGAGACGTCGTCGAGGTCCTCCTCCAGCGCCGCGGGCGGCGGGGCGGCCGGGGTGCCGTCGAGCGCGGCCGCGCCCTTGGTGAGGATCAGCGCGCCGGTCAGCCACTGGCGGGTGCTGCCGTTGCCGACGAAGACGTGGTCGAAGATGTCCGGCGACAGCCCTTCGCGCTTGAAGAACGCGCGCAGCCGTTCCCACTTCGCCCGGACCTGGCCGGCGGTCTTGCCGAGCTGCTCGGGGTAGCGGCGGGCCAGCCAGGGCGCGTAGACGTCGTCGAACTGGCGCTGGTCGATCTTCGGGAACGCCTCGAACGCGGCCTGGAGGCGGCCTTCGAAGTTCACGCTGGAGTCGAGCACGAACTTGCCGGTGCGGTCCGGGAACAGCGACGCGTACTTCGCGCCCAGCCAGGTGCCGTAGGAGAAGCCGAGGTAGTTGAGCCGGTCGTCCTTCAGCAGCGCGCGGATCAGGTCCATGTCGTGGGCGGTCTGCCAGGTGGTGACGTAGGGCGCGACCGCGTCGCTCTGGCACGCCTCGGCCACCGCCCGCGGCGCGCGCTGGTGCTGCGCGATGCTGGCGGCCGAGCGGTCGCGGGCGTCGAGGTCGTCCTCCTCCGGCAGCCGCCCGGTCGGCACGCGGCAGACGAACCCGGCGTCGTCGCCGCCTTCCTGGCCGGTGCCGCGGGGGTCCATGCCGACGACGTCGAAGTGCTCGTTCAACGCCGGTTCCAGCCCGGCCAGCGCGCCGGCGAGCGAGGTGCCCCGGCCACCGGGCCCGCCGGGGTTGACCAGGATCGCTCCGCGCCGGCTCCCGGTGGCCGCGGCCCGGCTGATCGCCACCTCGAGGTCGGTGCCGGCGCCGGGCGCCGCCCAGTCCCGCGGGACGGTGATCCGCGCGCACTGCGCGGGCTGCGCTTCGATCCGCTTGGCGAACGGGCAGCTGCCCCACGCCACCTGCTGCGTCAGGTACGGCGCGAGCGGATCGGGCGTGGTCGCGGCCGCGGGCGCGGTCGTCACCACCAGCACCGAGACGGCCACCGCCAACCCTGCTCGGGACGTTCGCACCGCAGTTCCCTTCGTCGCGCTCCGGCCGGGGAATCCAAGCACGCCGGACCGGGGCGGAGCAGCGCGAAGACCGCGATTCACCGGGCCGGGGTTCCCCGATCCGGTGAACCGCTCAGGTGCGGTACGGCCCGTGGTGCCCGAGGTCGGGGCTGACCTCCGGGTGCGGGCCGTCCTGGCCGGGCACCGGGGTGACCGTGGTCCGCCCCGGCTGCTCGACGACCACCTCGGGGGCATCGCGGTCCTGGAAGCGGGTCTCGACGATCCGGTCCTGGCGGCGGCGGGCCAGCACGGTGAGCGTGAGCACGTGGACGACGGCGAGCAGCAGCAGGAAGACGCCGAGCCTGCCGACCAGCGCGGCCGTCGAGCCCGACCACTGCGGGCCGACCACCGAGAGCAGGGCCAGGACGCCGAACGCGACCAGGTGGAAGACGGTCACCACCAGCCACGCCATCGACCCGGTGCCGTCGCCGTCGTCCGGCCCGCTCAGGTAGCGGCGGCCGCCCCGGTAGAGCACCTGGCCGTCGGCCACCACGATGACCAGTCCGATGATCAGGAAGCCGGTGAGGTCGTTGTCGGGCATGCGCTCCTCCTCGTTTCCGCATCGAGTACCCGCGCCGGACGGCCACCGGCGGCGGTTCACCGGAACGAGCGACCCCGGTCGGCCTGCTCACACCCGGGAATCAATCCCGGCCGCCGGACGCTGGGAAGGGCGTGAAGAACATCGGTTTCCTGTCGTTCGGCCACTGGTCGCCGGGGGCGCACTCCGAGACCCGGTCGGCCGCGGACTTCCTGCACCAGTCGATCGACCTCGCGGTCGCCGCCGAGGAGCTCGGCGTGGACGGCGCCTACTTCCGCGTGCACCACTTCGCGCGGCAGGCCGGCAGCCCGTTCCCGCTGCTGTCCGCGATCGGCGCGCGCACCTCGAAGATCGAGATCGGCACCGGCGTGATCGACATGCGCTACGAGAACCCCCTGTACATGGCCGAGGAGGCCGGCGCCGCCGACCTCATCTCCGCCGGCCGGCTCCAGCTCGGCATCAGCCGGGGATCCCCCGAGCAGGTCATCGACGGCTGGCGCTACTTCGGCTACGCCCCGGCCGAGGGCGAGACCGACGCCGACATGGCCCGCCGCCGCACCGAGCTGTTCCTCGAGGTGCTCGGCGGCGAAGGCTTCGCGGAGCCGAACCCGCGCCCGATGTTCGCCAACCCGCCCGGACTGCTGCGCGTCGAGCCGCACTCGGAGGGGCTGCGCGAGCGCATCTGGTGGGGGTCGGGCTCGAACGCGACCGGCGTCTGGGCCGCGAAGCTGGGCATGAACCTGCAGAGCTCCACGCTCAAGGACGACGAGACGGGCGAGCCGCTGCACGTCCAGCAGCGCAAGCAGATCGAGGCCTACCGCGAGGCGTGGAAGGAAGCGGGCCACACCCGCGAGCCGCGCGTGTCGGTGAGCCGCAGCATCTTCGCGCTGACCACCGACCTCGACCGCGCGTACTTCGGCCGCGACCGCCAGTCGCGCGACCAGGTCGGCATGATCGACGAGAACACCCGAGCGATCTTCGGCCGCTCGTACGCGGCGGAGCCGGACGAACTGGTGCGGCTGCTCAAGGAGGACGAGGCCGTCGAGGCCGCGGACACCCTGCTGCTGACGGTCCCGAACCAGCTCGGCGTCGACTACAACGCCCACGTGCTGGAGGACATCCTCACCCACGTGGCGCCGGAGCTGGGCTGGCGCTGACACGCGAGCGGCCCGGTGGCGGCCGGGCCGTTCGTCGTCAGCCGTGGGTGACCTTCAAGCCGTAGAACGCGACCCTAGCGCCCTTCGTCGTGCTGTCCGAAGAGGACTGGTTGTACGAGCCCGCCTTGAAGTACTGCTTGTACGCCTTGAACGACGACGGGATGCTGTAGTGCGTGGTGGTGCCGTTGACCGTCAGGTCGATCGTGGTGCCGCCGGAAATGCCGATCGTGTACGTCCACGTCTTGCCGAGCGAGACGTGGCCGACGGTGTGCGGCGTCTGCCCGCCGTCGGGTGAGTTCTCCGTGCCCAGCACGATGTCGCCGCTCGCGCGGTAGTACAGCTCCAGCAGCGGTTTCGTGGACGACCCGCCGGTGCCGAGGTGCACCTGGCCGACGCACACGTTCGACGTCACCGACACCACCCGCAGGGTCGCGTTGAGCTTGTGCGACCCGCTCAGGGACCAGTTCGCCGCGGAGCCGTCGCGGTTCATCTCGCGCAGCTCCGAGCGCGCGTAGTTCGAATTCGGCGTGGTGACGCCCTTTTCCGGCGCCCAGAAGGTCATCGCGCCGTCACGGGTGTCGGTGTAGAAGTAGCTGTCCTGGAAGCCGTTCGCCCCCTGCAGCCGGGACGAGGAGATCGTGGTCGGGCTCCCGGGGGAGCCGACCGGCTCCTGCAGCTGCCAGACCGACAGGTCGAAGTTGCCGCCCGGGGCCACGGAGGGATCCGCCGCCACGGCGGGCAACGCGGTGGCCGCGGCCAGGGCCGGAACCGCCAGCAGGACGAACAAGGCACGCACGCGCATCGTGGTGTCCTTTCGCGATGAAAACGCTTAACCAGTCGTTCACGGACGTGAATGAATGGTCTGGACAACCCGGCGGCGTGGACCCACGGTAGGTCCGCACTCGCCGGTTGTCAAGATCCGCCGCCCGTTTTCGAAGGGATCAGGCAGACCCGGCGGTGCCGCCGGGCAACGCGACGGCGAGCGCGTCAGCCTGGAGTTACGTTCGACCCGTCGGACCGGAGCTCACCGGAAGGAGCAAGGAAAATGGGGAACTGGACCAGAAAAGCCGCGGCGACGGTGTCCGCGGCGGCCGCGCTGACTTCGCTCGGGGTGGCACCGGCGAACGCGGCGGCAGTGCCGAAACACTGCGTGCTGAACGTCGGAACCGGTGTGCAGCACTGCTCTTCGAGCCGCACGGCACTGACCGCGCGGGCCGACGGCGACGTCGTGCAGGGCACTTTCTTCGACGGCCCCGACTACACGGGGAACTCGCTCACGATCACCGGGCCGGAACTGTGCAAGAAGGACGGCTGGGTGAACTGGCAGTTCGACCTCGGCGACGACTGGAAGAACAAGATCTCCTCGGTGCAGCCGTGGGGGAACTGCTGGATCTGGCTCTACCCGGAGCCGAACCTCAGCGGCGACCGCGACGGCCCGTTCAAGGAGAACACCGGCAACGTCGGGTCCTTCATGGACGACCGGACCCAGTCCATCGGCTTCAGCTGAGCCACCCGCGAAAGGGAGTGACCGCATGACCAGCAAGCGCACCACGTGGGTGGCGACGGGCGTCGGCCTGCTGACCGCCGCCGGCCTCGTGCTCACCGCACCGGCCGCGTCCGCCGAAGACCAGCCCACCGCCCGGGAACTGCTCGACAAGTGCGACAACGGCACGGACTCGTGCGTGTTCCACCCGGCGGGCCCGCCGGAGGAGCACACCGGCGCCGGCCACCAGGTCGGCGAGGCGGCCTACAACTGCACACCGGACCTGCAGCGCAGCACGGTGAACTGGTCCGACACGACGGGCGAGTCGAACAGCTTCGGCGTGTCCCTGTCGGCCGAATACGGCTTCTCGGAAGTGTTCAAGGTGTCCATCGAGACGTCGTACCAGCACACCTGGGAGTCGTCGCACACCGAAGGGCAGGCGACCAACGTCGACGTCCGCCCGGGGGAGAAGGGCTGGGTGGAGCGGGCGCCGAAGATGCAGAAGGTGCACGGCACGTACGAGATGCACTTCGGCGACCGCTACTACGGCCACTACATCTGGTACCAGGACTTCGACGCGGACGGCCCGGTTCCCGGTGCGACCGGCGACATCACGCAGCACACCGCGCCGATGACCGACCAGGAACGCACCGAACACTGCGGCTGACGAAGGCGTGAAGGCCACATCCACGGACCGAGTGTCCGTGGATGTGGCCTTCACGGCCCCACGCCGGGACCGAGACGGCCGATTCCCGCCAGCGGTGCGTCCCCCGTGGACGGCAGGATCGAACCCGTGAAGACGGAAACCCTTGCGCACAAGGCCATCGAGCCCGGCATCCTCTACTTCGGCACCCCGGTCGTCCTCATCTCCAGCACCAACGAAGACGGCTCCGCCAACCTCGCCCCGATGTCCTCGGCCTTCTGGCTCGGCTGGCGGGCGATGCTCGGGCTCGGTGCCCGCTCGAAGACCACCCAGAACGTCCTGCGCACCGGCGAATGCGTGCTCAACCTGCCCTCCGACGCGCTCGCCGCGGCCGTCGACCGGCTCGCGCTGACCACCGGGTCCGACCCCGTTCCGGACGGCAAGCGCAAGCGCGGGTACTTCCACGTGGCGGAAAAGTTCGCCCGCGCCGGGCTCACCCCGGTGGACTCCGAAACCGTCGCGCCGCCCCGGGTCGCCGAGTGCCCGGTCGCCATGGAGGCCGTCGTCGAGGCCGTGCACCCGCTGGCCGAGGACGACGAGCGGCAGCGCGGCGGGATCGTCGCGATCGAGGTGCGCGTGCAGCGCGTGTTCGTGCACGACGACATCCGCGCGGCCGGCAGCGACGACCACGTCGACCCGGACCGCTGGCGGCCGCTCATCATGAGTTTCCAGAAGCTCTACGGCCTCGGCCCGCAGGTCCACCCCTCGACCCTCGCCCGCATCCCCGAGCGGCTCTACCGCGGCCCGGACATCGACCGCGCCCGCGGGGTCGCGTCGCGTTGAGCCGCGTGAGCGGGGGAGCGAGCGTTTTGGCCCCGCGGTCACGGCCGCTCGCCCCTGGGTCGAGGCAATCGACGGCTGCTGCGTCAGCAGCACCACCGCCATGACATCCCGCTCAGGCTGTCGGGTATGCCGAAGTGCTGGTCCCAGCCGTCGTCGGCCGGGTTCCGCGCGTTGCCCGGCGCCGCGAGGATCGGCCGCGCGACCTCGTCGGGCACGGTATCTTCCCGGTACGGGTAGATCGCCGGCACGTCGCTCGCGCTCGTCCGGGTCACGCCCCACTGCGCCGGGGCGGGATCGCGGTGCGGCCGCCCGCCGCGACCAGCACCCCGGCCGTCAGCACCCCGGCCGTGAGCCTCGCGCTCGCGAGCGTCCACCGCATCCGTGCTCCCATGCCCGTCCCACGGGCCCCGGCCCGGATCGATCTCTCCGCGGGGGAATACCGTGGCCGCCGCGCGGCGTACGTCATGGGGTGAGCGACTTGCGGATTCTGGTGGTGGGCGCCGGTGCGACCGGCGGGTACTTCGGCGGGCGGCTGCTGCAGGCGGGCCGGGACGTCACGTTCCTCGTCCGGCCCGGCCGGGCGAAGGTGCTGAGGGACACCGGCTTGCGGATCGTCGGGCTGGGGGAGGAGACGGTGCTGGAACCGCCCCTGGTCGAGACCGGAACGCTTCGGGAGACCTACGGCCTCGTGCTGCTGGCGGTCAAGGCCACCGGCCTCGCCCCGGCCATCGACGATTTCGCCCCCGCCGTCGGCCCGGGCACGCTGGTCCTGCCGTTCCTCAACGGCCTCGCCCACATCGACGCCCTCGACGCGCGGTTCGGCGCGGACGCCGTGCTCGGCGGTGTCGCGAAGGTGCTGACCACCCTCGACGAAGACGGCGCGATCCGGCGGCTCGGACCGCTGCAGCAGCTGACCTACGGTGCCCGCACCGAGCCCGTCCCGCCCCGGCTGGCCGACGTCGACGCGGCGCTGAGCGGCGCCGGGTTCCCGGCCGCACTCAGCGGGCGGATCACCGAGGCGATGTGGGCGAAATGGGTGTTCATCGCCGCGATCGGCGCGGTCAACAGCCTGCTGCGCGGCACGATCGGCGAGGTCGTCGCGGTGCCGGGCGGCGAGGAGTTCGCCGAAGCCGTCGTGGCCGAAGCGGCGTCGGTCGCCGGAGCGGCCGGGTTCCCGGTGCCGCCGGCCGACCTCGAAGCGACGCGGAAGACCGTGACGGACCCCGCGATGGGGGGATCTTCGCTGTACCGCGACCTGCTCGGCGGTCACCCGGTCGAGGGGGAGCAGATCTTCGGCGATCTCACCGCGCGTGCCCGGCGGCTGGGCGTCGCCACGCCGCTGCTCGACCTCGTCAGCCTGCAGTTGCGCGTCCACCAGCACCGCATCGGGTGAACCGGTCACCGAGGGCGCTTTGCCCGCGCAGTCCAGGGGATCGTGGTCTTTCGGGCATCGGCGTGGCGGTGCCGTCACGGCCTCTTCCGGCACTGCTACTGTTCGTAAGGGAACTTGCTTGAAGGTTTGACGACGGAGAATCGGCGAGGGGAAATGGCGGAGCGGTTCGAGTTCGTCCTCGAGGTCGTCGAAGCTCTCATAGTGGGCCAAGCGACCGGTGGTGACGTCCGGCGGTACCCGCTGCGAGCGGGCAACCTCCCGGCCGACCCGGTGCGGTTCGTGCGGGTCGCGCGCCAGGTCTACGACGCGCTCGAGGAGCGGCGGCTGTCGGTCTCCGGTGAGCTGCACCCCGGTGTGCGCACGGCGTTCGAGCTGCTCGCCGACCCCCGGGTTTCGGTTGCGGTGAGCGGGATCGACGGCCTCGGCGCCGACGTCGCCGTGCTCGTGGTCACCGACGGCGCCCAGGCGCTCGGGATCACGCAGGCGGCGGACAGCGACGACCTGCTGTTCTCGCTGTTCGCGGACGAGGACCTCGTCGAGGTCGTGACGGGCGTGCTGCCGCCCGCCCCGGCCGCGACCACGGGCAAACACGTCGTGCACCGCGCCGCCGGGCGCGAAGTCTCGGCCATGGCGGCGAAGCGCATCGCCGACGCCGAGTTCGAGGAAGAGGAAACCGACGCCTTCGGCATGATCGAGGTCAAGGCCGTGGTGCGGCCCGGCCGCCGCCCGCCGGCGCGCAAGACCTCGGACGTCGCCGTCCTCGAGCGGGTGCTCGCCGAACCCCGGCTGGGCGGCGGCCACATCGCCGTCAGCGCGCAGGGGCGCCGCGGCGAGCGGGTCGCGGGTGAGCCGCTGAGCTGGCTCGACACCGCCGACGGCCGCTACCTCGTGCACACGACGAGCGGCGAGGCCGGCGAGCTGACAGCGGAATACGTACCGGCCGGGCGGGCCGACCTCGCCCGCGCGATCCGCGACGCCATCGCCGCGGTGTACTGACCGGAAAGGGAACAGTCCTGATGACGGAAGAGACCCAGGCGGTTGCCCAGGCTCTCCAGGCGACGGCGCAGATGCAGACCGCGACCGAACCCGCGCAGAAGGCAATGGCCGCGGTGCGTGTCGGGCTCGCCGGCGCCCAGCTGAAGCGGCTCGCGCAGACCGGCGGCTTCGCCATCGACGACACCACGGGCAACCGGCTGATCGAGGCCCTCGAAGGCGTGCTCGAGTCGCTCGAGCAGCGCTGGGCGAACCTGCAGCGGCTGCACGACGCGCCGGCGATGAGCCGCACCGCGACCGGCCAGTGGGTTTCCGCGCACATGGTGAGCACCGCCGCCGACGAGCACGGCCTCGTCACGCAGCTGCAGGCCGCGCGGCAGGAGTTCCCGACCTACATCGAAGCCATCAAGCTGGCCAAGCAGAACTACAAGTCCCGGGAAGAGACCACGCGCGCGACGCTGACCTCCCTCCCGACCGCCGACCAGAGCTGAGGGAGACCGTGGCACCCACCGCCGAGTCCGTCTCGGACCCGTCGTCCCCGGACTACAACCCGCGCAGTCCCTTGTACGACGTGACGGCCGATTCGTCGTCGAAGTACTTCGTCGGGCCGCTGACCACGGACAAGTCGCCGTCGGGCGACGAAATCCGCGAGATGGCGACCAGGCAGGTCGACGACGAGATCCGGCGCGGCTGGCTCGGCCCGGTCGTCGACCCGGTCCTGCGTGACAAGAAGATCCAGGAGCTGTACCAGCAGCACCTCGACGACGCCAAGCACGGCCTCGACGAGGGCCTCACCATGCGGGAAAACGGTGGTGCCCCGAAGACGCTCTGGGCCAACGCGACCCACGAGCAGATGAACGAGGCCATCACGCAGGACGCCAACCCGGCGACCGTCGCGGAGACGTCGGAGGAGTGGGTGCGGGTCGGCAACGACCTGGGCACGCACCAGAAGACCCTGGCCGACGCGATCAACGCGAGCACCAGCAACTGGCAGGGCGGCGCCGGTGACGCGGTCCGCGAGCACCTCGCCGGCGTCGGCAAGTGGCTGGGCGCGACCGCGCAGGGCGCGACGCTCGCCGGCCGCCAGCAGGAGATCCACTCCCAGGCGCTCAACGAGACCCAGCGGCAGATGGTCGCGAACCCGCCGGTCCAATTCGACCTGCAGAGCACCAACCAGAAGCTGATGTCGATGACGGACCCGGTGCAGTACGCCGCGGCCGCCGGCGAGGCGATGCAGACCTACCGGGCCCAGACGGCCGCGCGCGACCACGCCGCGCAGATCATGTCCCAGTACGACGAGACCATCGGCGCGGCGGTCGCCACGCCGCGGTTCCCGGCCCCGCCGAAGCTGCCGACCGCCACCGCGACGCGTCAGCTGGCCGGCACCCGGCCCGACGGCAGCGCCGGCGCGGGCGGTGCGCAGCCGCTCATGGCGCGCGACGCGATGGACCAGAACACCGCGGACTGGAAGCCGGCCTCCTTCGACGGCGCCGAGATCGACCCCGCGGGCGGCCCCGGCGGCAGCGGTGCGGGCGGCAGCGGTGCCGGTGGTAGCGGCTTCGGCGGCGCGGGCATCCCGGGCGGCGGCGCGGGCTCGGAAGGTTCCGGCTTCTCCGGCAGCGGTATCCCCGGTGGCGGCAGTGGCAGCGGTGTCCCCGGCGGCGGGGCCGGCGGCTCCGGCTTCTCCGGCGCCGGCATCCCGGCGGCCAGTGGCGGCGGCGCGGGCTTCAACCCGGGGTCGATCCCCGAGATCCCGGGCGGCAGCTTCTCCGGCTCCGGCATCCCCGGCTCGTCGGTCCCCGGTTTCGACGACTCGACGACGTCGTCGGGCTTCTCGCCCTCCGGGATCCCGTCGAGCGGCGGCCCGGGCGGGAGCGGCTTCACCCCGGGGTCGATCCCGAACATCCCGGACATCCCCGGCGGCGGCACCACCACCGGCCGCGGCGTCGGCCCGATCCCCGGATTCACCCCGCCCGGCATCGACCCGATCACCGGCCTGCCCACCGGCACCGGCCCGGGTGGCATCCCCGGCGGCGGTACCGGCAAGATGCCGACCATCGGCCGCGGCGGCGGCATCAACGGCGAGAGCATCGCCAGCCGCCTCGGCGGCATCGGCGGAATCGGTGGCGGCGGCGCCGGGGGCGGGTCCCTCGGCGGAATCGGTGGCGGCTCGGGTGCGGGCGGCGGTGGCGTCGGTGGTGGCGTCGGTGGTGGCGTGCGCGGCACGGGTGCGGGCCTGGGCGGCGGAGCCGCGTCCGGTGCGGCCGCGGAGGCCGAAGCCGCGGCGGCGCGCAACGCCGGCATGGCGGGCAAGGCCGGCGCGGCCGGTTCCCCCGGCATGGGCGGCATGGGCGCCGGAGCCAAGGGCGGCAAGGGCGACAACGACAAGGAACACAAGGCGGCCGACTACCTCGAGAGCGACGACCCGAACTTCTTCGCGGGTGAGCAGGTCGTCGCCCCGCCGGTGATCGGCGACTGGAAGAACCAGGATTGGAAGTGAACGCATGACGGCCGCCGGCTTCGAGGTCGAACCGGACGAACTGGTCGCGCACTCGAGTCACGTCGAGAGCCTGGTCGACCGGCTCAACACCGCGTCCGCGGCCGCCGACACAGCGATGTCGGACCACGCCTACGGACTGCTGTGCGCGTTCCTCCCGCCGATCATCCGGCCGACGGGGGAGAAGGCGAAGGAGGCGCTGACCGCGTCGATGGACGGCGTGCGCGGGCTCGCGGACAACGTCAAGACGGCCGCGCAGTCCTACCGCGACGGTGAAGAGGCCAACGCGCAGCCGTTCGAGAAGCAGCTCACGGCGTCGGCGCGCACAGCGGAAACGAGGACGAAGGCATGACCGGCCCGAACGGGCTCGGGGACCTGATGCGGGACCCCGACGAGGCGATCCGCCGCATGGACGACTGGGCGGCCGGCTTCGCGGCCAAGGCCGAGCGCTACCAGGCGGCCCAGGAGGAGACCGAACGGCTCCGGCTGACGGCGACCAGCTCCGACGGCGCGGTCAGCGTGACCGTCGGCGCGGACGGCACGGTCACCGACCTGACGTTCTCCAACAAGGTCAAGTCGTTCCCGCTGGAGGAGCTGTCCCGGCAGATCCTGACGACCATGCGCCGCGCGCAGTCCGGCATCGCCGAGCGCGTCGCGGGCGTGATGTCGGAGCGCCTCGGCGACGAGGACCGCGAGACCCGCACGGCACTGCTCGACACGCTGCGCGGCCGGTTCCCCGACCCGGACGAACCGGACGAGCCGGCCCCGCCGGCCCCGCCGGCCCCGGTCCCGCCCGCTCCGTCGGGCGGCGCGGCGGTCCCACCGTCCCCGTCGGCCCCGCAGGCCTCACCGCCCCCACGGCGCCGGCCGGACCCGGTCGAGGACGACAACAACCCCTGGTGACGCGGGCCGGGTCGGCCGTCGCGTGGCGGCTGACCGGCCCCGCGCCCGCGTGGGCCGGCTCGGCGTGCGCTGCGGCGGGCTGATCGCACGGCGGCCGGGTGGCGGTGACCCGACCCGGCCGGGAACGGTGACATCCCCTGGTGACGTGGGCCGGCGAAACCGCCGAAAGTACTGCTGACCGGCCCCGTTCGGGGCTCGACACCGGACGGCGGGGCGGCGACACTAAGCCGATGACCGGCCTTATCACCGGTAGCCGTGTCCGGCTGCGGCCCGCCGCCGCCCCGGACGCCGCCCGGTTCGAGGAGATCCTGTCGCACCCCGAAGTCGCCCGCTGGTGGGCCGACGCCGAGGAGCCGGTGGCCGCCCAGGTGTCCTACCTGCTGGACCCCGATGAAGGCACCACGACCTACGCCATCGAACACGACGACGTCGTCGTGGGCATCGAGCTCGCGTTCGAGGAAGCGGATCCCCAGTACCGGCACGCCGGCATCGACATCGCCGTGCACCCGGACTGGCAGGGCCGCGGCCTCGGCTCGGCCGCCATCCGCGTGCTGGCCGAGCACCTGTTCACCGTGCGCGGGCACCACCGGGTGGTGATCGACCCCGCGGCGGACAACGAAGCGGCGATCAAGCTCTACCGCTCCCTCGGCTTCCGGCCGGTCGGCCGGATGCGCTCTTACGAACGCGGCCCGGACGGCAGCTGGCACGACGGGCTGCTGATGGATCTCCTGGCCGAAGACCTTGTCCCGACGGCCGCACTCGCCGGGTCGTGAGTACCCCGGCGGTCGCGGCCCGGCAGTTGCGCCGGGTCGCCGTGGCGAGCGCCGTGGGGACCACGATCGAGTGGTACGACTACTTCATCTACAGCACGGCGACGGCCCTCGTGTTCGGCAAGCTCTTCTTCACGACGCTGTCACCCGCTTCCGGTACCCTCGCCGCGTTCGCGACGCTCGGGGTCGGCTTCCTGGCCCGCCCGGTCGGCGGGATCCTCTGGGGCCACTTCGGCGACCGCGTCGGGCGCAAGGCGATGCTGGTGCTGTCGCTGCTCCTGATGGGCGTGGCGACGGTCGGCGTCGGGCTGCTGCCGACGTACTCCGCCATCGGGGTCTGGGCGCCGATCCTGCTGCTGGTCCTGCGGCTCCTGCAGGGCCTGAGCGCGGGCGGTGAGTGGGGCGGCGCCGCGCTGATGGCGGTCGAGCACGCCCCGGAGGGGCACCGCGGGCGCTACGGCGCCTTCTCGCAGATCGGCGTCCCGGCCGGGCTGATCCTGGCGCAGCTGATGTTCTTCGTCCTCGGCCGTTCGCTGACCGACGCGCAGTTCGCGGCGTGGGGCTGGCGGGTGCCGTTCCTGGCGAGCATCGTGCTGGTCGCCGTCGGGCTGGTGATCCGGCTGCGGATCGAGGAGAGCCCGGTGTTCGCGCGGCTGCGGGCCGCGGAAGCGCGCAGCAGCCGTCCGATGGCCGACGTCCTGCGCGAGCGGCCGCGGGCGCTGCTCGTGGCCTCCGGCAGCTTCATCGCCAACACCGCGATCGGCTACATCTTCCTGGCGTACCTGCTGTCCTACGGCACTTCGGTGCTGAAGATCGACCGGACCACGCTGCTCGTCGTGGTGATCGCCGGCAGTGTGACGTGGCTGGTGAGCATCCTCGTCACGGCCGCGTGGTCGGACCGCGTGGGCCGCAAACCGGTGTACCTGGCCGGGTCGGTGCTGCTGGTGGTCTGGCCGATCCCGTTCTTCCTGCTGGTCGACACGCGCGCCACCGTGTGGCTGCTGGTGGCGGTGGTGGTGCTCAACGTCGGCCTCGGCGCGACGTACGGGCCGCAGTCGGCGTTGTTCGCGGAGCTGTTCGAGCCGCGCTACCGCTACAGCGGGGCGTCGTTCTCCTACGCGGTCGGCGCGGTGCTGGGCGGCGGCTTCGCGCCGCTGATCGCGACGGCGCTGCAGACGTCCACGGGGACTTCGCTTTCGGTGTCGCTCTACCTGGTGGGGGTGGCGGTGCTGAGCCTCGTCGCGGTGCTGTTCATCCCGCGCTCACAGCCGGTCTAGGCGGACGGCGGCGGCCATCCGCTCGTAGCCCGCGTCGCCGGGGTGCAGGTGGTCGCCGGAGTCGTAGGCCGGCAGCAGGGTGAGCGGGTCGGCCGGGTTGCGCACCGCCGCGTCGAAGTCGGCGACGGCGTCGAAGACCCCGCTGGTGCGGATGAACGCGTTCACCGCCTGGCGGGTCGCCTCGAGCGTGTCGTCGTAGACGCGCCAGCCCTTGAACGGCGTGAGCGTGGCGCCGACGACCCGGATGCCGCGCGCGTGCGCCTGCGCCACGAGCTGGCGGTACGCCGAGGTGATGGCGTCCGGGTCGGTCTGGTGCGGGTCCTGCTGGATGTCGTTGATGCCTTCCAGCACGATCAGCGTCCGCACGCCGCCGACGCCGAGGACGTCGCGGTCGAACCGGGAAAGCGCGTTCTGGCCGGCGCCGGAGCCGGGGACGTCGAGCAGCAGCCGGTTGGCGCTGATGCCCGCGTTCAGCACGCCGAACCGGCCGTGCAGCCGGTCGGCGAGGTAGTCCGGCCAGCGGTGGTTCGCGCCGGCCTGCGAGCCGACGCCGTCGGTGATCGAATCGCCGAGCGCGACGATCGAGGCCTCGGCGCCGCCCTGGACGTCGACGCCGGAAACGTAGTGCCACACGGAAGTCTGCTCGGTGTAGGGCGCGCCGGACTCGCTGCCGGCGAAGTCGCCGGCCCGGGTGAAGTACGACGTCTGCGCCGCGGCCGGGTGGTAGGTGACGGGCCCGGACTTCGTCGGCACGTAGGTCGTCACGAGCAGGTTGGCGTCGGCGGGCACCCGCAGTTCGGCCGGGTCGCTGAGCGCTTCGGCGCCCGCGGGCACGACCACGCTCGGCGCCCCGCCGAACGTGAGGGTCCGCAGCGAGCCCGGCACCGCGTCCGGGCCGGTGCCCTGCACCGCGATGGTGACGTGCCCGAAGGTGAGGGGCGTGGCCCCGAAGGCGTTGGAGAGGTGGACGCGGGCCCGCCCGCCGCCGGCGCTGCTGTGCACGACGTTGCGGATCGAGAAGCCGGGGTAGCCGTCCGGCGTGTTCGCGACGGCGGACGCGGGCGCCGCGGCCCAGGTCCCGACCCAGCCGCCGACGGCGTGCTGCGCGAGGTTCGGGAGAGCGCTTTCCGGATTCGCGCTGCCCGCCGATGTGAGGAGTCCGAACCCCGCCAGGATCGCCGCGCTCACGGCCAGAAAGCGTCGCATGCACTCACGGTGTCGCCACTGCGCCGAGCCAGGGACCGCTGATCAGGTGAGTGCACCGGACAAGATCCCGGACAGCGAGGGGCGGGCCCGTCCGGGATTCTGGGGATGCCGGACGGGCCCGCGCGAGGTGGCCGTTGCCGCGACGGCCGCTCGCCGGGGTGACCCGGTCCCGATCGGGCGGAGGCTGGCCCGGATCGTTGCATCGTGGCAACCCCGGAGGGCGGTGCGAGACGCCCTCACCCCAAGCACGGCCCCCGGCCCCGCGCGGTTCACCCCGCCCGCCGATTTCTCGCACCGCGCCGCCGGTCCCCGCCGCCGCCCGCTGCCCGGAACGCCGTGAAGGCCACCTTCAGGAACTTTCCCGTTCCTCAAGGTGGCCTTCACGAAGTACGCGCGGGAGCGGTCGAAGCTCAAGCGGCGGCGGGAAAGCCGCCGAGGGCGTGGTGACCGGCGTCGGTCAGTTCCGCCGGGGCCCACTGGCCGGGCGACGGCGTGCCGACCGCGCGGACCAGTCCGGCGTGGGACAGGTCGTGGGCGGTGTTCTGGTCGCAGCACGGCAAACCGTCCACGCGGAGGTCGGGTTCGCAGCTGCAGCGGAGCTCGGCGCGGCCCTGGGCGATCGCCTTGAGCATGGCGATCGCGCGGTGGCTCAGCGCGTTCGGGTAGGGGGACATCGGTCTGGCCTTTCGATGCGGCTGGGTCTCGGCGCGAGTGCTGCAGCTCGTCACTGAGGACTACGCGCCGGACGTGAGCCAGGTTCAGTTCGATCGCCTCTTGACACCGGGAGACCCAGCGAGCAGGGTCAGTCATCGGATGAATCAGCTTCGCCAACGACAGATCGGCCAACCAGGGGCGAACTCTGTCGCAATTCCGCCGTAGTCATCCGATCCCTGGAGGTTCAGTGACGACCTTCCCCCGCCGGCACGCCCTCGGCATCGCCCTGGGTGGTGCCGTGGCCCTGAGTGCCGCCGGCCTGACCCCGGCCGGTGCCGCGATCCCCGTGGACGCCGCACCCGACCGGCCGGACACCCCGATCGTCCCGCCGCCGCCCCCCGTTCCCGTCGCGCTCGACGCGTGGTTCACCAACGACGGCATCGACAGCGCGTCGGCCGCCGGTGGCGACTTCGACGGGTCCGGCTACACCTTTCCGGCCGAGCACGTGCCCGCCGGGCAGACCGCCACCGTCGGCGGGGTGCCGTTCAAGCTCGGCTCCGCGGCCGCCGGCGCGAAGAACAACATCGCCGCCACCGGTCAGCGGCTCGACCTGCCGAAGGGCCGCTACTTCGTCGCGTACTTCCTGGTCGCGGCCAGCTACGGCACCACCGGCGGCACGGCGACCGTGCACTACGCCGACGGCACCACGAGCACCGGCTCCCTCTCCGGCCCCGACTGGTACACCGGCAGCGGCGCGCTCGTCTCGCCGTTCCGCTACGCACCCGGCGGGGTCGTCGACAACAACCCCGTATCGCTCGCTACCGGCCAGGTCTGGGTCGACCCGGCCCGCGAAGCCGTCGCGCTCACGCTGCCCACGACCGCCGACCCCGCCCCGAACGTCGCCAGCCTGCACGTCTTCGCGCTCACCCTGCAGCCGGTCGCCGTGGGCCGCTCGGCCCTCGTCCTCGACGGCCGGTCGAGCGCGAACCTCCTCACCGACGGCGGCCCGCAAGCCGCCGAAGCGACCATCGTCAACGCCGGCACAGTCTGGCTCGGTGCGCGCGACGACGTCACCGTCACCGTCGACGTCCCCGGCGGCCGGACCACCGTGCCGGCGACCATCCGCGCGCTGGCGCCGGGCGAGCAGGCGACGGTCCGGCTCGGCCTCGCGCCGAACCCGTCCGTGCCACCCGGCACGACGACCCACGGCCAGATCCGCGTCACCGCCGGCCGCGGCACCCTCGCGACGCAGCAGGTCCCGATCACCCTCGGCGTCCCGGACTTCCGGCCGACCGACGCCTCCCTCGCCACCCACCGGGCGCCGTACTGGTTCAACGACAGCAAGTTCGGCATCTTCATCCACTGGGGCGTCTACGCCGTGCCTGCCTGGGCGCCGGTCGGCCAGCAGTACGCCGAGTGGTACTGGCAGAACCAGCAGGACCCGAACGGCGCGACCTACGCCTACCACCGGGAGAAGTACGGCGAGAACTTCGCCTACGACGACTTCATCCCGATGTTCACCGCGGCGAAGTTCGACCCGCGCACGTGGCTGAACCTGATCGCCGACGCGGGCGCCGAGTACTACGTCCTGACGTCGAAGCACCACGACGGCTTCGCGTTGTGGGACACCAAGGTCAGCGACCGCAATTCCGTGAAGCTCGGCCCGAAGCGCAACATCATCGACGAGCTCTTCACCGCCTCTCGGAAGTACACCCCGCAGCTGCGCAACGGCCTGTACTTCTCGCTGCCCGAGTGGTTCAACCCGGACAACCCGTGGATGGGTCACGCACCGCGCAACCCGTACACCGGCGCGGCGCTGCCCTACACCGGGTACACCGCGGGCAAGGACTTCGTCCGCGACTACCAGGCGCCGCAGGTGCTCGAGCTGATCTCGGAGTTCGACCCGGACGTGCTCTGGTTCGACATCGGCGGCGTCAACGACAGCCGGGCCGTGCTCACCGAGTACTTCAACCGCGCGAAGAACCGCAAGCGCCCCAAGGACGTCACCTACAACGACCGCGGCGGCATCCCGGATCACGACTTCACGACGCCTGAGTACACGACGTACCCGAACACCGTGGTCGCGAAGTGGGAAGCCAGCCGCGGCCTCGACCCGTTCTCCTACGGCTACAACCGCGCGACGCCGGACGACCGGTACATGACGGCGGCGGAGGTCGTCCGCACGCTCGTCGACATCGTGTCGAAGAACGGCAACTTCCTGCTCGACATCGGTCCCGACTTCGACGGCACCATCCCGGCCGTGATGCAGAAGCACCTGCGTGACGCGGGCGCGTGGCTGAAGGTCAACGGCGAAGCCATCTACGGGACGACGTACTGGTCGCGGATGGCCCAGCTCGGCGACCTGCGGTTCACGGTCAAGCAGAACGAGGCGTTCTACGTCCATTCCCTCGCGGCGCCGGCCAGCAGGCTGGTGGTCGGCGCGCCGGTCCCGATCCGCACCGGCGACCGGGTGACGCTGCTCGGCTACCGCGGGAACCTGCACTGGACGGTGGAAAACGGCTCGCTGGTGATCGACGTCCCGGCCGCGGCGCGGCAGGCCGGCCGCTACGCCTGGGTGTTCAAGATCGCCTGGAGCTAGAGGTCGGCGTTCTTGCCGGTGTACAGCTCCGCGAACGCCGCGGCCGCGGCCGGGGAACCCAGCAGGCGACGCATCCGGGCTTCCGCGATGCGCGCCGGGAACGGGTTCTCCGCCGCGGCCGCGGTGTGGTGGAAGATGTCCGACAGGCACAGCGAGAACTCCTGGTACTGCCACACCAGCGGCAGGCACGCGGCGGAATACCCGGCCAGCGGCGCGGAATCGCCCGCGTAGTACGCCTGGAAGGCCTCCGCGAGCAGGAAAGCGTCGTGCAGGGCCAGGTTCATGCCCTTGGCCGCGATCGGCGCGACCAGCCGCGCCTGCAGTTCTCGCCGGACGCGTTCGTCGGGCCAGTCCGCTTCCGGCTCGCCCGCGGCCGTCTGGAGGGAGAACCGGGTGACGCCGGGCGTGCGGGCCGTGTGCGCGCCGAAGCCGCGCGGGTGGATGCCGGACAGCGCGCCGTCGGCGAGCAGCGCCGGCCAGCCGATTCCGTAGTCGTGGTGGGCTTTCACCGTCGATTCCGCCGGCAGGTACCCCTGGGTGACGCCGCGGGCGCCGTCGCAGCCGGCGACGAAGTCGCACTCGATCCGGTGCTCACCGCCCGCGCCGGCGTACTGGGCGAGCAGATCGGTCACCAGGAGCTTTTGCGGGTAAACGAAATGCCGCTGCCCGGTGACGTCGCCGTAGCGGAAGGCGTGCCGCTGCCCGGCGAGCGGAATTCGAACTCCGCGTGCCGCGGCGCTCTCGCGACGAGCCGTTCGCCCAGGCCGCGCCGCTCGAGGAGCCCGCGGACCGCCCGCTCCTCGATGAACCCGGCCCGCGGCCGCTTCTCGACGAACGCCCGGCTTTCCCGCTCCAGCAGCACATCGGCGATCCCCGCGCGCCGCAGCAGGTTCGCCACCGTGAGTCCGGCCGGGCCCGCCCCCACCACAGCCACCGCCGTGCGCCTCGCCGCCATGCGCCCGAGGGTCGCGCGAACCGGACGAACCGTTCAGTAGAACTGGCGCAGGGCCGGCCACGCCGTCGACCACGGCTCGGTCAGGGTGCTGCACAGCGAGAGCACGACGCCGTTCTCGTCGTTGTCCACCCCGTCGTCGGTGAAGTGCTTGGCCACCGGGCGGCACCCGGTGATCAGCCGTGACGCGGGCGAACCGCGTTCGAAGCCGCCGACGAGCAGCACCGGGCCGACCAGTCGGTCCGGCGGTGGCCTCCAATCCGCGTAGGACATGTGCGGGGAGTACGGCTGCGGCAGCCCGAGCCCGGGACCGTAGCGTTCGAGGGCCCCGGCTTCCCCGTAGTTCCCGGTGACGATCACCGCCGTGTCCCGCTCGGCGGCCGGGATCCGCTGCCACGCGACCGCCACGCTGTTCGCGAAACCCGGCCAGCCGACCTGCTCGCCGGGTTCCTTGTTCAGCGCCAGCAGGACGCCGTTCAACGCCGGCGGCGGCACCACCGGGAGTCCGATGAGGACGGACACGACCACGCACACCGCGGTGGCCGCGCCGGTGAGCGCCCGCCGGGTCACCCGGCCCCGGCCCAGCCACCGCAGCACCGGCTCCGCGCCGAGCGCGACCAGCGGCAGCAGCAGCGGGATCGAGTAGTACGGCTTCCCGCCCGCCGCCAGCAGTTCGAGGCAGACCACGGGGTACGCGATCGCGAGGGCGCGGGCCCAGCGCAGTGCGGGGTCGCGCCACGGCCGGAGGAGCCCGGCGACCCAGACCGGCACCAGCACCGGCGACAGCAGGACCAGTTGCATCGGCACGAACAGCACGCGGTTCTCGGCGCCGTCGTCCGCGCTGATCCCGCCGGCGACGGTCAGCATCGGCCAGCCGTGCGCGGCCTGCCAAGCGACGACGGGCGCGGCGAGCACGACGGCGATCCCGATCCCGGCCGCCAGCCACCAGGTCCGGAACACCCGGCGCGGCCCGGCGACGGCCGCGCCGGCACCGAGCCCGGAGAGCAGGAGCAGCACCAGCCACTTGTTCGCCAGACCGAGCCCGGCGGCGGTGCCGACCGCGAGCCACCACCGGCCGTCGCCGGTGCGCAGCAGCTTCACGCCGGACAGCGCGATCAGCGACCACAGCAGCAGGTCCGCGGAGTTGGTGGCCAGCATGTGCGACACGACCAGGACGTACGACGACAACGCCGTGGCGAGCGCGGTGAACAGCTGGACCCCGCGGCCGGCGCCGAACTCGCGGGCGAGGAGCGCGGCCACGACGACGGTCGCCACGCCCAGCAGGGTCGCGATGACCCGGAGACCGGTGGGCGTCTCGCCGAACAACGCGGTCGACGCGCGGGCGAGCCACGGCGTGATCGGCGGGTTGTCGACGTACCCCCAGTCCGGGCGGCGGCCCGCCGCGACGAAGTACAGCTCGTCGCGGTGGAAGCCGTACCGGCCGGACAGCACGGTCAAGACGACCGCCTGGACGGCGACGACGACCCCCACCGGCAGCGCGGCGAACCGCGGCAGCTCCCGACCGGCCCCCATGGCAGCCTCCCCTCGGCGTGCCGGGGATCGTACGCCGGAGATCACGCGGCCGGGAGCGCTCCGACGTACTCGACGCCGGCGTCCGCGACCAGCTCGGTCAGGGTCTGCGCGCGGCGGATCGGCGTGAAGCGGACCTCGCCGTGCTCGGACACCGTGAAGCCGTGCACGGCCGGGCGGGGGAGCGTGTTGTAGGCGTAGTGCGCGCCGAAGTAGTACGCGCCGGTGTCGTGGGCGACGACCAGGTCGCCGGGTTCGAGCAGCGGCAGCGGCCGTTCGCGCGCCAGGAGGTCGCCCGCGAAGCACAACGGCCCGGCGACGTCCTGCGGCACCCCGGGGCCGGTCTTGGGCGTGCCGTCGGCGTGGTGCGCGGTCAGCCGCAGCGGCCAGTGCTCCGGCTGCAGCACCGTGCGGGCCGCCACCTGCGCGCCGGCGTGCGTCACGGCGATGGGCCGCCCGCCCGCGACCTTCGTGTACTCGACGGCGCTGACCAGGAACCCGCTTCTCGCCAGCAGGGACCGGCCGAACTCGGTGACGAAGCCGTAGCGCCCGTCGGCGAGGGCCGGGACCCGCGCCAGCAGCGTCGAGACGTAATCGGCGTAGGTCGGCCCCGGTTCGTCGGAGGTGAAGTTCACCGGCAGCCCGCCGCCGAGGTCGAGGCTGGTGACCTGCCGGAACCCGGCCCGGTCGTTGATCTCTTCGGCCAGCGCGTGCACGGCGGCCACGCCCTCGGCCATCAGCTCGGGCGGGCAGCCCTGCGAGCCGACGTGGACGTGCAGCCGCGTCAGCCACGGGCGCGCGGCGAACGCCTCTTCGATGCGGGCCCGGTTCTCCCGCAGGGGGATGCCGAACTTCGACGTCGAGGTCGCGGTGCTGGTGTCGCCGATCCGGCCCGCGCCGACCTGCGGGTTGATCCGCAGGCCGAGCACCGAGCGCGGGGCGGTGCCGACCAGGGTGTCGAGCCGGGCCAGCTCCTGGAAGTTGTCCGCGTTGACCGCGGTGCCTTCGGCGAGGGCGTGCGCGAGCTCGGCGGTGGTCTTGGCGGGGGAGTCGAGGACCAGCCGCGGGCCGCGGATCCCGGCGGCTTCGGCGACCGCCGTCTCACCGGGGCTCGCGACCTCGGCGTCGACCCCGAGGTCACCGAGGTAGCGCAGCAGCGGCGCGAGGCCGCACGCTTTGGCGGCGACCGTGTGCTGGACGCGGCCGAGGGGCGCGAAGGCCTTCGTCAGGTCTTCGACGGCTTCGCGGATCGCGGCGAGGTCGACGAACCCGGCCATCGGGTCGACGAGGCGGCCGCCGGCGGCGAGGGCACGGAGCTTGCGTTCGGTGCGGTTCACGTTCCCAGGACAGCGCGACCGGGTGGGGCCGGTCCAAGACTTCGTCCGACTGGAGTCATAGGCCGGTCCTATAGTGGCTGGGTGGACCTGCGCCGATGGCACTACTTCGCCGTGCTTGCCGAGGAGATGCACTTCACGCGGGCGGCGGCTCGGCTGTTCGTGTCGCAGCCGTCGCTGAGCCAGCAGATCCGCGCGTTCGAAGCGGAGCTGGGGGTGGCGCTGCTCGACCGGTCGGGCCCCCGCTTCGCGCTGACGGAGGCGGGCCGGGTCGCGGCGGCGGAGGCCCGCGACCTGCTCGACCGCCTGGACCGCGCCCGCGGCGTGATCACGGCGACCGGCCGCGGCGACACGGGCCGGCTGCGGATCGCCTACACGCGCTCGGCTCCGGGCCCCTTGGCGGGCGACCTGGTGGCGGCGTACCGCGCGCGGTACCCGGACGTCTCCCTGGCCCTGGAGACGGGCTGGACGAGCCTGAACCTGGCCCGGCTGCTCGCGGGCGAGATCGACCTGGGGTTCGTGCGGCCCCCGGTGGACGCGCCGGGCATCGAGGTCACGGTGGTCGGCTCGGAGGAGGTGCTGATCGCCCTGCCGTCGGAGCACGCGCTGGCCCGCCGCCGCGGCCGCCTGCGGCGGGAGTGGATCGCGGCGGAGCCGGTGGTGTTCTGGCCGCGCGACAACGGCCCCGGCCAGTACGACGCGATCAGCGGCCAGGTCTGGCCGGGCGGCCTGCCGCCGATCGTGCGCGAGGAACCGGAGGACGAGCAGCTGATCCGCGCGGTCGCGGAGGGCGCGGGCATCGCGGCGGTCCCGGAACACCGGGCACGCGCGCTGAGGCGGCGAGGGGTGGTCCTGCGTCGGCTGACGGACCCGGCCCCCCGGATCGACCTGGGGCTCGCCCGGCGGGCGGGCGCGGTCCCGGCGGTGGTGCGGGAGTTCGTGGCGCTGGCCGGCGAGCCCGTCGCGGAAAGCCGTGGACGCCGTGGTTAGGGTGAGTCGCATGGGGACGATCAGGCAGGTGCAGATCACCTTCGACTGCGCGGAACCCGAGCGCGTCGCGCGGTTCTGGTGCGAGGTGCTGGGCTACGTGGTCCCGCCGCCTCCGCCGGGCTTCGACAGCTGGGCCGACTTCGACCGTTCGCTCCCACCGGAGCGCCAGGGCGCGGCGTTCGCCTGCGCCGACCCGACCGGCGCGGGCCCGCGGCTGTTCTTCCAGCGCGTCCCGGAAGGCAAGGTCGTCAAGAACCGCGTCCACGTCGACGTCCGAGCGGGCACGGGGCTGAAGGGCGCGGAGCGGCTGGCCGCCCTGGAGGCCGAGCGCGACCGGCTGATCGCGCTCGGCGCATCGCACTTCCAGACGCTGTACGCCGACGAGTACAACGAGTCGTGCATCGTGATGCAGGACGTCGAGGGCAACGAGTTCTGCCTGGACTGAACGGATCAGCGGGCGTCGATCGACGCCCGCTCACCCCTCTGTCAGCGCGCTCCCATTCTCTTTTCCCGCGCTGCCATGAGCATGTCCAGGTAATCCGCTTTGGCCGTCGACGACATCGGGACGGACGCCATCCACCGGATCCGGCTCTCGTTGATCACGATTTTGTTGAACTCGACCTCCGTGGGGGAACCGTCTCCCTCGGCCGGCCGGCTGACCACGGGGTAGTCGAGTACCACGCCCCGGCGTCCCTCCGTGCCGGGCTCGTCGGTGAACGAGCCGAGCAGACCTTCCACCACCGACTCGTCCTCGAGTACGGCTTTGATGAAGATCGCCGGCCTGCCGTCATCCCCCGTCGGACCACCGGCCGGGGTGACCGGCAGGTCCACGTCGTAGTCGACGAGCGTGAACCAGTCGGAGCGGTGACGATGCTCCCCCTGGCCTTCCGGCGATGGGAACCACCGCAACGCCACGCCCCAGGCGGCGGCGATCGCGACGATCATCGCCACACCCACGGTCACCAGCACCTGAACGGGCTGCGCACGCAAGGCGACCGCTTGGTCGGCGATCAGCAACCCCGTGTTCAAATGCCAGGCAAGCCCGGACAGCGCTATCGCGGCCGTGAGGAAAGGCAGGTGGAACACCACGCTGACCACGGCGAGATCCGCCAGTTCACGAAGCGTCGACCTCGACCGTGGCGGGGAACGCCGCTCGCGCACTCGAACCCAGGCCAGGCCAGGGCCGATGACGAGCAGGAACAGCACGAACGGCAGTGGTGACGTCGGCACGGTCAGTGGTCCTGCCGAACCCGTGATTCGTCGCCGGGCTCATCCGAGGGCGCCGGATCGGCATCCTCCACGTCCAAGATGCGGCTGACCCCGGAAGGTGGTGAATCCCGTCTGCTGCCGAACCCGCCGTAATTCGTGATGGCGTGCTCTCCACCCCAGCCCGCGAAGTCCGGCTGCGCCAGGTCGGTCTGATCGCTCTCGTGCTCGGCCATCCGTCAATTGTGCCTCAAGGGCCGTACCGGCCCGGCGGTCATCGACGTCGATATCCGCGGACGCACTCGGCAGCAACGCACTTGGATCGATCATGCCTCCGTAGGAGATAGCGGTCTTGCCGAACCGTTGAACAGCATTCGACGATGGTGCGGCGTCGGTCCTAGGCGTCGCCGAGGGCGTGGCGGACCGCCGTCACCACCTGCGGGTGGCCCAGTGGGAGCGGCGGCGGTACCCGGTCCTCCTCGGTATCGCTGCTCGACCCCACCACCCGCACGACCGTCCCGGCCTCCCGCAGCTTCGCGATGACGCCCTCGTGCTCGGACAGCCACGCTTCGTTCGCCGCCATCGCGTCGGCGGACGGGAGGAACGCGTCCGAGGCCGGGTCGACCAGGAGGAGCTGGGACGCTGCGCCCGGGTGGCGTTCCACCAGCTGGAGGGCCTCCGCCGCGAACGGGCCGCTCGCCACGACCGTGATGTCCGGGTCGGCCGGGCCCTGGTCGCCGAGGAGGTCGTCGGCTTCGGTGAGGGCGCCGCCGGCCGGGAGGCGGCACCAGAAGATCGCGCGCTGGTCCGACAGGGGCCGCCAGCTGCCCGGCAGCTCGTCGTGCCGCCCGGCACCCGCGGGGTCGAGGAGATCACCTTGGCGCCCGAAGGGTCGCCGGCGAGCACGACGGACGGGCCTTCGGAACGCGAGAGTTCGGCGGGCATCAGGAATCCTTTCCACGGCGGGGGAGTTCCGGCGAGTCGGTGTCGAGCGGCACGGACCCCGACCGGACGAGTCCCAATTGGACGGTCTGGCGGCCGGTCAGCCGCTCCAGGAGCCAGTCGGCGGCCGTGCGGACCCGGTTCCCCGGCATCGCCATCAGGTGGTACGCGCGCGTCACGGCCTTCGCCGGGAGGCCGGACAAGGGAATGTGCAACGGGTTCGCCGCGGCCGCGCCGGCGCCGAGGTCGACGACGAAGCCGAGGTCGTGGTGCCGGTAGGTGCCGGCGCGGCCGTAGCCGAGCGACGCCGCCACGTTGCGCCCGGCCAGCTTGCCCTGCCGTTCGGCGTGCTGCGCGGTCATCGCGGTGTACTCGCCGGGGCGGGTGAGGTCGGGGACGGCGGCCGCGTCGCCGCAGGCGAACACGTCGTCGCGGCCCGGGACGTTCAGCCGCTCGGTGACGACCAGCCTGCCCTTAGCCGTCTCGAGGCCGATTCCGGCCACCAGCGGGTCGGGCCGCACGCCGACGCACCACACGAGCGTTCGGGTGGGCACCGACTCCCCGTTCGTCAGCGTCACGCCCTTGGCGTCGGCGTTGTCCACCGACGTCTTCATCAGCACTTCGACGTCGCGGGCGCGCAGCACCTGGTCGGCGGTCCGCCCGAGCCGCCGGTCCAGCTCGGGCAGCACCCGCTCGGCGACATCAAGCAGCAGCCAGCGGATCCGCTGCCCGGTGAGCTCGGGGTGGCGCGCGGCGAGCGCGGCGGTGAACGCCGGGCCCTGCGCGGCCACCTCGGTGCCGGTGTAGCCCGCGCCCACCACCACGAACGTGCAGCGTGCGTCGCGCTCGGCCGGGTCTTCCGCAGCCGCGGCGAGCTCGATCTGCCGCGTGATGTGGTCACGCAGGTACAGCGCTTCGGGCACCCCGCGGAAGCCGTGCGCGTATTCGGGGACGCCGGGGATCGGCAGGAGCTTGTTCACGCTGCCCGCGGCCAGCACCAGCCGGTCGTAGCGGATCCGGTGCTCGCCGTCCTCCGGGTCGGTGTAGGCGACCGTGCGGTCGTCGAAGTCGACGCCGGTCGCGGTCCCCAGCACCAGGCGCACCCCGGCCAGGGTCTCGGGGATCGACACCGCGACCCGCCGGGGGTCGAGGATCCCGGCGGCCACCTCGGGCAGCAGCGGCAGGTAGAGGAAGTAGTCCGTCGGGTTGAGCAAGACGACTTCGACGTCTTCGCCGGCTTCCTTCCGGAGGCTCTTCGCCGCGTTGTACCCGGCGAAACCGCCGCCGACGATCACGACACGCATGGATCCCCTTTCTTCGCCCGGATTTCGTCCTTCGTCGATTACCCGAGGCCGGAGCGGGGAAACCCGCGGGGTTGACCTCCCGGCCCAGGGGCGTACGGTCAGGGGGTTGGCTGTTGTTCAGACACGTGCTCCGGTCAGCGCCCCAAGCTGCGAAAGGGAGCGCCATGCACGACATCTTCCGAACCGTTCACGAACCCGGCGGCTTGACCGCCACCATGACCGAGCGCCCGGGCGGGGTCCGCGTCGTCACCCTGGTGGGCGACATCGACGCCGCCACGGTCCACACCCTCGACGAAGCACTGGCCACCGGCGAGCGGGTCGTCGTCGACCTGACCCGGGTGGCGTTCCTCAGCTGCGCCGGCGTCCGTTCGCTGCTGCAGGCGAACGACCGCACCGACCTCGCCCTCGTCGTCGGCGGCCACGCTGTGACGCGTTCGCTGGAAGCGACCGGCGCCGACCTGGTGCTGAAGGTCCACCCCCGCGTGGGGGCCGCGCTCGTCGGCCTCACCCCCGAAGCCGGCCGGGAGGCGTGACCGCCGGGCGGCCACCCCTCCCGCACTCCACTGTGGACTCGGCCGGGACGGGTCAGTCGTCCGGCCATTCGCCGGTCGCCTTGCGGTAGCCGACGGCACCCGCTCGTTCCGTGGCCGCCTTGACGGCGGCGAAGATCGCGCCCTGCACCGCCGCCGCGATGATCACCTGCTGCCAGGTGTAGTCGCGGTCGGTGGCGTCGGGCGCGTCTTCTTCGCCCGCCACGCGCTTCCAGACCTGCTTGAACGCCTGGCCGGCGAGAACGCCGCCGAGCGCGCCGACCATCCAGCTCAGCGGCTTGTACAGCACCTTGTTCACGAGTCGTTCCTCCGTCGCAGGATCAGGCGGATCACGATCACCAGGCCGAGCACGCCGGCGAACACCGGCACCGGGTTGGCGCGGACCGCGTCGGCACCCCGGCGGAACTTGACGGCGGTCGGCGCGTTCGTCACGTCGGCGACCTTCGCGGTCGCCACGTCGAGCTTCTCGTCGACGTTTTCCTTGACCCGGCTCTTGACGTCGAGCTTGTGCCCGAGCGCTTCCAGCGTTTCGGTGAGCTCTTCCCGGGTGGTGTCCCGGTCGAGCCGCGCCTCTTCGGCGTTCTTCGGGAAGTCGCCGCTCATGCCCGCACCCCCTGCTTCACGGTGTCCACGTCTTCGCGGACGCCGGTGATCGCTTCTTCGGGCACCGGCGGCACCGCCTGCGTCACTTCCTTCTTGCCCACCAGCGCGGCGATCCCGGCGATCACGAACAGCGCGACCGCGACGATCACCGCCGCGAGCCAGCCGGGCACGACCAGCGCGAGCGCCAGCACCGCGGCCGCGACCAGCGTGCCGGCGCCGAACAACGCGAACAGGCCCGCCGCGCCGAACAACCCGGCGCCGACCCCCATTTTCTTGCCCTTGCGCTGCAGTTCGAAGACCGCGAGCCGCATTTCGTCCCGGACCAGCCGCTTGACCTCATCGGTCAGGTCCGTCACCAGCTGCCCGACGGAACGGTCGGCCGCCGGTTCCTTGTTCACTTCTTCGATCACGGAACACCTCCTTACCCGTGTACCCGGCCCCGCGCCGGATCAACCACGCCGGGTTTGACCGCGCGAGTGCCGGGTAGCCGATTCGTACCGACCACCGACCAGGAGGAGTGCATGAGCACGATCACCGAAATCGTGGACGTGGAAGTCCCCGTTTCCACCGCCTACAACCAGTGGACGCAGTTCGAGGAATTCCCGCGGTTCATGGAAGGCGTCGAAGAGATCCGCCAGCTCGACGCCACGCACACCCACTGGGTGACGCGGTTCGGTGGCGTGACGCGCGAATTCGACGCGACGATCACCGAACAGCACCCCGACGAGCGGGTCGCGTGGACGTCGGACTCCGGTCCGGACCACGCGGGCGTCATCACGTTCCACCGCTTGGGAGACGCGCACACGCGGGTGACCGCGCAGATGGACATCGACCCGGAGGGCTTCGCCGAGAACGTCGCCGACAAGCTGGGCGTCCTCGACCGCCGGGTGAAGGGCGACCTCAAGCGGTTCAAGGAGTACGTCGAGCAGCACGGCCGGGAGACCGGCGGCTGGCGCGGTGACGTGGAGCGCCCGGGTACGTAACCCGATCGGGGCGAATCACCCGGCGGGGCGGTGCAGTACCGCCCCGCCGCGTTTCGCGTCCGGGAACGACGGGTAGGCCGCCTCCATGACGACCACCACCGCCGACGTTCCCACCGTCGAACTGAACAACGGCGTGCGGATCCCGCAGTTCGGGTTCGGCGTCTTCCAGATCCCGCCGGAAGAAACCGCCCAGGCCGTGCGGACGGCCCTGGAGGCCGGCTACCGCCACGTCGACACCGCGCAGATGTACCGGAACGAAGCGGGGGTCGGCGCCGGGATCGCGGACGCCGGCTTGAAACGCGAAGACGTGTTCGTCACCACGAAACTGGCGAACGACGCGCACGGCCACGACAACGCGATCACCGCGCTGGAAGGCAGCCTGCGGCGGCTCGGCTTCGACCACGTCGACCTGTACCTGATCCACTGGCCCTTGCCGCACAAGGAGAACTACGTCCGGACGTGGCAGGGCTTCGAGGACATCCTGCGCGCGGGCAAGGCGCGCGCGATCGGCGTGTCGAACTTCCAGCCGGCGCACCTCGACCGGCTGGCGGAGGAGACCGGGACCGTGCCCGCGGTCAACCAGATCGAGCTGCACCCCGCGCTGCAGCAACCGGAACTGCGCGCCTACCACCGGGAGCACGGCATCGCGACCGAGGCGTGGAGCCCGCTCGCGCAGGGCGAAGTGCTCGACGACCCGGTGCTCACCGAGCTGGCGGGCAAGCACGAGCGCACGGCCGCGCAGGTCGTGCTGCGCTGGCACCTGCAGCTCGGGAACATCGTGTTCCCCAAGTCCGCGTCACCCGAGCGGATCCGGCAGAACATCGACGTCTTCGGCTTCGAACTGGACGACGAAGACATGAAGGCGATCGGCGAGCTCGACGCCGGCCGCCGCACCGGGCCGGATCCGGACGCTTTCACGGGGTGACCGCGGCGTTTCCCTGAGCGACGCGGCGGGTATCCCTGCGGCAAGGTCCCCCTGGAAGGAGTGTCCGGCATGACCACGAACGCGTATCTGTCGTTCCTCGCGATCGGCGTCGCGCTGGTCCTGATCGACGGGCAGATCATCTACCGCAGCGGCCGCCGGTACCTGGAGAACTCCTACGGCGATCCGGCGGCGGGCGCTTCGATGACCCGCCTGGTCACGGTGCTGTTCCACCTGGCGACGCTGGGTGTGCTGGCCTTGATCTCGACCATCGACATGGGCGAAAGCGACTTGCCGGGCGTCGTCGGCCGGCTCGGCGTACTACTGCTGATCCTGGCGATCGCGCACGCGATCACCCTCGGCGTGCTGGCCCGCATCCGCGGCGAGCAGGAGGTCGAGGCGGTCGTCCAGCGCGGCGGCCGGCAGCAGCGGGTGGAGCCGCAGACCCCGACGGTCACACCGGTGCCGGGCCAGAACGGCCGGTACCCGGACGTCAGCCCGTCGCTGGAGAACCGGTCCCCGTACTCGGCCCAGTAACCGCCCTCAGCCCTCGCGCCCGGCCGCCGGGAGATCGACCTCGGTGTGCCGGGCCGCGAGCGTTCCGGCCAGGTCGGCGAGTTTGACGTTCAGGTCCTGGGACGCGCGCCGCAGCACGTCGAACGCTTCGTCGGCGCTGATGCCGCGGCGCTGCATCAGGATCCCCTTCGCCTGACCGATGACGTCCCGGCTGTCGACCGCGCGGCGCAGGTGCTCGGCCTCCAGCTCGGCCGTGACGACGGCTTCGGTGTGGGCGAGCGCCAGCGAGGCGTGCGTGGCCAGCAGGAGCGCGGTGTCGATGGCCTGACGGTCGAACGCACCCGGCGTCCGCGAATAGATGTTGAGCGCCCCCGACAGGCGCGGCGGGCGGGCGTCCGGCACCAGCGCCGTCGCCAGCACCGAGTGGTAGCCGTGCCGGGCGGCCCCCGGGCCGAACGACGGCCACCGCGGGTCGCGCCCGACGTCCTGCGACCAGCAGAGGGCCGGGCCGTCCGGGCGGGCCGAATCCACGCAGGGACCTTCGCCGTGGTCGTACTGCAGCAGGTCGAGCTCCACGGCCACCGGATCGGTCTCGATCGGCGTGTGGAACCGGCCGTCCGGGTCGCGCAGGGTGACGCTGACCAGGTCGGCGTCCGGCACGATGGCGACCGCGGCGCCGACGACGAGCCTGAGCACGCCGCCGACGGTGTGCGTCACGTTCAGCAAGGTCCGCGTGAGGTCGGCGAACTGGCTCGCCAAGGGGCCCGGCGCCGGTTCGCCGTCCTGCCCGAACCAGGTCCGGTCCCGGGCCCATTCCTCTTCGCTGACGCTCATCGGTCCTCACTGTGTCGGTGATCGGTGTGGGGCCCATTCAACCCGATGCCGGCGCGTTCTCGCTCGAGCCCGGCCCGCGCAGGGCGTTTCGGGCGCGGTCGACGAACCCCGGGCCCGGCCACAGCTGCTCGGCGGCCGGCACCCGGTCGGCCAGGTCCGGGTGTGGCAGCGTCGCGGCGGCCTCCCGGGCTTCGAGGACCGCCCGGCCCAATGTGGTCCGCCGTTCGGGGGAACAGCGGCGCCGGACCTCGGTCACGGCGGCGGGCCCTTCCTCGCGGACGTGCCGCCGGACCGCGCGGATCAGCCCGCCCAGCAGCCGCTCGAACCGGACCTCCTGCGGCCCGGCGCCCTCCAGCTCCCGCATCAGCCGCTCCGCTTCGGCGAGGTCGCCTTCGCCCTCGAGGAAGGGCTCTTCGGCGACGGCGTGCCGGACCAGCTGCGCGGTCAGGTGGTCCGCGAGGTCCTTGCGGTTCTCCGGGCTGCCCTGGCCGAGTTCGAGCTCGGTGCACAGCCGGTCGAGTTCCCGGTGGTCGCCGGCGAGGACGATCGTCAGGTCGGTTGCGGGGTGGCTGCCGTTCATGCACGCTCCTGGTCCGGCTGGGGATTTTCCGAGACGGATACCCGCTGCTCGCGTGCCGAATCCCGTGTCGGCCGCCGGCGAGCCGGGTATGCCACCGGGAGAACCGGCTCCAGGGAGGACGACCATGGCACCGCCGTCGACGGTGATCGAGCGCGAACGCAAGTACGAGATCGCCGCGGGCAGCGGCGTGCCGCGGCTGATCGGCGTGGCCGGCGTCGCGGCGCAGGACGATCCGGTCGAGCAGATCCTCGACGCTTCCTACTACGACACGGAGACCTTCCGGCTGGCGGCCGCCGGCATCACGCTGCGGCGGCGCGTCGGCGGGCACGACGCCGGCTGGCACCTCAAGCTGCCGGTGTCGGCCGACGAACGGCAGGAGATCCAGCTGCCGCTGGGCGGCGACGCCCGGAAGGTGCCGGGCCGGCTCCGCCGCCTGGTGCGCGCGTACACGCTGGGGGAGAAGCTGGTGCCGATCGCGCACCTGCGCACCGACCGGTTCGCCCACCGGCTGGCCGCCGAAGACGGCCGCACGATCGCCACCCTCACCGACGACCACGTGACCGGCGAGGCGGGCGGGACGGCCGCGCACCTCGACGAGTGGCGCGAACTGGAACTGGAGCTCGACCCGGACACCGAACCTGGCCTGCTCGAGGAGTTCGACCACGCACTGGCCGGCGCCGGAGCCTCGGCCTCGCCGTGGCCCTCGAAGCTGCGCCGCCTGGTCGGCGACCGCGTCCCGGCGACGCCGCGCCCGGGCAAGAAGCCCTCGGCGGGTGACGTCGTGCTGGCGTCGCTGCGCGCGCACTCGGCCGCACTGCGCCGCGCGGACGTCGGGGTGCGCCTCGACGTCGGCGATTCCGTGCACCAGATGCGCGTCGCGGCCAGGAAGCTGCGGAGCACGCTTCGCAGCTTCGGCTCGCTCCTCGACCAAAATAAGACCGCGGGCCTGGCGGCCGAGCTGCAGTGGCTCGGACGGCAGCTGGCCCCGGCCCGGGACACCGAGGTCACCGAGGAGCGGCTGCGCGAGCGGCTCGGCGACGTACCGCCGGAGCTGGTGCTCGGGCCGCTGCGCCAGTTCCTCACCCGCTACTTCGCCCGCGAGGCGGAGGAGGCGCGCACGCGGGCGGCGACGGCGCTGACCGGCAAGCGCTACCTCGCGCTCCTGCGGGAGCTGGACGCGTTGGTCACGGCCCCGCCGTGGACCGCGAAGGCGCGCAAGCCCGCGAAGGCCGGACTGCGCAAGCCGCTGCGCAAGGCGGCCCGGAAGCTGACCCGCGCCGAGGCGGCGACCCACGGCCTGGCGGACGAGCAACTGGAGCACGCCCTGCACGACGTCCGGAAGAAGGCGAAGCGGGCCCGCTACGCCGCCGACACCGTGAAGCCGGTGTCGGGCAAGAAGGTGAAGAAGTGGCGCCGGAACGTCAAGGCGGTGCAGCAGACGCTCGGTGCGCACCAGGACACCGTGGTCGGCCGGGAAGTCCTGCGCCACCTCGCGATCGCCGGGCACGGCGAGGGGCAGAACACGTTCACCTTCGGAGTGCTGCACGCCCGGGACGCCGAGCGGGCGGAGAAGCTGCGCAAGCGGTTCGCGACGGAGTGGCGGCGGCTCCGGAAGGGCTGACCGCGTCCCGTCCCGGCCGGCTCGGCCGGGACGGGCTCAGCCGTCGCCGGTCAGCTTGCCGCGCAGCTGCTCGAGGGTCTGCGACAGCAGGCGCGAGACGTGCATCTGGGAGATCCCGACGCGGTCGGCGATCTGGGTCTGGGTCAACCCGCCGAAGAACCGCATGACCAGGATCGCGCGCTCGCGCTTGGGCAGTTCCTGCAGGAGCGGCTGGAGGGCCTCGTGGTTCTCCACCATGGCCATCTCGTGGTCCGGTTCCCCCATCGTGTCCGCCAGCGACAGCGCCTCGGCGTCGTCGTGGACGGGCTTGTCGACCGAGAGCGCCTGGTACGCGTTGCCCGCCATCAGCCCTTCGCGGACTTCGTCGACGTCCAGGTTGAGGTGCTCGGCCAGCTCCGTCGGCGTCGGGGCGCGGCCCAGGCGCTGCGAGAGCGTCGCCGAGCCCTGGCTCAGCGACAGGTGCAGTTCCTTGAGCCGGCGGGGGACGCGCACGGACCAGCCGGTGTCGCGGAAGTGCCGCCGCACCTCGCCCATGATCGTCGGCACCGCGAAGGACAGGAAGTCGTGCCCGCGGGTGGGGTCGAACCGGTCGACGGCGTTGATCAGGCCGATCCGCGCCACCTGGACGAGGTCTTCCCGGGGCTCGCCGCGGCCGGAAAACCGCGTCGCGATGTGCTCGGCGAGCGGCAGCAGCTCGGTGACCAGCTTGCTGCGGACCACGTCCCGCCGCGGGTCGTCCGCCTCGAGGCGGCCCAGCTCGTCGAACAGCGGCTCGCAGTGGGCGTATTCATCCGGGCGGTGGAGGACGGTTTTGCGCTCGCCGCTCACGCGCTCGTTCCCGGGTTCAGCACCAGCTCGATCGTGACGATCCCCGCGCCTCCTCCGGGAAGGACGTCGCAGTGCGCGGTCACCGATCGGCTGAGGGTGGTCAGGACGTGCCAGCCGAACGTGCGGTCGCTCGGCGGGCGCGGGTCGCTCGACCGGGTCGAGACGACGACGTGCAGCCCGTCGATCGCGAGCCGGAAGCGGCAGTGCAGCTGCGAGCCGAGCTCGGCGAGCTGGACCAGCTGGGCGCACGCCTCGTCGACCGCCATCTTCGCGTCGGCGATCGCGTCCAAGCCGAAGTCCGCGCGCGAGACGACGCCGTGCGTGAGCATGCGTACCAGGGGGATCTGCTCCGCCATGGCGGGGAGCCGCAGCTCGACGAGCTCGTCGAGCATCTCGTCGACGGTGGGTTTACCGCCGAACGAGCCACTTCGTGTTTCTTCCATGCTGGAGGTACTACCCATCCGGGCGAATGCCGACACTTGCTGTTCAGGGGTTTCGGAGTTGTCCATCGGGCTCGACGTCACCGGCCGAGCGCCCGTTCGAGTTCCTTCTTGGTCATCTTCGAGCGGCCGTCGATGTTCTTCTTCTTGGCTTCGTTGTACAACTGGTCCTTCGTGGGGCCGCCCGGGCCCTTGCGGTTGCCGGAACGCTCGCCGCCGCGCTGCTGCGGGGACTTGTCCTTGATCGAGGTCCGGCTGGCTTCCCGGGACTCGCCCGATCGCGCGCGGTTCTTGTTCACGGTGCGGGCCGCGATCTCCTTGGCCCGCCCGGTGCTCGCGCCGCGGTCCTCGGCCGAATCCTTGATGTGTTCGTACTGGCGTTCACGCTTGCCGCTCCACGACTGAGGCATGGCAGCTCCCTTCCTAGCTCAAGCTGGGTACCCGGGTGATCACCGGGTAAACGTCGTCTCCGCGTGGTTACCCACCGCATCGGCCGGGTACGCGACGGACTGACCGAGAGGAGGCGCCGATGCGGATCGGCTACACCCTGATGACCGAGCAGACCGGGCCGAACGAACTGGTCCGGTTCGCCGCCGGTGCGGAAGCGGCCGGCTTCGACTTCGAGGTGATGAGCGACCACTACTCGCCCTGGCTGGCCGAGCAGGGGCACGCGCCCTACGCGTGGAGCGTGCTCGGCGCGGTCACCCAGAGCACCGAGCGCGTCGAGCTGATGACCTACGTGACCTGCCCGATCATGCGGTACCACCCGGCCGTGGTGGCGCAGAAGGCGGCGACCGTGCAGGCGCTCTCGGCCGGCCGGTTCACCCTCGGGCTCGGCGCCGGCGAGAACCTCAACGAGCACGTCGTCGGCCGCGGCTGGCCGCCGGCCAACGTCCGGCACGACATGCTCGCCGAGGCCGTCCAGATCATCGGCGGCCTGTTCGACGGTGGGCACTTCGACTACGAGGGCAAGCACTTCCGCGTCGACTCCGCGAAGCTGTGGGACCTGCCGGAGAAGCGGACGCCGGTCGCCATCGCCGTGTCCGGCTCGCAGTCGGTCCGCCGGTTCGCCCCGGTCGCCGACGCGATGATCGCCGTCGAGCCGAAGGTGGAGCTGTCACGGGAGTGGGACGCGACCCGGCTCGGGCCGCCGACCCGCAAGATCGCGCAGCTGCCGATCTCGTGGGGTCCCGACCGCGAGGCCGCGGTGAAGCGCGCGCACGAGCAGTTCCGCTGGTTCGCCGGGGGCTGGAAGGTCAACGCCGAGCTGCCCGGCCCGGCCGGGTTCGCCGGGGCGACGCAGTTCATCCGCGAGGAGGACGTCGCCGGTTCGATCGCGTGCGGCCCGGACGTGGAACCGATCGTCGAAGGCGTCCGCGAGTTCGAGAAGGCGGGCTTCACCGACGTGGCGCTCGTCCAGATCGGCGGTGACCAGCAGGAGGGCTTCCTCGACTTCGCCGAGAAGGAACTGCTGCCGGCGCTGCGCGGCTAGCGAGCGGGCTCGGGAGCGGGCGCGGGTCCGGCCTCGGTGAGCCGCCGGTCCGCGCCCGTCACCCGCAGGGCGCGGCGGACCGCCGCGCTGGTCCCGGTGACGACGAGCAGTTCGGTGCCACGCTGCTCGGCCTCGAGCGCGGCGTGGAGCAGCACCCGCACGCCCGCGACGCCGAGGAAGTCCACTTCGGACAGGTCGACGGCGAGCTGCTCCGGCGCCGCCCACAGCCGGTCGGTGAGCAGGGCGCCCAAATCGCCGGCGGTCGCGCTGTCGAGTTCGCCGCGCACGGTGACGCGGACGGTGTGCGGGGCGGGCCACGTGGTGCGCAGCCGCAGGGCGGGACATCGGGCTCGGGGAGCGTTCATCGCGGTTCGCCGCCGTCCTGGCGCGGCCGGGCGCCGCGCCCTCGAAGGGGTTCGGGGCCGGCTGCTGGTTGAACCGTCCCCGAAGCCTTGACCAGGTGTGAGCGGCCCGCAACCGCCGTTGCTCCGAACGGGCGCGTGCCGCGCCGAGGCGGTGACCGCTCGTGCCCGCGCTGATCGTGATGCAGTAATCTCGCGCTGGACCCGTTAAAGCGCTAGCGGCCCACTAGTGGCGCGCGCCCGGGTCCTCCCTGGTCTTGAGCGCCCTGAACAGAGGATGGGGGGCGTCGACCAGATGACGGGCGGCCACGAGCAGCTCACCGCGCGGCTGGACGAAGTCACGGTCGCGATGGAATCGCTGACCGCGATGCTGGACACCGAGCTCGACCTCGGCCAGATGTTGCAGGCGGTGTGCGACAACGTGGTGCACGTGGTGCCGGGAGCCGACATGGCGAGCATCACCCTGGTGCGCGACGGCGTACCGGAAACGGTGGCCAGCACCGATCAGCGAGCGGTCAACTTCGACCGCGAGCAGTACCGCATCGGCGACGGCCCGTGCCTGCGCGCGGCGGAGACCGGCCAGCCGGTCCGGGTGGGTGTCGGCGCGGTGGGTGATCTGTGGCCCCAGTTCGTGACGTCGGCGGAGCAGCTGGGCGTGGCGAGTTTTCTGGCGGCCCCGCTGACGGTGGACGAGGACATGTCCGGCGCGGTCAACCTCTTCGGCTTCGGCGAGCACGGTTTCAGCGAGCTGGGCACGAAGATCCTGGAGCTGTACACGGCGACGGTGGTGTTCGGCTTGCGCAGCGCGCGCAGGTATTTCGCGGGCCGGGAGCTGGCGGACCAGCTCAACCGGGCACTGGAGACGCGAGCGGTGATCGACCAGGCGAAGGGGATCCTGATGGCGGCGCACCGGATCACCGCGGAGGAAGCGTTCCAGCGGCTGGTGAAGAGGTCGCAGGACGGGAACCGCAAGCTGCACGAGGTGGCGGCGGAGTTCGTGGCAGCGGTGGCAACGACAACGGCTTGAGTGCCGCGCGGCGGTCGTGGTTCGGTGGCGGCCGGAGTCCGGCGGGACGGAAGTTGCGGTCCGCGACGGTCCGGCGGGCGGCGGTGGTTCCGGTCGTGTGCGGTGGCAACCGGTGGGTGGCGCTGCCTGGATGGGGTGGATGCCGAGTTTGCGGCGCCCCGGACGGGCGCAGAGTTGTTCCCGGCGAGCGGCGATTCCGGCCGTGCGGGGCCGACCGGCGACCCGGCGGGCCGCGGCGATTCCGGCCGTGCGGGGCCGACCGGCGACCCAGCGGGCAACGGCGATTCCGGTCGTGCGGGGCCGACCCGGCGGGCGGCGGCGATTCCGGTCGGGCGACCCGGCGAGCGGTGCTGCCTGGGTGGGGTGGATGCCGAGTTTGCGGCGCCCCGGACGGGCACGGGGTTGTTCCCGGCGAGCGGCGATTCCGGCCGTGCAGGGCCGACCGGCAACCCGGCGGGCCGCGGCGATTCCGGCCGTGTGTGGGACCGACCCGGCGGGGCGGCGGCAGTTCCGGTCGTGTGGGGCCGACCCGGCGACCCGGCGGGCGGTGCTGCCCGGCTGAGGTGGATGCCCAGTCTGCCGCACCCCAAGCAGGCGCGGGTCTGTTCCCACGGCCTCGCTTGGCTGCGGCGGGCACCCTCGGTCCGCGGCAGCCAAGCGGTCACTGCCGGTGGCCGCCCGCATCGAGTCGCCGGGGACACTGTGCCCGTCGACCGCGCCCACAGCGCGTAGTCGCCGCCCCGGCCCACTCACCCCGCCGGTACCTCGTCCGGCGGCGCGTCCGGCTCCACCGCCTGCTCCTGGCGGCCTCGGCCCAGCTGGCACGTCGTGCAGACCAGCGTCCGGCCGAGCACCGTGCCGTCGTCCGCGACCACCTGCGCCACGTGCATCGTCGGGAAGCCGCAGACCTCGCAGGGGAGTGAGCCGCTTTCGCGGCTGATGCGGATCTGGGTGCCCATCCGGCCTCCTGGTGTGACGTGGGTCTCACCTACCTTGCCGTCTCCTGGGCCTGAGCCGGGCGATTTCACTCGTTCGGCGCAACGTTCGGTGTCTCCGGAGGGCGTGCCGGCGCCTCCTGTGTTTCAGGGAGTGATCCGGGGTAACCGGCCGGTGAAAACGCACTGGCGGATGCCCGGAGGGGAGCGGAGATGCGAGACAAGCGGAACGACCTGCGACCGGTGGCCGACCTCCTGCTGGAGGGCGGTGACTCCCCGCAGCAGGAGCGCACCCGGCACAAGGCGGCGCTGGCGGTGGCCGCGCAGGCCAAGGATCCGGAGGACTGCGCCCAGCTGCTGGAGATGCTCGGCCTGCACCGCGGTGGCAGGCGCGCCAGCGAAGTCGCCTGAGCGTCGTCACGCTGAGTTTCGGGCGGCCGCCGGACGGGTATCGCTGCCCGTGAGGAGGTCGACATGGCGAGACCGGTGTGGAGCGGCGCGCTGAGCCTGGGGCTGGTCACCGTCCCCGTGGAGCTGTACCCCGCGGTGGCGGACCACACGATCCACTTCCACCAGTTCGAACGCGGCACGTCGGACCGGATCCGCAACCGCCGCGTCAACGAGCGGACCGGCGACGAGGTCGACCGGGACGAGATCGTCAAGGGCTACGAGCTCGGCGGCGGCGACCACGTGCTCGTCGAGCCGGACGAGCTGGACGAAATTGCGCCCGAACGGTCCCGCCGGATCGACATCGAGCAGTTCGTCGAGCTCGACGACATCGACCCGTGGTTCTTCGACAAGACGTACTGGCTCAAGCCGGCGAAGGACGACTTCGCGAAGGCGTACGGCCTGCTGCTGCAAGCCATGGATCGCAGCGAGAAGGCCGGCGTCGCGAAGTTCGTGCTGCGCGGCAAGGAATACCTCGCGGCGGTCCGCGCCGGCGAGGGCGTCATGGTGCTCAACACCCTGCACTTCGTCGCGGACCTGCGGAAGCCGAAGGACGTCATGGGCGAGCTGCCCAAGCTCCCGAAGCCGCGGCCGAAGGAGCTCGACATGGCGCTCGCGCTGGTCGACGAGATGACCGCGCCCTGGAAGCCCGAGGACTTCCGCGACGAGTACTCCAAGCGCGTCGAAAAGCTGATCAAGGCCAAGAAAGCCGGTAAGGAGATCACGCACGAGGAGGAGCCGGCACCGTCGGCCGACGTCGTCGACCTGTTCGAGGCGCTCTCGCGCAGCGTGAAGAACCGCAAGAAGCCGGCCGGGAAGGGCCTCGCCGAACTGTCCAAAGCGGACCTGGACAAGCTCGCCCGCGAGCAGGGCGTCAAGGGCCGGTCGAAGATGACGCGCGCCCAGCTCGAGAAGGCGCTGAAGGCCTCGTGACCGGACCCGGCTGGCGCGAGCCCACCCTGGCCACGCTCACCGGCCGCCGGTTCTCCGACGCGGACTGGATCTTCGAGCGCAAGCTGGACGGCGTCCGCGCGATCTGCGTCCGCGACGGCGGCCCGCCGACGCTGTACTCGCGCAACCACAAGGTGATGGACAACGCCTACCCCGAGATCGTCGAGGCACTGGCGGCCCAGGGCGGCCCGCGGTTCGTCGCCGACGGGGAGATCGTGGCGTTCGACGGCGCGAACACGAGTTTCGCCGCGCTCCAGCCGCGGATCCACGTGAGCGACCCGGATCGCGCCCGCGCGACCGGTGTGCGCGTCTACTACTACCTCTTCGACCTGCTGTACTTCGACGACCAGGACACGACCGGCCTGCCATTGCGGCAGCGGAAGGCGCTGCTGCGGGACGCGTTCGGCTTCGAGGGCCCGCTGCGGCTGTCGTCGCACCGCAACACCGAGGGCGAAAAGTTCTTCGAAGAGGCTTGCCGACGCGGGTGGGAGGGCGTCATCGCCAAGCGGGCCGACGCGCCCTACCACCACGGGCGGTCACCCGACTGGCTGAAGTTCAAGTGCGCGCAGGGCCAGGAGCTCGTCATCGGCGGCTTCACCGACCCGCAGGGCTCGCGGCACGGCTTCGGCGCGCTCCTGCTCGGCTACCACGAAGACGGCGGCCTGAAGTACGCCGGCAAGGTCGGCACCGGCTTCGACGAGGAGCTGCTGGCGTCACTGCACGCGCGGTTGCGGAAGCGGGAGACGCCGGACTCGCCGTTCGCCGGCGCGGTGGGGGAGCGCGGCGCGCACTGGGTCCGGCCGGACCTGGTGGCGCAGATCGACTTCTCCGAATGGACGCGCGACGGGCGGCTGCGGCACCCGCGGTTCGCCGGGCTGCGCGAAGACAAGAAGGCCGGCGACGTCGTACGGGAGCGGGCATGAAGATTTCGCACGCGGACAAGGTGTTCTACCCGGCCGACGGCGTGACCAAGGGCGACGTCGCCGAGTACTACCGGACCGTCGCGGACGTCATGCTGCCGCACCTGCGCGGCCGCCCGCTGACGTTGCGGCGCTTCCCCGACGGCATCGCGAAGCAGGGCTGGTTCCAGAAGCACCCGGGCGAGCACTTCCCGGACTCGATCCGCGTCGAGAGCGTTCCCCGCAGCGGCGGCGGCACCGACGACTACGTGGTGTGCGACGACGCCGAAACGCTGGAGTACCTGGCGAACCAGGGAACCGTGGAGTTCCACGTCTGGCTGTCCACTGTGGACGTGCCCGGGCAGCCGGACCGCTTGGTGCTGGACCTCGACCCGCCGGACGGCACCCCCGTCGCCGAGCTGCGCGCGGTCGCCCGGCGCAACCGCGACCAGTACGAGCGCGTCGGGTTGACGGCGTTCGTCCAGGCCACCGGCGGCCGCGGCTTCCACGTGCTCGCACCGCTGGACGCGAAGACGGACACGGAGGTCGTGCTGGAGCTGTCCCGCGCGCTCGCCGACCGCGTGGCGGAGTCCGGCCCGGACCGGCTGACCACGGCCCAGCGCAAGGAAAAGCGCGGCGACCGGATCTTCCTGGACGCCAACCGCAACGGGTACGCGCAGACGTTCGTGGCGCCGTATTCGCTGCGGGCCCGCCCCGGTGCGGCGGCGGCGACACCGCTGGACTGGCGGGAACTCGGCAAGGCCGAACCGGCCGGCTGGAGCCTGGCGAAGGAGAAGCAGCGGCTGGCCCGCAAGGACGACCCGTGGCGCGACCTGGACCGGCACGCGGGGTCGGCCGAGGCGGCGCTGAAGCAGCTGGACTGAGGGCGCGCGGCTCAGCCGAGCAGCTTGCCCGCCGCCTTCAGGTCCGCCACGAAAGCCGCGTACGCTTCGTCCCGGTCCGGTGCCCGCAACACCGCCGACGGGTGCACCGTCGCCACCGCGGACGGCACCAGGTCGGCCAGGTCCTCCGGCGGCTCGACCGGCTCCCCGCGGTGCTGGGTGAGCCGGAACTGGGTGCCCAGCAACGACTGCGCGGCCGTCGCGCCCAGCAGCAGCACCAGGTCCGGGCGGACCGCCCGCAGTTCCGCCAGCAGCCACGGGCGGCAGGCGACGACCTCGGTGCGGCCCGGCTTCCGGTGGATCCGGCGCTTCCCCTCGCGCTTGAACTTGAAGTGCTTGACCGCGTTGGTCACGTACAGCGACCGCCGGTCGAAGCCCGCTTCCTCGAACGCGCGGTCCAGGAGCTTCCCGGCGGGCCCGACGAACGGTTCACCCGCCACGTCTTCCTTGTCACCGGGCTGTTCTCCGACGACGAGGACCTTCGCCCCGGTCGAGCCTGCACCGAAGACGGTCTGCGTGGCGTCCTGGTACAGCGAGCACCCTTCGCAGCCGGACGCCGCCGACCGCAACCGGGCGAGATCGGTGGTGTCCGGCGGCTCGGCGCGGCGGTGCTCCGGCATGGGGCGGGAGATTCCCGTTCGCCGCGCCGAGTAAACCCGGCGACCCCGGGTAGCCGCCGGGTAACCGGATGGAAGGAGTTCACGATGACCACCGCACGCGACATCATGACTCCGGACGCGACCTGCGCCCGCGAGTCGGACACCGTGCACGACGCCGCGGTCACCCTGGCCCGCAAGGGAGTCGGCGCGCTGCCGATCTGCGGTGAGGACGACCGGCTGAAGGGCATGATCACCGACCGCGACATCGTCGTGAAGGTGCTGGCCGAGGGCAAGGACCCGCGGGCGCTGCACATCGGCGAGCTGGCGGGGGGCGAGGTCGTGACGATCGGTGCCGACGACGACGTGGCGGAGATCCTGCGCACGATGTCCGAGCACCGCGTCCGCCGGCTGCCGGTGATCGACGGGCACGAGCTGGTCGGGATCGTCGCGCAGGCCGACGTGGCCCGGGCGCTGCCGAACCCGAGCGCCGGCGAACTGGTCGAGGCGCTGTCCTACGACTGATCGCCACGCGGCGCGGGGACCCGAGGGGGTATGACGCGCAGCCGGGGAAAGTGGAAGTGGCGACCCGCGTCGCCCTGGACACGCCGGCGGACCTGGCCGAGCACTACCCGCCGGGCGTCGCGGACCAGGCGAAGCGGGTCGCCGGCGACCCGGCGGTGCTCGGGCGCGAGACGGTCGAGGCCAACTCGGTCGCCATCGTCTCCGACGGCTCCGCCCTGCTCGGGCTCGGCGACGTCGACGCCTGGCCGATCTGCCCGGTCAGCCGCGAACTCGACGACCCGGTCCGCACGGTGAAGGACCTCGCGACCTCGTTCGGCGCGATCGACCCCGAAGACATCGCCGCCCCGCGCTGCTTCACCGTCGAGCGGCGGCTGCACGACGAGCTCGACATCCCCCTCTTCCACGACGATCAGCACGGCACCGCGGTGGTCGTGCTCGGCGCGCTGCACAACGCGCTGAAGCTGACCGGCCGCGACCCGGCCGAGACGTCGGTCGTCATCTCCGGTGCCTGCGGGGCGGGCAGCGCGATCGCCCGGCTTCTGCTGCGCGCGTCAGCGCTGGCGGGATCCTGGCGCCGGCGGACGTGGCGGCCGTGGCCGGCCGCGCCATCGTGTTCGCGCTGGCCAACCCGGACCCGGCGGCGGCCGGGCGGCACGCGGGGATCGTCTCAACCGGCCGCAGCGACTTCCCCAACCAGATCACCAACGTACTGCCGTTCCCGGGGATGTTCCGCGGCCTGCTCGACTCGGGCGCGCCGCGGGTGGCCGCGCACATGCTGCTCGCGGCGGCCCGCGCGCTGGCCGACGTCGTGGGGGAGGACCTGGCACCGGGGCGGATCGTGCCGAGCGTGTTCGACGAGGCATTGGTGCCCGCGATGGCCGAACCCGTGGCGGGCACGGCGAAGGCCGCCGATCAGTCCACTGTGGACTAGTGGGCGCCCGCGGTCGGGGAGGCGCCGTCTTCGGTGGGCTGGCGCTCCGTCTCGGCGCGGGCGATGTGCCACGCGACCAGCGCGCCGGCGCTCACCGTGCCCCAGAGCACGAGGGCGGCGTCCCTGGCGAACAACCCGACGAGCAGCATGACCACGGCCGTGACGTCGCAGAGGACCAGCAACAGGTTGAACCGCCTGGACCCGCGCAGCTCGCGGCCGCTGAAGGCGGCGGCGAACGCCGGGTCGCTCGCCCGCAGCTCGGCTTCGATTTCGCGCAACGCGTGGTGGTCTCGCTCCGGAAGCATGGGTCCTCCTAGCCTCGGCTACCGGAGTGGTACCCGCTCGCGGCCCGTTCGAAGCGGTCCTTCACCGGAAAGTCAGTGGTTGTCGCGCGGAATGCCCTTCGTCTCGGCGATCCGCTGGTACGCCACGGCCGGGCGCAGCACCATGCCGTCGCAGAGCTGGTCGACCATCGACCGCTGGATCTCCTGCCACGGCGTCTGCGACTCCGGCACCGGGTAGCCGCCCGCTTCGGCGAGCTCCTGGTGGCGCGCCGCGAGTTCGTCGTCCGGGATGAGGACGTCGGCGGTGCCCGCGGCCAGGTCGATCCGCACCCGGTCGCCGGTCCGCAGGACGGCCAGCCCGCCACCCGCCGCGGCTTCGGGGGAGGCGTTGAGGATCGACGGCGAGCCGGAGGTGCCCGACTGGCGGCCGTCGCCGAGGCAGGGCAGCTCGTGCACGCCGCGTTTGATCAGCTCCGCCGGCGGCCGCATGTTCACGACCTCCGCGGAGCCCGGGTAGCCGAGCGGGCCCGTGCCGCGCATGACCAGCAGCGAGTGCTCGTCGACGCCGAGACCGGGTTCGTCGATGCGGGCGTGGTAGTCCTCCGGGCCGTCGAAGACGACCGCGGTGCCCTCGTAGACCCCGCCGGCCAGGTAGCGGCGCCGGAACTCGGGGGAGATGACGCTCGACTTCATGATGGCCGCGTCGAAGAGGTTGCCCTTGAGGACGAGGAACCCGGCGTCGGCGGTGAGGGCGGTGTCGAACGTGCGGATGACGTCCCGGTCGCCGGCCTCGGCGTCGCGGCAGTTGTCGCCGAGCGTGCGGCCGTTGACCGTGCGGGCGTCTTCGTGGATCAGGTGGTGCCGCATGAGCTCGTGCACGACGGCCGGGACACCACCCGCGCGGTGGAACTCCTCGCCGAGGTACTTGCCGGCGGGCTGCAGGTCGACCAGCAGCGGGACGGCGTGGCCGAGCCGCTGCCAGTCGTCGAGGGGCAGGTCGACGCCGATGTGCCGGGCGATGGCCCCGATGTGGATGGGCGCGTTGGTCGAGCCGCCGATCGCCGAGCTCACCACGATGGCGTTTTCGAACGCTTCGCGCGTGAGGATGTCCGACGGCTTGATGTCCTGGTGCACCATCTCGACGATCCGGCGGCCGGTCAGGTAGGCGATCCGCGCGCGATCGCGGTGCGGCGCGGGGATGGCGGCGCACCCGGGCAGGCTCATCCCGAGCGCCTCGGCGAGCGCGTTCATGGTGGAGGCGGTGCCCATGGTGTTGCAGTGCCCGGGCGACGGCGCGGACGACGCGACGAGCTCCATGAACCCGGCGTCGTCGATCTCCCCGGCGGCGAGCAGTTCGCGCGCCTTCCAGATGATGGTGCCGGACCCGGTGCGTTCGCCCTTGTACCAGCCGTTGAGCATCGGCCCGCCGGACAGCACGATGGCCGGGAGGTCCACGGTCGCGGCGGCCATCAGGCACGCGGGCGTGGTCTTGTCGCAGCCGGTGGTGAGGACGACGCCGTCGATGGGGTAGCCGTAGAGCGTCTCGACGAGCCCGAGGTAGGCGAGGTTCCGGTCCAGGGCGGCGGTCGGGCGCTTGCCGGTCTCCTGGATGGGGTGCACGGGGAACTCGATGGCGATCCCCCCGGCCTCGCGGATGCCTTCCCGGGTGCGGTCGGCGAGCTGGAGGTGGTGGCGGTTGCAGGGGGTGAGGTCGGAGCCGGTCTGCGCGATCCCGATGATCGGCTTGCCGGACTGCAGCTCCTCCCGGGTGAGACCCCAGTTCATGTACCGCTCGAGGTAGAGCGCGGTCATCCCGGGGTCGGCCGGGTTGTCGAACCAAGCTTCGCTGCGCAGTCCCATACCGTGCAGTCTGTCAACGGCGGCGCCGGAATGCACGCCCCTCCCGGCCACCCCGGCTCCGGCACCAGGCGGCGCAGCGGCGCCGCGTATGACTCATTGGGGGCGTTGGTGGTCGCGAATGAGTCATTCACGACCTTCGGGTGCGCTGGGGGCTGCCGGTGTGGGCGTCCGCCCGGGCCGGTCCTCGGGTCGTGCCGCATCCCTCGCTGGGGATCGTGGCGGCGATCCGCGGCGTCGGGCCGTGGTGCCGCGAATGACTCATTGGGGCGTTGGTGGTAGCGAATGAGTCATTCGCGACCCTCGGGCGAGCCGCGGACCGCCGGGTGCGGGCGTCCGCCCGGGTCCGGATCCCTCGGGCCAGGCGAACGCCCACGGCGCGGGATCGTGGCGGCCACCCGCGCCGGTGGCCGCCACGAATCCCCAGGGCTCAGCCCAGGCCGTTCATCCCGATCACCCGGGAGTACCACTGCGCGCTGCGCTTCAGCGTGCGCACCTGGGTCGCGTAGTCCACGTGCACCAGCCCGAACCGCTTCGCGTACCCCTCGGCCCACTCGAAGTTGTCGAGCAGCGACCAGTAGAAGTACCCGCGCAGGTCCACCCCCGCCGCCAGGGCGTCGTGCGCCGCTCGCAGGTGGGAGTCCAGGAACGTCACCCGGTCGGTGTCGACGATCTCGCCGCCGTCGGCGATCACGTCCGGGTAGGCCGCGCCGTTCTCCGTGATGTACAGCGGCACCCGCCGGTAGCCGCGGTGGACCTGGAGCAACGACTCCGTCAGCCCGGCCGGCTGGACCTCCCAGCCCGAATCCGTGCGCGGGGCCGCCGGGTCCGGGACGAAGTGGACGTCGCCCGCGCCGACCCACTCCGGGCCCGCCGGCTCGCTGCCCGGGACCGGGCGGCCCGCGACGCGGTAGTCGCGGTAGTAGTTCACGCCCAGCCAGTCGACGTGGGCCGCGATGACCGCCGCGTCCTCGTCGCGCACGACGTCGGCGAGCCCGAACGGCGCCAGATCGGCGACCAGGTCGTCCGGGTAGCCGCCGCGCAGGACCGGGTCGAGGAACAGCCGGTTCTGCAGGCCGTCGATGCGCCGGGCCGCCGCGACGTCGGCGACGTTCGCCGGGTCGTGCGGGGCGACCGGGTACAGGTTCAGCGTGATCCCGCCCGGGACGCCCGGTGCGTGGCGGCGGATGGCGTCCATCGCCAGCCCGTGGCCCAGCAGCAGGTGGTGCGTGGCCGCCACGGCGGCGGGGTGGTCCGTGCGGCCGGGCGCGTGGATGCCGCCCGCGTAGCCCAGCATCGCCGCGCACCACGGCTCGTTCAGCGTCGACCAGCTGGCGACGCGGTCGCCGAGGCGCTCCAGCACCGTCTCGGCGTACTCGGCGAACCGGTAGGCGGTGTCCCGCGAGGTCCAGCCGCCCTTCTCCTCCAGCGCCTGCGGCAGGTCCCAGTGGTAGAGCGTCGCCCACGGCTGGACGCCCGCCTCCAGCAGGCAGTCGACCAGCCGGTCGTAGAAGCCGAGCCCGGCGGCGTTCGGCTCGCCGCCGTCCGGCCGCACCCGCGGCCAGGCCAGCGAAAAGCGGTAGGCGCCGAGGCCGAGACGTCGCATCAGGGCGACGTCCTCGCTGTACCGGCGGTAGTGGTCGGCGGCCGGGTCGCCGGTGTCGCCGCCCACGACCGCACCCGGACGGCGCGCGAAGACGTCCCAGACCGAGTCGGTGCGACCGTCGGCCGAGGTGGCCCCTTCCACCTGGAACGCCGCGGTGGCAGCGCCCCAGACGAACCCGGTCGGGAACATCAGCGCTGTCTCCGCCCGAACGCTGTCGGGATGTACGGACATGTTCACCCTTTCACGGCACCTTGCATGATCCCGGCCACGATCTGGCGGCCGAGGAGGACGAAGACGATGAGGATCGGGATGGTGGCCAGGGTCGTGCCGGCCAGCACCAGCGAATAGTCGACGTAGTAACCGCTCTGGAGCTTCTCCAGCGCGACCTGGACGGTGGGGTTGCCCGCGTCCAGCACGACGAGCGGCCACAGGAAGTCGTTCCAGGACGTCATGAACGTGAACATCGCGAGGATCGCCGCGGCCGGGCGCACGGCGGGCAGGCAGACGTTCCAGAAGATCCGGATCATGCTGCACCCGTCGACGCGCGCGGCCTCGATGAGCTCGTACGGCAGGGCGTCCACTGTGTACTGACGCATCCAGAAGACGCCGAACGCGGTGACCAGGTTGGGCACGATCACCGACTGCAGGCCGCCCGCCCAGCCGAGCTCCGACATCGCGATGAACAGCGGGATGATGCCGAGCTGCGTCGGCACGGCCAGCGTGACGACGATGAACACGAACATCCCGTTGCGGCCCTTGAACCGCAGCTTGGCGAAGGCGAACCCGGCCAGCGACGAGAACAGCACCGTCGTGAGCGTCACCGTGCCGGACACGATGACGCTGTTGGCCAGCGCCTTCCAGAACGGGACGGTGTCGAACACCCGGGCGGCGTTGGCGAAGAAGTTGCCGCCGGGCACGAAAGGCGGGATGCGTTCGGTGAGCATCCCGTTGTCACGGCTGGCCACCAGGAACGACCAGTAGAACGGGAACAGCGAGCCCAGCACGAAGATCGCGAGCACGATGTACGTCGCCTTGCGCGGTTTCCCGAGCGTGGCGACGGACTTCCGGATGTCCGCGTTGCGGATTCTGCTCTGCAGGGTCGTCATTTCTTCTTCACCGCCGGGGTGCGCGCCAGCCGGCCGGTGAGGAAGAAGTTCACCAGCGCGATGAGCACGATGATCACGAACAGCACCCAGGCGATCGCCGAGGCGTAGCCGAGGTTGTAGTTCTCGAACGCCGACTGGTAGAGGTACAGCGTCACGGTCTGGAACTGGTTGGTGGAGCCGCCGTTGTTCGACCCGGGCATGGCGTCGAACAGCTTGGGCTCGGTGAAGATCTGCAGACCGCCGATCGTCGAGGTGATGGTGACGAAGATCAGCGTCGGCTTCAGCAGCGGCAGCGTGACGGCGGTGAACCGCCGCCACATGCCCGCGCCGTCGATCAGCGCGGCCTCGTGCAGCTCCTTCGGGATGGCCTGCATGGCGGCCAGCACGATCAGCGCGTTGTAGCCGGTCCAGCGCCAGTTCACCATGATCGCGATGGCGACGTGGCTGCCGAAGCGGCTGGCCTGCCAGTCGATCGGGTCCAGCCCGATGGTCTGCAGGACACCGTTGATCAGGCCGTACTTGGGGCCGAACAGGTTCGCGAAGATGATGCCGATCGCGACGAGGCTGGCCGCGTACGGCAGCAGGATGCCGACGCGCCAGCCGGTCGCGCCGCGCAGCCGGGCCCCGAGCAGGGCCGCCAGCAGCACCGCGATGACGAGCTGCGGGATGCTGGAGAGCAGGAAGATGCTGACCGTGTTGGCCAGCGCGTTCCAGAACTGGCTGTCGGCGAACAGTTCCTTGAAGTTGTCGAAGCCGATGAACTCCGGGTTGTCGTCCCCGGCCTTCCAGTCGAACATCGAGACGTATGCGGTGTAGAGCAGCGGGAACAGCCCGACGATCCCGAACACGATGAAGAACGGCGCGACGTAGAGGTACGGCGATACCTTGACGTCCCACCGGCTCAGCTTGTGCCGGAAGGTGGGCCGGGGAGACGTGCGCTCCCCGGCCTTGCTCCCTTCCGGCGCGACTTTGTCGATGACGGTCATGAGGTCAGCGGGTGATCTTCTTCGCCTGGTCGACCAGTTGCTGCCAGCCGTCCGCCGCCGACTTGCCCTGTTCGACCGCCTGCAGCGCCGGGCTGGAGGCGTTCTCCTGGATCTGGCCGTCGCCCGGGCCCTTGTACTGCGGCTTCTGGACCTTCTTGGCCTGCTCGGCGAACAGCTCGCCGACCTTCGCGCCGCCGAAGTAGGCGTCGGTCTGGCTCAGCAGCGTGGGGTCCGAAAGCGCCTTGACCTGGCTCGGGAAGGTGCCCTTGGCCTGGAACGCCTTGATCTGCTGCTCCGGCGCGGTCAGCCACGCGGCCAGCTCGGCGGCTTCCTTCGGGTGCTTGGACTGCGTCGGCACGGTCAGGTACGAGCCGCCCCAGTTGCCGCCGCCGCCGGGGAACGCCGCGGTGACGGCCCACTTGTTCGCGTTCTCCGGGCCGGCCTGCTCCTTGATCACGCCGAGCATCCACGCCGGGCACACCTTCGTGGCGAAGGCGCCCTGCTTGAAGCCGGAGTTCCACTCGTTGCTGAACGCGGTCAGCTTGGCCGACTCGCCCTTCGCGACGGCGTCGGTGACCTTGGTCCAGGCGTCCTTGATGCCCTGGTTGCCCTCGACGGCGAGCTTGTCGTCGCTGCCGATGTAGCCCTGGGGGAGCTGGTTGACCATGGCGTTGAAGTTCTGCGCGGCCGAGTCGAACCAGGCCTTGCCCTTGGACTTGGCGACGTAGTCGGCGCCGGCGGCGAAGTAGCTGTCCCACGTGGCGAACAGCGGCTTGACGGCCTCGGGGTCGTCGGGCAGCCCGGCGGCCTTGAACATGTCCTTGCGGTAGCACATGGCGAGCGGGCCGATGTCGGTCCCGTAGCCGATGACCTTGCCGTCCTTGGTCTTGGCGGCGTCGTACTTCCAGCCGAGCCAGCGGTCGGGGGAGGCGTCGGCGGGGCCGATCTTGGTCAGGTCGTTGAACTTCGAGCCCTTGTCGAGCACGTCGGACAGGTGGCCCTCTTCCACCGCGGCGACGTCGGCGAGACCCGAGCCGGCGGCCAGCTTGGTGATGAGGTCCTGGTGGTACGGGCCGCCCTGGCCGGTCTTGCGGTGGGTGACCTTGATGTTGGGGTGCAGCCGCTCGTACTCCGGGATGAGTGCCTCGTAGCCGAACTCGGTGAACGTCGACAGCGTGAGCTCGACGTGCTCGTTCGGGTTCGCGGCGGCCGGCGTCTGGTCACCACCGCCACCGCAGGCCGTGGCGCCGAGCGCCGTCATCGTGATGCCCAGTGCGAGGACCAGGCCGTTCCGGATCGTTCTCACGTGTCCAACCACCTTGTTGACGGGAATGAGCGCTCTCACTGCTGGGAGCCGATCTGGGAGCGCTCCCAGGTGTCGCAGAGTCTGCTGGGGCCCTCCACCGGTGTCAAGGGGTCGTAACCGGAGTGTTTCCTGCGAGGAGCGCTCCCGGACTTCGTCCACGCTTGCCGGTTAAGCTGTCGACGTCCGGGTGGTTGAGGGAGCGAGGGCGGTAGGTGTGGGGCCTCGAGCAGGGGATGAAGAGCGGCCGACGCTGGAGGACGTCGCGGCGTTCGCCGGCGTCTCGCGGTCGACGGCGTCGCGCGCGCTGAACGACGACGCGTACGTCAGCGCGGCGGCGCGCGAGAAGGTCCAAGCCGCGGCCCGTGACCTGGGCTATTCCCCGAACCAGGCGGCCCGCTCGCTGGTCACCCGCCGCACCGGCGCGATCGCCGTGGTGCTCTCGGAGCCGGAAGCCCGGCTCCTCGACGACCCGTACCGGACGTCGGTCATGCGCGCCGGGTACCGCGAGCTCGCCGACATCGGCCGCCAGATGGTGCTGATCTTCAGCGACACGCGCGAAGACCTGAGCAAGACGGTCCGGTTCCTCGAGGGCGGCCACGTCGACGGCGCGCTGGTGTTCGCGCCGCACCGCGCCGACCCGCTCCCCAAGGCACTGCGCCTGCTGCGCATCCCGGTGGTGTTCGGCGGCCAGGCGGCCGGCATCCGCCGCGGCGTCCACGTGGTCGACTTCGACAACGAGGGCGGCGCCCGCCTGGCGGTGGAACACCTGGTCGCGGCCGGGCGGCGGCGCATCTGCACGATCGCCGGGCCCCAGGACCAGAGTGCCTCGATCGACCGCCTCGCCGGCTGGCGCAAGACCCTCCTCGACGCCGGCCTCGACCCCGCCGACCTGGTCGAAGAGGCCGACTTCACGCTGTCCGGCGGCGCGAACGCGATGTCCGCCCTGCTCACCCGCCACCCGGACCTCGACGCGGTGTTCGTGGCGAGCGACATGATGGCGGTGGGCGCACTGCGCACCCTGGACGCGGCGGGCCGCCGCATCCCGGCCGACGTGGCGGTGGTCAGCTTCGACGACAACGCGACCCTCGCCCCGGCGATGGACCCGCCGCTGACGTCGGTGCACCAGGACCCGCGCGAGCAGGTCCACGCGATGGTGGAGACGCTGCTGCAGCTGCTCGACGACCAGAGCCTGAAGCCGCGGCAGCAGGTCCTGCCGGTCTCGCTGGCGGTGCGCGCCTCGAGCTGAGGTTCGGTTGCGCGCGCCTCCAGCTGACGTTCGGGCCGCTCCCGCCGGGCGGTCCTCGGCGGTGCGCGCCTCGGGCTGAATTCCCGCACCGGCGGAGGCGAGGGCCGCAGCCGGCGCCCGCGTCGACCCGCCCTTCGAGTCCGCCCGTTTCACGCGCTGCCGCCGTTCGGGCGTGCGCCGATCTCTCGCGTGCTCAAACCGTGGGTCCGGTCGACGGCGTCGATAGGTGTCACCCTTCCGGCCGAGATGTACGCCTTCGGCGCTAAACAGCGTTTCCTCACCACTCCAAGTCACCAGAAGACTGCGCCGAACGAGTGAGGCACCCACCATCGGGTGGAGCTGTTCAGGAGCGTTCAGCGGACCGTCGTTCGCCCCGTGCGCAGAAGTGACGTCGGCGGCCGGGGTGTCCTTCTGACTCGATTCTTTACATCCAGGTTTCCGGCTGGCTACCGTCTGCGCCTGGAAGCGCTCCCAGATCGCTGGCTCCCTACGGACAAAGGAGTTCCGCAGCCATGCGTTCCTCTCCCCGATGGCGCAGAACGCGCCGCTCGCGCGGCTTGGCCCTGGCCACCGCCGTGGTCGCGGCCGCCGCCGCGCTGATCGCCCCACCACCGGCGCTCGGCGCCGATGTCGCCTGTTCCGTCACCTACACCACCAACGACTGGGACTCCGGGTTCACCGCCAACGTCTCGCTGCGCAACGACGGCTCGCCGCTCGACAGCTGGAAGGTCGGCTGGACCTTCCTCGACGGCCAGAAGGTCCAGCAGGGCTGGAGCGCCACCTTCGCCCAGACCGGCGCCGCGGTCACCGCGTCGAACCTGTCCTACAACGGCCACCTCGACACCGGGGCGAGCACCAGCTTCGGCTTCAACGGCTCGAAGGGCTCCGCCAACCGGCCGCCGGCCGACTTCTCCGTCAACGGCACCGCGTGCACCGGCGCCAACAAGGCCCCGACCGTCACCCTGACCGCGCCCACGTCCACCGGCACCTACTACGCCCCCGCGACGATCCCGCTCGCCGCGACCGCCGCGGACAGCGACGGCACCGTCAGCAAGGTCGAGTTCTACGCCGGTGACACGCTGCTGGCCACCGACACGGCCGCGCCGTTCGAGGGCAGCTGGGGCAACGTCCCGGCCGGGACGTACTCGGTCACCGCGAAGGCCTACGACAACAAGGGCGCGAGCACGTCGTCCAGCCCGGTCAGCGTCAAGGTGCTGTCCGGACCCACGATCGTCGCCACCCCGGCGACCGCGCAGGTCAAGCAGGGCGGCACGGCGACGTTCGCCGTCAGCCTCGCCGGCGCGCCGACCGCCCCGGTGACCGTCGCCGTCGCGCGGACGGCGGGCAGCACCGACCTCACCGCGAGCCCCACGAGCGTCACCTTCTCGACGACGAACTGGAACACCCCCCAGAACGTCACCGTGACGAGCGCCGACAACGGGGGAGCGCTGGGCAGCGCCACCTTCACCGCGAGCAGCTCCGGCTACACCGCGGCCACGGTGACGGTGAACGAGATCTCGTCGTCCACTTCGGACTACCAGCTCGCGTTCCTCACGCAGTACAACAAGATCAAGGACCCGAACAACGGCTACTTCCGCAAGTTCGGGAACATCCTGGTGCCCTACCACTCGATCGAGACGCTCATCGTCGAGGCGCCGGACCAGGGGCACGAGACGACGTCGGAGGCGTTCAGCTACTACCTGTGGCTGGAGGCGTCCTACGGCCGGATCACCGGTGACTGGGCCCCGTTCAACCAGGCCTGGACGTCGATCGAGACCTACGCGATCCCGTCCGCGGCCGACCAGCCGGGCAACTCCGGCTACAACGCGAGCAAGCCGGCGACCTACGCGGCCGAGTACCCGAGCCCGAAGCAGTACCCGTCGCAGCTGCAGTCGAACGTCTCGGTCGGGGCCGACCCGATCGCGGCGGAGCTGAAGGCGGCCTACGGCTCGGCGGACGTCTACGGCATGCACTGGCTGCTCGACGTGGACAACATCTACAAGTTCGGCCACTGCGAAGACGGCACGAACACCGCGCCGGCGTTCATCAACACCTTCCAGCGCGGTTCGCAGGAATCGGTCTGGGAAACGGTCACGCAGCCCAGCTGCGACGTGCTGAAGTTCGGCGGCAAGAACGGCTACCTCGACCTGTTCACCGGCGACTCGTCGTACGCGAAGCAGTGGAAGTACACCAACGCGCCCGACGCGGACGCCCGCGCCGTGCAGGTGGCCTTCCAGGCCGAGAAGTGGGCGGCCGCGCAGGGCAAGAGCGCGGACGTTTCGGCGGTCGTCAAGAAGGCGTCGAAGATGGGCGACTACCTCCGGTACTCGCTGTTCGACAAGTACTTCAAGAAGATCGGCAACTGCGTCGGCGCGTCCAGCTGCGCCGCGGGCACCGGCAAGGACAGCGAGCACTACCTCGTCTCCTGGTACTACGCCTGGGGCGGCTCGATGGACTCGTCCAGCGCCTGGGCGTGGCGGATCGGTGACGGCGCGGCCCACCAGGGCTACCAGAACCCCTTGGCCGCGTACGCGCTTTCGGCGGATCCCGGCCTGAAGGTCACCTCGGCCACCGGCGCGAGCGACTGGGCGACCAGCCTCGGCCGGCAGCTGGAGTTCCTGCAGTGGCTGCAGTCGTCCGAAGGCGGGCTCGCCGGCGGCGCGACCAACAGCTGGGAAGGCCAGTACGGCACCCCGCCGTCCGGCACGCCGACGTTCTACGGGATGTTCTACGACCAGCAGCCGGTCTGGCACGACCCGCCGAGCAACCAGTGGTTCGGCTTCCAGACGTGGGGCATGGAGCGGATCGCCGAGTACTACCAGGCGACGAACGACGCCCGCGCCAAGAAGATCCTCGACAAGTGGGTGCCCTGGGCGATCGCGAACACCACGGTCGGGGCCGGCGGGAGCTTCCAGATCCCGGCGGACCTGGGCTGGAGCGGCGCGCCGGACACCTGGAACGCGACCAGCCCGGGCTCGAACACGAGCCTGCACGTCACGGTGAAGAACTACAGCAACGACGTCGGGGTCGCGGCCTCGCTCGCCAAGACGCTGCTCTACTACGCGTCCGGGTCGAGCAACGCCCAGGCGAAGACGGTCGGCGAGCAGCTGCTGACCGCGCTGTCGGCGAACACCGACACCCAGGGCATCGCGGTGCCGGAGACCCGGACGGACTACAACCGGTTCGACGACGCCTACAACGCCACCACGGACCAGGGGCTGTACGTCCCCACCGGCTGGACCGGCACGATGCCGAACGGCGACGCGATCAACTCCAGCTCGACGTTCGGATCCATCCGCTCCTTCTACAAGAGCGACCCGCAGTGGCCGAAGGTCCAGGCCTACCTGGACGGCGGCGCCGCGCCGACGTTCACCTACCACCGGTTCTGGGCGCAGTCGGAGATCGCCACGGCGTTCGCCGCGCACGTCGCCCTGTTCGGCTGAAAGGCACTCGATGAAGCGACTGCTCTCGTTGGTGGTCGCCGCACTGGTCGGGGGCGCCGTTCTCACGGCGTCCCCGGCCGCCGCGGCCCCCACCCCCGCACTTTCACGTGAAAGTGCCCACCTGGGAGCGGCACTTTCACGTGAAAGTGCCGCACTGGGAACCGGCACCGGGTTCTGGCACGCCAGCGGTTCCCAGCTCGTGGACGCGACCGGTGCGCCGGTGCGGATGACCGGCGTCAACTGGTTCGGCGCCGAGACCGGCAACTACTCGCCGCACGGCCTGTGGAGCCGCAACTACAAGGACATGCTCGACCAGATGGCGAGCCTCGGCTACAACACGCTGCGGCTCCCGTACTCCAACCAGCTCTTCGACAGCGGTGTCAAGCCGACCAGCATCGACGCCGTCCAGAACCCGGACCTGCAAGGGCTTTCCGGGCTGCAGGTGCTCGACAAGATCATCGCCTACGCCGGCACCAAGGGCATGCGCGTCATCCTCGACCAGCACCGGCCGGACTCCGGCGCGCAGTCCCCGCTCTGGTACACCAGCGCCTACCCCGAGAGCCGGTGGCTGTCGGACTGGACCATGCTGGCCCAGCACTACAAGGGCAACGCCACGGTGATCGGCGCCGACCTGCACAACGAGCCCCACGCCATCCAGGGCGGCGGGGGAGCGTGCTGGGGCTGCGGCGACACCGCGACCGACTGGCGCCTGGCCGCCGAACGCGGCGGCAACGCCGTCCTCTCGGCCAACCCCGACTGGCTGGTCATCGTCGAAGGCGTCGACTGCGTGAGCGGCACCGGCGACCCGCAGTGCGGCTGGTGGGGCGGGAACCTGTCCGGGGCCAAGCAGTTCCCGGTGCGGCTGTCCAAGCCGGACAAGCTCGTTTACTCGGCGCACGAGTACGCGACTTCCGTGTTCGCGCAGCCGTGGTTCTCCGACCCGTCGTTCCCGGCGAACCTGCCCGCGCTGTGGGACCACTTCTTCGGCTACCTGCAGAAGCAGAACATCGCGCCGGTGCTGCTCGGCGAGTTCGGCAGCACGCTGGCCGACCCGCGCGACAAGACCTGGCTGCAGGAACTGATGAAGTACGCCGGCACCGGGCCCACCGGGATGAGCTTCACGTACTGGTCGTGGAACCCGAACTCGGGCGACACCGGCGGCATCCTCAACGACGACTGGACCACGGTCAACCAGGTCAAGCAGGGGATCCTGCAGCCCTACCTGATCCCGCCGGTGGGATCCGGCGGCGGGACGACCGATCCGCCGCCCGCGGTGAGCTGCGCGGTCACCTACCACGTCGACAACACGTGGCAAGGCGGGTTCGTCGCCTCCGTGACCCTCAAGAACACCGGGACCGCGCCGCTGAAGACCTGGGCGCTCGGCTGGACCGAGCCTTCGGGGGTGCAGATCACCGGGGGCTGGGGCGCCACCGTCACCCAGTCCGGGCAGCAGGCGACCGCCAAGGCGCCGACCTGGGCACCCGACCTCGCCGGCGGCGCCTCGACGTCGATCGGCTTCCAGGCGACCGGCGCCTCGACCGGCTCGCCCGGCGGCTTCGCCGTCGGCGCGACCGCGTGCACCACCTGACCCGTCCACCGAACACGAAGGAGCACACTCGATGAGGAGTGAATTCTGGTCCCCGAAGAGGAAAGTGCGGCTCGCCGCGGCTTCCTCGGTGACGGCCGCCGCGGTCGTCGCGGGGCTGCTGGTGGCCGGCGGCAGCCCGGCGACCGCCGCCACCGGGTGCAAGGTCACCTACACCACCAACCAGTGGGACACCGGCTTCACCGCGAACCTCGCGGTGACCAACCTCGGCGACGCCCTCACGAGCTGGGACGTCCAGTGGGACTTCGCCGGCAACCAGCAGGTGCAGCAGGGCTGGAGCGCCACGTTCAGCCAGAGCGGCAAGCACGTGAGCGCGAAGAACCCGTCGTGGGGCGGCGCGCTCGGCTCGAACGCGACGGCGAGCTTCGGCTTCAACGGCTCGTACTCCGGCACGAACGCCGTCCCCGGCACGTTCACGCTCAACGGCGTCGTCTGCGACGGCAGCACGGGCGGCTCGACGACGACCCCGACGACGCCGACGACCCCCACCACGCCGACCACCCCGACCACGCCCACCGGGCCGACGACCACGCCGCAGCCGGGCACCCATGTGGACAACCCGTACGCCGGTTCGAAGGGGTACGTGAACCCGGACTGGTCGGCCGAGGTGAGCGCGGCGGCCGCGGCCAAGGGCGGCACGCTGGGCGCCCAGATGGCCAAGGTGGCCAACACCTCGACCGCGGTGTGGCTGGACCGGATCGCGGCCATCGAAGGCACGTCGAGCGCGCGCGGCCTGCGCGGGCACCTCGACGCGGCGCTGGCCCAGCAGAGCGGCGGGACGCCGGTGACGATCCAGATCGTCGTCTACGACCTGCCGAACCGCGACTGCGCGGCGCTGGCGTCCAACGGTGAGCTGCAAGCCGGCTCGGACGGCCTGGCCCGGTACAAGAGCGAGTACATCGACCCGATCGCGTCGATCCTCTCGGACGCGAAGTACGCGCCGCTGCGGGTCGTGGCGGTCGTCGAGCCGGACTCGCTGCCGAACCTGATCACCAACACCGCGACGGCCAAGTGCGCCGAAGCGCAGTCGACCGGGGCGTACACCCAGGGCATCCAGTACGCGCTGAACAAGCTGCACGCGATCTCCAACGTCTACAACTACCTGGACATCGCGCACTCGGCGTGGCTGGGCTGGGACAGCAACTTCCAGCCGTTCGTCAACCTGGTCAAGCAGGTGCTGCAGGGCACCACGGCCGGGGTGAGCAGCATCGACGGGTTCATCAGCGACACGGCGAACTACACCCCGCTGACCGAGCCGAACCTGCCGGACTCGAACCTCAACGTCGGCGGCCAGCCCTTGCGGTCGGCGACCTTCTACCAGTGGAACCCGTACTTCGCCGAGGTGCCGTTCGCCACGGCGATGTACAACGCGTTCGTGTCGGCGGGCCTGCCGAGCGGCATCGGCATGCTGATCGACACCTCCCGCAACGGCTGGGGCGGCGCGGCCCGGCCCAGCGGTGCGTCGGGGTCCACTGTGGACAGCTACGTCAACTCCGGCCGGGTCGACCGGCGGCTGCACCGCGGCAACTGGTGCAACCAGAGCGGAGCCGGGCTGGGGACGCGGCCGACGGCCTCGCCCGCGGCGCACTTCGACGCCTACGTCTGGATCAAGCCGCCGGGTGAGTCCGACGGCGCGAGCTCGCAGATCCCGAACGACGAAGGCAAGGGCTTCGACCGGATGTGCGACCCGACCTTCCACGGCAGCGACCAGGCGAACGGCGGCAACCTGACCGGCGCCCTGCCGAACTCGCCGCTGTCGGGCAAGTGGTTCCAGGCCCAGTTCGAGGAACTGGTCCAGAACGCCTACCCGGCGGTGCAGTAACGGTTTCCGGGCCGGGCGGTGCCGCGCAGCCGCCGCCCGGCCCGGGCTCCACTCACAGGTCTTTGCGGAAACTCAGCCGGTCCAGGCCCGGCCCGTCGTAGTCGGGCTGGACCGGCAACCCCTCGAACTCCTTCGGCCCTGGTTCGGTGACGAACCCCATCCGGGTGTGGAACGCGTGCGAACCCTTGTTCACCGGCGACGTGATCGCCCGGACGACCGACCGCCCGTTTTCGCGGCTGTGGGCGAAGAAGCGCTCGTACAGCGCCGCGCCCAGGCCGCGCCCGCGTTCGGCGGGATCGACCCCGACGAAGTGGATGTAGCTCTCGGCCGGCCGCGACGGCGAGAGGAACCCGATCAGGAACGCGACGATCCGGTCGTCGCCGGTCACGAGGAAGCTGCTGCCGGTGAAGTGCTGGAACATGAGCTTCGGCAGGAGCAGCGCCCGTTGACGGGACCCTTCCGCACCGCCGAGCCCGCCCCACCAGGTGTCGAGGACGGCGAGCACGGGCAGGTGGTCGTCCGGCCCGGGGCGGCGGACGGCGTGGCCGAGGAGCGGCGCGAGATCGGTCATGGCGCCCACCCTGCCAACCGGCCCGGGCCGAAGCGAGCGGGTTTCGCCTCACGGCACCAGGCGGTGCACCCCCACCAGCACCTGCTGCCAGACCGCGGCCGGGTCGGCGCCCTGCTCGACGGCCTTGAGCCCGGGCGCGATCACCGTCTCCTGGATCTTGCCGTCACCGGGACCCTTGTACTGCGGCTTCCCGACCTTCTGCGCCTGCGCGACGAAGACCTGCCCGCTCAGTGCCCCGCCGAAGTAGCCGTTCATCTCGCTCAGCAGGTCGGGGGAGGTGAAGGCCTCGACCTGGCTGGGGAAGTTGCCGCTGACCCGGAACGCGTGCAGCTGCTGCTCCGGCGCGGTCAGCCAGGCGGCGAGGGCGGCGGCTTCCTTCGGGTGCGCGCTCGCGGCCGGGACGGTCAGGTAGGACCCGCCCCAGTTGCCACCGCCGTCGGGGAAGGTGTCGGTGATCGCCCACTTGCCCGCGTTGCCCACGCCGGCCTGCTGCTCGATGACGCCGAGCATCCACGAAGGACAGACCTTCGTCGCGAACGCGCCCAGGCGCAGGCCGTTGTTGCCGTCGTCGGCGAACGCGGTGAGCCCCGCCGACTGGCCCTGCTTCACCGCGGTGGTGACCTGGTTCCAGGCGTCCCGCAGCGCGGTGTTCGTTTCCAGCGTCGAGTGGTCTTCGCGGTCGAGGTAGCCAACCGGGAGCTGGTTGACCATGGCGTTGAAGTTCTGCGCCGCGGAGTCGAACCACGCCTTGCCCTTGGAGCGCTTGACGTACCGCTCGCCCGCCTGGAAGTAGCTGTCCCAGGACTCGAACATCGTCTTCACCGAGCCGGGGTCGGTGGGCAGGCCGGCGGCTCCGAGCAGGTCCTTGCGGTAGCACATGGCGAGCGGGCCGATGTCGGTGCCGTAGCCGACGAGCTTGCCGTCCTTGCTGCGACCGGCTTCGTACTTCCACTCGAGCCACCGGCCGGGCCGGACGTCGGCGGGACCGGCCTTCGCCAGGTCGGTGAACTTCCCCGACTGCGCGAGGACGTCGGCGAGGTGGCCTTCCTCGACTGCCTGGATGTCGGCGAGCTCCTGGCCGTTCTGCAGCTTGGCCAGCAGGTCCTGGTGGTACGGTCCGCCCTGCTCGGTGCGGACCTGCCGCACCGTGATCCCGGGGTGGGTGAACTCGTAGCCGGGGATCAGGTCGTCGTAGCCGAACTGCCCGAACGTCGCCAGCGTCAGCGTGATCTTCTCGGGCGTGGCCGGCCCGCAGCCACCGGTCAGGACCAGCAGGACCACTGCGACGGCGCAGGTCAGCCGTCTTCGGATTTGCTTCATGTGCGCGCACTCCCCGTCCACGATTCACTCCCTCGTGATTGGGAGCGCTCCCGGAGGGGAGTCTCGTTCCGGGTGCGGCGGGTGTCAAGGTGCGCGACGGCGGGTGTCCGGACGGACACCGGGCGAACGGAGGAGCGCGGTGAAGCGGCCGACGATCACTGACATCGCGCGGGAGGCGGGGGTGTCGAAGGGCGCGGTGTCGTACGCGCTCAACGGGCGCCCGGGCGTCTCCGAGGCGACGCGGGCGCGGATCACGGAGATCGCCCGCCGGCTCGGCTGGTCCCCGAGCAGCGCGGCGCGGGCACTGGCCGGCGGCCGGACCGGGGCGATCGGCCTGGTCCTGGACCGCGCCCCGGACGTCCTCGGCGTCGAGCCGTTCCTGGTAGCACTGCTGGAGGGGGTCGAACGCGAACTCGGGCCGGTGTCGTTGCTGCTGCCGGTGCGCGGGGCGGGGCACCGCAAGGTGGACGGCCTGCTGCTCGCGGGCCCGTCGTGCGCGGTGGCCGCCCCGGGCGTACCCGCGGTGCTGCTGGGCGGCCCGCGGCCCGGGCCGCCGGGCGTCCCGTCGGTGTGGGTGGACGACACCGCGGCCGCGGGCGAGGTGCTGGGCTACCTGGCGGCGCTCGGCCACCGCCGGGTGGTCCGGATCGCGGGCCGGGCGGTGTTCGCCGACCCCCGGGCGCGCGCGGAGGCGTTCACTTCGGCGGCGGCCCGCCTGGGTTTCGTGGAGACGGCGACGGCCGACGCGGGCACGGCGGAAGCGGGCGCGGGGGTGGCCCACCGCGTGCTGGCGGTCCCGAATCCCCCGACGGCTTTGGTGTGCGACACGGACGTACTGGCGGTCGCGGCCCTGGCCGCGGCTCGGGAGCTGGGGCTGGCGGTACCGGGCGACGTTTCGGTGGTGTCGTGGGACGACTCGCCGTTGTGCCGTCTGGTCCGTCCGGCTTTGTCGGCGGTGCGGCGGCCGTTGGCGGAGTTGGGTGCTTTGGCGGCGGTGGTGTTGCGGGATTTGCTGGTGGGGGAGGCGGCGGGGGATGTGTGTGCTCCGCGGCCGTCGTTGGTCACTCGGGGGAGTACCGGGCCCGCTCGGCCGTGAAGGCCGCGCCGGTGGACCGGCGCGGCCTTCGTGGACTGTCCACTGCGGATGGTCAGGTGCCCTGGCAGGACAGCGAAGGTTGCGCCGGGTTGGTGCCCGTCGCGTTGACCACCAGGCCGAACGTCGTTTGCCCGTCCGGGGCGATGCGGCCGTTCCAATCGGCGTTGCGGACTGTCACCACCGAACCGGACTGGCTCAGGGTGCCGTTCCAGACGCTGCCGACCGTCTGCCCGGCGGGCAGGGTCCAGCCCGCCTGCCAGCCGTTGTACGCGGACGTGCCGTGGTTCATCACCGTCACCGTGGCCTGGTAGCCGCCGCTCCACGCGTTGGTGATCTCGTACATCGCCATGCACGAGCCGACCGGGGTGGTCGGGGTGGTCGGCGTCGTCGGGGTGGTCGGCGTGGTCGGCGTCGTCGTCGGCGTACCCGGGTCCTTCACGCCGGTGACCTCGCCGTGCCCGCCGTCGAACGTCACGTCCGAGCAGCCGTAGAACGTCTCCGCGCTGTCGGAGCGCTTCCACACCGAATAGATGATGTGCCTGCCCGTCTTGTTCGACGGCAGCGCGCCGCTCCACTTGTACTGGCCCTCGACCGTGCCGACCTGGCCGGTGACCGGCGGGTGGTCGATCGTCAGGAACGGCTGGTCCTCCAGCGAGTCCCAGGTCAGCGGCTGGTTCGGGTTCCAGCCGTCCTTCGTGACGTAGGTGTAGAACCAGCCCGGGTGCGCCGCCCACGCGTTGTAGGAGAAGTCGAACGTCGCCCCGGACGTCAGGTGGGTCAGTGGCCAGTCGCCGACCTGGTCGAAGCCGGCGTAGCCCGGGTTGCCGCCGGAGCAGAGCTTCCCGTCCGGGATGAAGCCGCGTGTGCGCCCGGCGCCGTCGGAGCGCAGCACCGCGAACCAGTTGTACAGCGAGTTGGCGCCGCTGGTGTTCACCGCGGCCGAGCAGGCCGGGTTCTGCGGGATGATCTGGCCGGTCGAACTGAGCCCGTCCTGCCAGCACAGGAACGTCCGGCTGCCCGGTTTCATCATCGCGCCGTGCGCCTCGGCCGTGCCGGTGTTCAGCAGGATGGCGGTCAGGCTCGCCAGCAACACGGTGACGGCGGCGAGGATCGTACTTCGTCTCCTGGTCACGTCTGTCCCTTCGTCGGGTAGCGTGCGTCGAAGACTGGGAGCGCTCTCAAGGTCAGGATACGCGGTGGCGGTCACTTCCGGAACAGCCCGCGGTGACCGGGGCGGCCCCCTTGGCCTACGTTGACGGAGGTCGTCGATCACCGAGGAAGGCACAGCGTGGAAAGTCCGTCTCCGGTCCCCGCCTGGGTGCGGGCCGAACCCCTCCGGCTGCTCGGGTTCGCCGCGCACGCGGCCCACCCCGATGGCGGGTTCGCCTGGCTCGACGACACCGGGCGGCCGGTGCTCGACCGGCCCGTCGAAACCTGGATCACCTGCCGGATGACGCACGTCTTCGCGCTGGCGCAGCTGCAGGGCGCCGCGACCGGGGCCCAGGTCGCCCACGGTGTCGAGGCGCTGACCGGCCTCCTCCGTGATCCGGACCACGGTGGCTGGTACGCGACGACAACGTTGTCAGAGAAGCGCGCCTACGAGCACGCCTTCGTCGTCCTGGCCGCGTCGAGCGCGACGGCCGCCGGGGCGGCGGGCGCGGAAGAACTGCTGGCCGAGGCGCTGGACGTCGTCGAACGCCGGTTCTGGGAACCCGGGCCAGGGCTCGTCGCCGACGTCTGGGACCGCGGCTGGACGCGCCTGGAGGACTACCGCGGCGCCAACGCGAACATGCACACCGTCGAGGCGTTCCTGGCCGCCGCCGACGTCACCGGCGACCGGGTCTGGGCCACCCGCGCGCTGTCCATTGTGGACCACCTGGTGCACGGCGAAGCCCGCGCGCACGGCTGGCTGCTGCCGGAGCACTACGACCCGGCCTGGCGGGTGCGCCTCGAGTTCAACCGGGACGAGCCCGCGCACCCGTTCCGCCCGTTCGGCGCGACGATCGGGCACCTCTTCGAGTGGGCGCGCCTGGCCGTGCACCTCAAGCGCGCGCTCGGCGGCGACGCACCGGACTGGCTGGTCCCGGACGCGGCGGCGCTGTTCGAGACGGCGACCCGGACCGGCTGGGCCGTCGACGGGCACGCCGGCTTCGTCTACACCACGGACTTCGACGGCACGCCGGTCGTGCGCACCCGGCTGCACTGGGTCGTGGCGGAGGCGATCGCCGCCGCGTGGACGCTGCACCAGGAAACCGGCGAGCCGGTCTACCTCGAGCGGTTCGAGGAGTGGTGCGCGCACGCCGAGGCCTGCTTCGCCGACCGGGAACGCGGGTCGTGGCACCACGAACTCGACCCGGAGAACCGCCCGGCCGCGACGGTCTGGGCGGGCAAGCCGGACGTCTACCACGCCTACCAGGCGACGCTGCTGCCCACGCTCCCGCCCGCCGCGTCGTTCGCCGGCGCACTCACCGCGCGTCGCTAGACTCCCCACGACCCGCCGACCGAGGAGAACCATGTCGCCTTTCGCCGCCGCCGGGAACCGGTACGCGGACATGCCGTACCGGCGGGCCGGACGCAGCGGGCTGAAGCTGCCCGCCGTGTCGCTCGGCCTCTGGCACAACTTCGGGGACGACAAGCCCCTCGACGTCCAGCGCGCGGTGCTGCGCCGGGCCTTCGACCTCGGCGTGACGCACTTCGACCTGGCCAACAACTACGGGCCGCCGCCCGGCGCGGCCGAGGCGAACTTCGGGCGGCACTACGCCGCCGACTTCCGCCCGTACCGTGACGAGATCCTGGTGTCGTCCAAGGCGGGCTACCTGATGTGGGACGGCCCGTACGGCGAATGGGGCTCGCGCAAGAACCTCCTCGCGAGCCTGGACCAGAGCCTCGCCCGCACCGGACTGGACCACTTCGACGTCTTCTACTCCCACCGCCCGGACCCGGAGACGCCGATCGAGGAGACCATGGGTGCCCTCGACACCGCCGTCCGGTCGGGCAAGGCGCTGTACGCGGGCATCTCGAACTACTCGCCCGAGCAGACCGAGGCCGCGCTGGCCGCGCTTCGCGACCTCGGCACGCCGCTGCTCATCCACCAGCCGTCGTACTCGATCCTCAACCGGTGGGTCGAGGACGGTCTCCTCGACACCCTCGACGAGCACGGCACCGGCTCGATCGCGTACTCGCCGCTGAGCCAGGGCCTGCTGACCGACCGCTACCTCGACGGCGTCCCGGCCGACTCGCGGGCGGCCGGCGCGAGCCCGTTCCTCACCCGCGACCGCCTCACCGAGGAGACGCTGGACAAGATCCGCGCGCTGAACGATGTCGCGAAGCGGCGCGGGCAGACACTGGCCCAGCTCGCCATCGCCTGGGTGCTGCGCCGCGGGCGCGTGACGTCGGCGCTGATCGGCGCCAGCAGCGTCGCGCAGCTGGAGAACACCGTCGCGGCCACCGCGAACCTCGAGTTCACCGACGACGAGCTGGCCGAGATCGACCGGATCGCCGCCCGGTAGCTCAGCAGCCGATCCGCGACGCGCCCACGGCGACGTCGTCGAACCACAGCGTGTCGGCGTCGCCGGCGTAGCTCTCCCAGCCGAGCCGCAGGTCGGTCACGGCCGGGTGCCAGGACCGCGCGAGCCACTGCTGGTCGACGTCGGCGGTCGGGACGCCGTCGACGACGAGCCCGGGCACTTCGGCCGAACCCAGCCACGTCCGCAGCTGCCCGCCCGCGCCGTCGAGCCGGAACTCGAAGCAGGACCAGGCGCCCGTGGGCAGCGGGACGCTCTGGGCGACCCCGGCCGGGCTCTGCGCGGGCAGGGTGGCGTCGTCGGACTCGCGGTTCCACTGCAGCGCACGGTTCTGCCCGCCCGCCCGCAGGTCCTTGCCGTCGGTGCTGTCGCGCATCGCGAGGAAGGTGACGTGCCCGGCGGGCAGCGCCGTCGTGTGCCGGACCCAGAACCGCCCGTAGAGCACGCCGGTGCCGCTCACGCCGGTGCCGAGGAACGCGTGGTTGCAGTAGCCGCCCTGGCCGGTGACCTTCACCGAGCGGCTGCCCGAGTGCGCCACCGAGGCGTCGACGGTCACCGTGCCGGTGCCCTGGCAGTTCGCCGCGCCGACGGTCCAGCGGCCGCCCGGGGTGCCGCCGGTCTGCTGCTCGAAGTCGTCGCAGAGCGCGGCGTCCGCGCAGCCCGCGGGCGGGGGCGCCGACGTCGTCGTCGTGGGCAAGGTGATGGGCGTCGTGGCGGTCGTCGTGACCGGGGGAGCGGGGTCGCCGCACGCGACGCCGTTGAGGGCGAAGTCCGTGGGATCCGCGCCGCTCCCGGTGCCCTGCAGGCCGAACGACACCGCACCGCCTGCGGGCAGGGCGGCGTTGTAGGGCATGCTTTCCGCGGTGACGGCGGTCCCGGACTGGCGGACGGTCGCGTTCCACGCCGAGGTGACGGTCTGGCCACCGGGGTAGTGCCACGTGAGGGCCCACGAGGAGAGCGCGGTCGCGCCGTTGGTCACGGTGAGGTCGGCGGTGTAGCCGGTCTGCCACTGGTTCACCCGGTACGCGACCGAGCAGGCGGGCGCGGCGGCGGCCGGGCCGGCGGCGAGGACCGCGGTGGTGCCCGCCGCGGCGAGGCAGAGGGCGGCGAGGGCACCGGCGAACCTGCTGGGCATCGGGATCCTCCCGGGACGCGGACAGGGGCGCCGTGGCCTGCACCACGACGCCCCTGGGTGGTGGCCGCGTTCTGGCGAGGCGACCTGGCATGGGAGCGCTTCCAGCCGCCGAAAAAGTAACCCCCGGATGTCGCTCTTGTAAAGCGGGACCCGGACGCGCCGCGATCCGGTGGTCGGTTTTCCGGCGCCGCCGGGCCCGTGCTCGGCCACTGAACGGTACTGAACGGCCGAACCCGTTGGCGGGCAACGAGTACGGTGCTCGCGCTGCGCTACCGCCCCGCACCCCGGGATGCCGCCGTTGGGGTGGAATCCGGCAATCCGGTTCAAGATCACGACGGGTCCTCGCCGGAGCAGGAACGGACTCGGTGTCCCGCTTGAGTGGGAGCGCTCTCATTTCCTCCGGGGTGGACGGTCGAGTCCTCTGTGGAACGGATCGGCCCGCGGGGACGTCGAAGCGCCGTGCCCGAAACCGCAGACCGACGTCCGGCCGCACCTCCTCCCCGCCGGGCCCGCCCGGCGCGGAAACCCTTGTTGCGGGCTCAACATCTCGAAAATCACACGGTCCCGGCAGCGGTGACGCCCTGGGCCCCCGCTGTCACGCTGGGGTACTGTCATCCGTGTGCACCAGTACTCCGAACCGCACTGGGTGAACGATGAGCCGACAGGTCAAGCCAGGGAGTAAGCCGTACCGTGCACAACTGCGCGACCGGCTGGCCGCTCTGGGCTTCCCCGAAACGGCGATCCCGGCCCGGGTGGCGGAGAACCTGGTGGTGGAATGCGGGATCCCGCCGCGCACCGCGTGGCGGCTGGCGTCCGAGCTTTCGCTCGACGTGGCGGCGCACCGCTACAACGCCGCGACCGGCGATCCCCGCGCGGGGATGCGCGGGACGCGGATCTGGGAGTACGAGCAGTGGCCCGAACGCGGTGTCCGGCCGACGATCGCGGCACTGCGGGTGCTGGCCGGCGTCTACGGCACCAGCTGGAGATCCCTGCTGGGCCTGCGTGATCTCGAGCAGCTGCCGGCCAAGGACCTCGCCGAGTACCACGCGGAAGAAGAACCGGTGGCGGTCGTGCCCGTCTCCGCGCCGCCCGCTCGCGCGGAGGTGCGCGGCGAAGCCCGGCCGGACGAGGAAATCGGGGCAAGTGCACTCGATGACGCGATTCTGCTGACCCAGACCAACGTCGACGACGTCCAGCTCGACGACCTGTGGTCCGACCTGGACTTCCTGGGCGGCGCCTACACCCGCACCGCGCCCGACGCGGTCCTCGGCCAGCTCGCCGTCATCGACGAACGGACGTCGGCGCTGCTGAAGGGCAGGCAGCGGCCGAAGCAGACGCAGGACCTGTTGCTCGTCGGGGCGAAGTGCTCGGCGATGATGGCGTGGATCGCGGGCGACCTCGGCCGGTACCGGCTTTCGCGCCAGCTGAACTCCGCCGCTTGGCTCTACACGCAGTACGCCGACGACTTCCTGGCCCGCCGCTGGGTGCGCACTTCGCAGGCGCGGGTGGCGTTCTGGTCGGGCAACGGCATCGAGTCCGCGCGGCTGGCCGCCGACGGGCTCAGCTACCACGTCGGCCCGCGCCTCACGGACGCGCCGCTGATCCTCGCCGAGGCGCGCGGCTGGTCGTCGGTGCAGGCCGAGCCACAGGTGCTGGACGCGATCGCGCGCTGGACCAGCATCGAAGACCCGGACCTCGGTGCCGGTGGCGAAGACCGGTTCTTCAACATCACCAAGGACCGGCGCCACTACATGGCCGGGACCTCGCTGCTTTCGGTCGGCCAGGCGTCGGCCGCGCTGCGCGAGTTCACGACCGCCCGCGAGGCCTACGAGAAACTGTCCTTGGAACACCGCTGGGAGGCCATGGACCCGATGATCCGGATCGACACGGGCCGCGCGCACCTGAGGCTCGGCGACCTCGACGGCGCCGCCGCGCAGGTGGAGCAGGTGCTGGCCGCGGACGTCGGCAGCCAGCCGGACATGGTGCACTCGATGCTGAAGGTGCTCGCCACCGAGCTGACCGAGCCGCGCTGGCGCGCGGCGGTGACGGCGCGGAACCTGGCCGAGGCGGTCCTGGACGCCCACGCTTCGGCGCGGCCGTGACCGGCGACCCCACCCGGGCGGAGGTGGCGCCGGACGCTCCCGCGCGCCCTGGGACCGGGCACGAGGACGACTGGGCGCTCGAAGGCCGCACCCGCCGGGACGTGGTCGTCGTCGCCGATCGCTTCGCGCGGTTCGCCCGCGGGGAGCGGGTCCTCACCGTGTCCGGCCTGCTGGCCCTGCTCGCCGCCGACGACACCGACCCCGAACCTGCCTCCTGCCACTGGGTCGTCCACCTCGGCCAGGGCATCGACGCCACCGACCACGACCTGCTCGAAGCGGCCCGCGAGAAGAGCGGGGTCACCGTGACCTTCGCGGACCCGCCGGCCTTCCGGCGCGTCCCGGAACGCTCGGTCCTCGTGCACAAGGACCGCTCCGAGAACGTCCTGCTGGCGGGCGTGCACAGCCCGTCGGCCGGGCACTGCCAGGCCGAGCTGCGGATCCACCGGGACAACGAGCTGATCCTCGACCACCACACCGGCGAGCACGTGCAGGGCATCGTGATCGTCGAGGCGATGCGGCAGATCTGCATCGCCCAGTTCGAGACCGCGATCCGGCCCGGCCTGGCCACGCCCGCGTACGCGGGGGTCTGGAAGCGGATCGACCTGTCGTTCCAGGACTTCCTGTTCCCGCTGCCGGCCACGGTCGAGTCGCTCATCGAGGAGTCCGACCTCGGCCGGGAGAGCAACCTGAAGTTCCGCGCCACCACGGCGGTGCGCCAGCAGGGGCGCACGGTGGCCACCGCGAACATCGAGTACTCGATGATCGCGCAGGGGCGCATCGACGCACTGGAACGCCGCAAGGCCGACCAGGCGACCCACGCCTACCTCGGCTGAGCCGAAACCCACTCCGGAAGGGAAACCACACCACGATGTCCGAAGAGCCGGACCGTTCGGCGTCCTTCGCGCAGGGACTCAAACTCATCCAGCAGCTCGGCGGGGTCGACCGCCCGGCCGTGCTGGACCTGTTCGAGAGCATCGGCGAGGCCGAGTTCGGCGAGCAGTGCGTCGGGTTCATCTACGGCGACGTCTACCACCGGCCCGGGCTCGAGCTCCCGGAGCGGCAGCTGACGACCGTCGCCGCGCTCACCGCGCTCGGCTACGCGGGCTCGCAGCTGCAGTTCCACGCCAAGGCCGCGCTCAACGTCGGCTGCACCCGCCGCCAGCTGGTCGAGGCGGTCATCCACGTCAGCTCGTTCGCCGGGTTCCCCGCCACGCTCAACGCGCTCACGGCGCTCAAGGCGGCGTTCGAGGGCCTGCCCGAGGACGAGCCGGCGGCCGAGCCCGCCGAAGTGCCGTGGGCGGGCATCGAAGACCGCTACGAGCGCGGGCTGGCCGCGATGAAGGCGGTCGACGGCGAGGCGGGGGAGAAGGTCGCCGTCGCACTGGCCGACATCGCGCCCGACCTGGCCGGCTACATCATCGAGTTCACCTTCGGCGAGCTCTACACCCGGCCGGGGCTGAGCCTGCGCCACCGCGAGATCGTCACGATCGCCGCGTGCGTCGCGCTCGGCACGGCGCTGCCGCAGCTGAAGGTGCACATCCACGGGCTGCTCAACGTCGGCGGCACCGAGAAGGAGGTCGTCGAGACCGTCCTGCACCTGGCGTTCTACTGCGGGTTCCCGGCCGCGCTCAACGCGATCGGCGCGGTGCGGGAAGTGTTCGCGCAGCGATGAGCGGGTTCGGGAAGCTGCGCGCCGTCGCGCTCGACTGCGACGGCGTGCTCATCGACGACACCTACCTGGCCATGATCGCCCGGTTCGTCACCGCGCACGGCGGGGTCTACGACGCCGCGGCCGAGCGGGACGTGATCGGGCTGCGCGACATCGTCGTCGCCGAGAAGATCACCGCGCTCTGCGGCCTCGACCAGCCGGCCGAAGAGACGCTCAAGCAGCTGTGGGCCGCGCGGCAGGAGTACCTCGCCGAGCACCCGATCCGCGTCGCCGAAGGGGCGCGGGACTGCCTGGAAGCGCTCTCGAAACTGCCCGTGCGGCTGGTCTGCTACGGCGGCCGGACCCGCGAGCACACCTTCGACCGGTACCTCGGCGAGTTCGTGGACCTGCTTGACCCGGCGGTGCCGTACGTGAGCATCAACGAGCACCGCCCCGGCGTCGAGCACATCACCCGGACCGTGCTCGGCGCCGGCTTCGACGAGATCGTGTTCGTCGACGACGTCAGCCGGGTGGCCGAGGACGCCCGCGCGCACGGCGCCGGGTTCATCGGGTTCCCGTCGAGCCCCGCCCACGCGCGGCAGCGGGACTTCATGGCCGGCCACGGCGTCCGCCACTTCGCGGCGTCGCTCGCCGAATTGACCCCGGAACTCCTGGAGATCGTCGACGCGGAGCTCGCGACTTCGACACACTGGCTTCGTTGAGGATTCCCCGCACCCTTGGAGCCGCCGTGAAGTACTTTTCGCTGCCCCGTCCCGGCGCCGGGCTCGTCTCGGGCGAGCGCGACGTTCCCGAACCCGGTCCCGGGCAGGTCCTGGTCCGGCTGCGCGGGTGGGCGGTCAACGCCCGCGACCTGATGATCGTCAAGGGTTTCTACCCGAAGCCGGTGAAACCGGACGTCGTGCCGCTGTCCGACGGCGCGGGTGAAGTCGTCGCGGTCGGCGAGGGGGTGCGTGCCTGGGCCACCGGCGACCGGGTGGCCGCGACCTACTTCCCGGACTGGCTGTCCGGGCCCGGCACGCCGGAGAAGACGGCCGACGACCTGGCCGGCACCCTCGACGGCGTCCTCGCCGAGTACGCCGTCTTCGCCGAGGACGCGCTCGTCGGCGTCCCGGCGCACCTCGACTACGCCGAAGCCGCGACGCTGCCCAGCGCGGGCGTCACGGCGTGGCGCGCGGTCGTCGAGGAAGGCGGGCTCGTACCGGGCCAGACCGTGCTCACCCTGGGCAGCGGCGGCCTGTCCACCTTCGCGCTCCAGTTCGCCGCGCTCGGGGGCGCGCACGTCGTGTCGACGTCCGGCTCGGACGAGAAGCTCGAGCGGCTCCGCGAGCTGGGCGCCGCCGAGACGCTCAACCACGCGACGACGCCGGAGTGGGGTGCCGCGGTGGCCGAGCTGACCGGCGGCGGCGTCGACCACGTCGTCGACGTGGGCGGCGGCGGCACGATCGGGCAGTCGATGCTCGCCGCGCGCTACGGCGGGCACGTCAGCGTCGCCGGCGTGCTGACCCACGAAGGCGGCGCCGACCCGATCCTCGTGCTGGTCAAGCAGCTGACCCTGCGCGGTCTGACCAACGCCTCCCGCGAGACGTTCCAGGCGATGAACCGGGCGATCGAGCACACCGGGCTCCGGCCGGTGATCGACCGCCGGTTCGCCTTCGACGAGGTCGAAGAAGCCCTCAAGCACCTCGAGTCCGGCAGCCACGTCGGGAAGGTCGTGCTCGAAAGCGCCTGAGCGGCCGCGGGCCCCGGGTAACTTTTGCCGTCCCGGCTGGGTATTTGTGTACCTCGGATCGTTCTTTTCGCAGGTCAGCGGGGGTGTGCCCGGGCAAAAAAGTCGGGTTTCGGCAGGAATGGCGGCTGTCGGCGGCACCGGGGAGAGTGGTGTTCACCAGGACATCGCCCGAGCAGGCTGCGGCTGCTCAGGCGGAACGTCCGGGACTGGGGGCGCGGGGAGGGGGTTTCAACCGCCTGGGGGTGGGTTGAAACCCCCTTCCCGCCCGTGCCCCCCGGCGGGCTCAGGAAGTGGTGCAGGCCCGGCCGTTGAGCGAGATCGCCGTGGGCCTGGTGTTCGCCGTGCCGGACGTGCCGGTGAACCCGAACTCCGCGCTGCCGCCCGGCGGGATCGTCTTGTTCCAGCCCGCGTCCACCGCCGACACCGCCGTGCCGGTCTGGGTGACCTGCGCGTTCCACGCCTGCGTCACGCGCTGGCCGTCCGCGAACGTCCACGCCACCGTCCAGCCGGCCACCGCGGCCGTGCCGGTGTTGCCCACCTCGACCGAGGCCTGGAACCCGCCCTGCCACTGGTTCGTGACCGTGTAGGCCGCCGTGCACGAACCCGACGGCACCGGGGTGGTCGTCGTCGTGGGCGGTGTGGTCGGCGTCGTAGTGGTGGGCGTGGTGGTGGTCGTCGGCGGTGGCTCGGTGCCCCCGGAGTCGCCCACGATCACGCCGCGCCCGTTCGTGCCGACGTAGACCCGGCCGTACACCCGCGGGTCGCCGCTCAGCGCCGCGCCGATGTTGCCGTACTGGTGCCGGTCGTCGTTGATCCGCGTCCACGAGCCGCCCGCGTCGTCCGACCGGAAGATCCCGCGCACACCCCCGATCTTCGCGATCGTGTATAACGTCGCATACGTCCGGCCGGTGGCGGCCTTGCCGAACCCGATGTTGTCGGCCTCGGTGACCCCGCTCAGCTTCGTGAAGGACGCTCCGGAGTCGGTCGAGTGCCAGAGGCCGTACGCCGTGCCGGAGCCGCCGGCGAGCCAGACGTCGCCGGTCACCCCGGGCATCGCCTTGAAGTGCGCGGAGCCGGTGGGCAGGCCGGTGGCCGCGGTCGCGGTGAAGGTCGCGCCGCCGTCGGTGCTGACGTAGAACTTCCCGGCGGCGAACCCGTAGAACCGCTTCGGGTCGACGCGGTCGGCCTCGACGACCGCGCCGGCCGGGATGCCCGCGGACGCCGTCCACGACGAACCGAAGCCGACCGAGTAGTTCACCGGGGTGCCGTCCGGGCTCCACACGAACCGGCTGCCGTCGGCGGCCGCGGCGACCGTGCCGCCGCTCGCGCCACCGGACGGCTCCGCGCCCTGGAACCAGTTCTTGCCGCCGTCGGTGGAGAAGGCGATCCGGTTGTCGTTCGGCCGCGCGCCGCGGTCGAGCGTGCCGGCGCGGACGATCGTCGCCGGGGTCAGCTCCGCGTAGTCGAGGCTCGTGGTCGTGGTGAAGACCGGCTGGGTGTACATGGTGGCCGGGACGGCGTCGAGGCTGTCGTGCCGGAACCCGCCGATGTCGCCGAGCCCGGAGAGCAGGGGAGCGCCCGACGGTGGGCTGATCAGGTCGAGCACCGCGGTCTCCTCGAGGCCGCCGACGACCGGTTTGAGCGTGAACTTCCCGCCGCTGTCCCACTTCGTGAGGTCGGTCGTCCCGTAGATCGTCGCGCCGGTGCCGTAGAGGAAGTGGTTCGAGTCGAAGGGGTCGATCTCCGCGGATTCGGTCATCCAGCCGAGCTTCGGCGACGGCACCGGGGGAGCGGCCGGGAGGCCGAAGGTCAGCCACGGCACCGAAGAGATGTCCTGGGTGAACCGCTGCGACCGGTCGGGGTAGCTCGTGAAGTCCCAGATCCGCGTCCAGGTGGCGCCGCCGTCGGTGCTGCGGAAGAAGATCACGTCCGGCCACCACGACACCTGCGTGGCAACCATGAGCGTGTTGGGGTGCTGGCGGTCGATCGTCAGTCCGCTGTAGCCGAAGTAGTCGTCGGTGCTGTCGGACGGGATCGGGCTGATCCGCGTCCAGGTGCCGGTCTTCGTGGCGTACTTCCAGACGTCGCCCTTGGCGCCGTCGTAGGGGCCGCCGGTGTCGCTGGTCGTGAGGTAGAGGTAGCCGCCGACCGGGTCGAGGACACCCTTGTGCGCCAAGTACCCGGTGGGCTGGCCGGCCAGCCGCGCCCAGGTCGTGCCGCCGTCGGTGCTGCGGTAGACGGTGTTCTGCTTGTCCGCGACGCCGGCGTAGATGGTCTGCGTGGTGCTGCCGCGGGTGCCGGTCGACGGGTCGAACGTCACCCAGGTGACGCCTTCGTTGTCGCTGGAGTAGCCCGACGGGTCGCTCGGGTCGGGCGCGTAGTTGCCGGGGTTCGGGAAGGCCGTCACCTTCGCCCAGGTGACGCCGGAGTCGGTGCTGCGCCAGAGCCCGTTGCCGCTCGGGGTGCCGAGGTAGAGGACGCTGTCGCGGTTCGGGTCGATCGCGAGGCGCTCGCCCATGCCGCGGCCGGGCATGTTGCCGCCGAGCTTGAAGGGCAGCGCCGCGGCCTGCCAGGTGGCGCCGCGGTCGGCCGACCGGAGGACCGCGCCGGTGTTCGGGTCCCAGCTGTTGGTGTACATCCCGGCCGCGACGTAGACCCGGTCCGGGTCGACGGGGTCGGTGGCGAGGCTGACGACGCCGTTGTGGCCCCAGTCGGTCCAGCCGACGGCGTCCAGCAGCGGGAGCCAGCGCCCGGTCGAGGGGTGCCAGCGGTACGCGCCGCCGATGTCGGTGCGCGCGTAGACCAGTCCGGGTTCGGTCTGGTTGAAGACGATGCCGGGGACGAACCCGCCGCCGCCGATCTCGGCGTTGCGCCACGTGTAGGCGGCCGCGGCGGCGGGGGCTTCCGGCGCGCCGGCGGTGATCGCGACGGCGGCCGGCAGGAGGAGGGCGAGCGCGGCCGCGAGGAGCCGGCGAGCCCTGGGTGCGCTGGGGGAAAGCAGTCGTCTCACGTCGGCCTCCACGGCTCTGGGAGCGCTTCCAGAGGGACGGTAAACCAGCGTTCGGAACGTTGTAAAGCGTTCGACGATTTCGTCGTCCGCCACTGTCCACAGTGGATTCGAAGACGCTTGAGAGCGTGTCACGTATGTGAACGGCGATCAGGTGACTGAATTGTTATCGCGCACGGCCTTGTCGGGCTTTTTCCGGCGTGTGAGTGTGGTGCCCGCTGGCTGGACTGGACCTACGAAAGAGGCGACCCGGCAATGACGCAGACAGCCCCGGCGCGGCACATCAGCCGGACCACTTTGTACTTCTTCGGCGCGCTCGGCGGCATCCTCTTCGGTTACGACCTCGGCGTCATCTCCGGGGTGCTCCCGTTCATCGGGAAACTGTGGGCGCTGACCAGCTGGGACAAGGGCGTGATCACCGCCAGCCTGTCGGTCGGTGCCATCGTCGGTGCGCTGTTCTCCAGCCGCACCAACGAAGCGCTCGGCCGCCGCCGCACGATCATGGTCGCCGCGGCGATCGTCATCGTGGGCACGCTGGCGGCGACGTTCTCGCCCACGTTCACGCTGCTGGTGCTTTCCCGCTTGATCATCGGCCTCGGCATCGGGCTTTCGTCGTCGACGGTCCCGACGTACTTGTCCGAACTGGCGCCGGCGCGGCTGCGCGGCGCGATGGGCGCGCTGAACCAGATCTTCATCGTCACCGGCATCCTGATCGCGTTCCTGGTCAGCTACTGGCTCGGGCCGATTTCGGCGTGGCGCTGGATGTTCGCCGGCGCGATCGTCCCCGCGGCGATCCTGCTCGTCGGGCTGGCGTTCCTGCCCGAGACACCGCGCTGGCTGGTCAAGAACGGCCGTGAGGAGGAGGCCCGGCGCGTGCTGGCCAGCGCCCACGGCAACTCCGTGAACCTCGACGAGGAGATCACGACCATCCGCGACGTCATCCGGATGGACACCGAGGAGAAGCCGCGCTTCCGCGACCTGTTCGCCGGCTGGGTGCGCCCGATGCTGTTCGTCGCGGTGCTGCTCGCGGTCGGCCAGCAGTTCAGCGGCGTCAACGCGATCAACGCCTACTTCCCGACGATGCTCATCGGCCTCGGCTTCGCCACGCAGGCGGCGCTGCTGTCCGGCGTGCTGCTGGGCGTGACGAAGTTCCTGTTCACCGCGTGGGTCGTGTTCGTGGTCGACCGCTGGGGCCGCAAACCGCTGCTGCTCATCGGCAACGTGATCATGGTGCTGACCCTCACCGCGGCGGGCCTGGTCGTGCTCAACGTCCACGACACGTCTCTGCGCGGCATCCTGATGCTGGTGATGATGGTGCTCTACCTGGTCGGCTACGAACTCGGCTGGGGCGCGGTCGTCTGGGTGATGATGTCCGAGGTCTTCCCGCTCAAGGTCCGCGCCGCGGGCATGGGCGTGAGCAGCGTGGTCCTCTGGGCCGCGACGGGCATCGTGAGCGCGGTGTTCCCGATCATCTCCGACCCGAAGTCCCTCGGCATCGGCGGCTCGATGTTCCTGTTCGCGGGCATCAACGTGGTGCTGTTCGGGCTCACGAAGTGGCTGGTCCCGGAGACGAAGGGCCGCTCGCTGGAGCAGATCGAGCTGGACCTGCGGGCGCGGCAAGGGGTGGCGGTCGAGAGCTGACCCGCCCGGCGGTGCCGCGAATGACTCATCCGGGACCTCTGACGTCCCGGATGAGTCATTCGCGACCTCCGCGAACCGGCTTCAGCCCACGGGTGCGGCCAAGCCCAGCTTGCCGGCGAGGCGGCCGACCCACGCTTCCACTTCCTCCGGGGCCCGGTCCGGCAGCCCGAAGATCGTCTCCGTCACCCCGAGCGCGTCCAGGTGCGCCAGCCGCGAAGGGTCCGGGCGCTCGCCCAGCGCGCAGATCCGCGGCGCTCCCGTGCGTCCCTCCGCGGCCCAGATCTCGTTCAGCAGCGCCACGTGCCCGTCCAGATCGGTGTCCGCCGGGGTCGTGATCCAGCCGTCCGCGTGGCGGGCGATCCAGCGGAACGTCTTCTCCGTCGGGCCCGCCCCGAGCAGCACCGGGACGTGCGCCTGGATCGGCTTGGGCCACGCCCAGCTCGGGCCGAACGACACGAACTCCCCGGCGTAGGCGGCTTCCTCCTCCGTCCACAGTGCACGCATCGCCTCGAGGTACTCGCGCAACGCCGTGCGGCGGCGGTTGCCGGGGACGCCGTGGTCGTTCAGCTCGTCGACGTTCCAGCCGAAGCCCGTGCCGAGCGTGACGCGGCCGCCGGACAGGTGGTCGAGGCTCGCGATCGTCTTGGCCAGGGTGATCGGGTCGCTCTCCACCGGCAGGGCGACCGCCGTGGACAGCCTGATCCGCGACGTCACCGCCGCGGCCGTCGCCAGTGCGACCCACGGGTCGAGGGTGCGGCTGTAGCGGTCGTCGGGCAGGGACGCGTCGCCGGTGCGCGGGTGCGGCGACTCCCGCTTGACCGGGATGTGCGTGTGCTCGGGTACGTAGAAGGTGGCGAACCCGGCGGCTTCCGCGACACGCGCGGCGGCCGCCGGGGTGATGCCCCGGTCGCTGGTGAACAGCACGATTCCGTAGTCCACGGAGCGAGCGTATTAGAACGTGTTTCAGTTTTCAAGGTTGCCGCTCGCTCGCGGGGGGTCGCCGGTCGAGTACGGTTGGTGACCGGGTCCACGACCGGTCGAGCGGCTCTGGACGCGCGGCGGGTGCGCAGGCGGGGAGCAGTGCGACGGAGGGCGTCACGGGCACGGTGGGTGGGTCCGCGACCGAACGGGGAGGCGACGTGTCAATCCTTTGTGGACGGAGAGTGTCCCAGTCAGTGGACGCCCGGGCGGGGCGGGATGGCGTGCGCGGCCCGGGATCCGATACCGTGGACCACAGGCCGAGAGGCGCTGCAACGGACCACCGGGTCCGCCACGCTCGGCCGGGATTGACCAACCAAGGGCGCCTCCCGACAAAGGGAGGCTGCCGGTGAGTACCCCGCGAGAGTCCGAGGCGCGCCTGCGCGAGCTGTTCGACCAGCGGGTGGCGGTGCTGGACGGCGCCTGGGGCACCATGTTGCAAGGTGCCGGGCTGACCCCCGCCGACTACCGCGGCGACCGCTTCGGCGAGCACACCCACGACGTCACCGGCGACCCCGACCTCCTCAACCTCACCCGCCCGGACGTCATCCTCGACGTCCACCGCCAGTACCTGGCCGCGGGCGCGGACATCACCACGACGAACACCTTCACCGCCACCAGCATCGGCCAGGCCGACTACGGGCTGCAGGACCACGTCCACGAGATGAACGTCCGCGGCGCGCAGCTGGCCCGCCAGGCCGCCGACGAAGCGGGCGGCAAGTTCGTCGCCGGCTCGATCGGCCCGCTCAACGTCACGCTCAGCCTGTCGCCGAAGGTCGACGACCCGGCGTACCGCGCGGTCACGTTCGAGCAGGTCAAGGCCGCGTACGCGGAGCAGATCGCCGGCCTCGCCGAGGGCGGCGTCGACCTGCTGCTCGTCGAGACGATCTTCGACACCCTGAACTGCAAGGCCGCGATCGCCGCCGCCCGCGAGGTGGCGCCGGACCTGCCGCTGTGGATCTCGGTGACCATCGTCGACCTGAGCGGCCGGACGCTCTCGGGCCAGACCGTCGAGGCGTTCTGGAGCTCGATCGAGCACGCGAAACCGCTGGTCGTGGGCGTGAACTGCTCGCTGGGTGCCGAGGAGATGCGCCCGCACGTCGAGGAGCTCGCCCGGATCGCCGACGCCTACGTCGCCTGCCACCCCAACGCCGGGCTGCCCAACGCCTTCGGCGGGTACGACCAGACGCCCGAGGAGACCGCCGGGCTGATCGGCGGGTTCGCCCGCGACGGCCTGGTCAACCTGGTCGGCGGCTGTTGCGGCACGACGCCGGCGCACATCGAGAAGATCGCGGCGGCCGCGAAGGGGATCGGCCCGCGCGAGGTCCCCGCGCCGCGCACGCACACCCGGTTCAGCGGGCTCGAGCCGTTCGGCATCGGCCCGGACACCGGGTTCGTGATGATCGGCGAGCGCACCAACGTCACCGGCTCCAAGCGGTTCCGCCGGCTCATCGAGTCCGACGACCACCAGGCCGCCGTGGACGTCGCGCTGGAGCAGGTCCGCGGCGGGGCCAACCTGCTCGACGTCAACATGGACGCCGACCTGCTCGACTCCGAGCAGGCGATGACCACGTTCCTCAACCTGATCGCCACCGAGCCCGAGGTGGCCCGGATCCCGGTGATGGTCGACAGCTCCAAGTGGACCGTGCTCGAAGCCGGGCTGCGCTGCCTGCAGGGCAAGGGCGTGGTCAACTCGATCAGCCTCAAGGAGGGCGAGGAGCCCTTCCTGGCCCAGGCCCGCACCATCCGCAATTACGGCGCCGGCGTCGTCGTGATGGCCTTCGACGAGCAGGGCCAGGCCGACACCGCCGACCGCAAGGTCGAGATCTGCGGCCGCGCGTACGACATCCTCACGCAGAAGGCCGGCTTCGCGGGCGAGGACATCATCTTCGACCCGAACGTCCTGGCCGTCGCGACCGGCATCGCCGAGCACAACGGCTACGCGAAGGCGTTCATCGACGCCCTGCCCCGGATCAAGGAACGCTGCCCGGGCGTCCACATCTCCGGCGGCATCTCGAACCTGTCGTTCTCCTTCCGCGGCAACGACGTCGTCCGCGAGGCGATGCACTCGGCGTTCCTGTTCCACGCCGTGCAGGTCGGCCTGGACATGGGCATCGTCAACGCCGGCCAGCTCGCGGTCTACCAGGACATCCCGAAGGACCTCCTCGAACTGGTCGAGGACGTGCTCTTCGACCGCCGCGAAGACGCGACAGACCGGCTGGTGGCCTTCGCCGAGAACGTCAAGGGCAGCGGCACCAAGCGCGTCGTCGACCTCACCTGGCGCGAAGGCACGGTCGGGGAGCGGCTGTCCCACGCACTGGTCCACGGCATCGTCGACTTCATCGAGGACGACACCGAAGAGGCGCGGCAGCAGCTGGCCCGCCCCCTCGACGTCATCGAGGGCCCGCTGATGGACGGCATGAAGATCGTCGGCGACCTGTTCGGCTCCGGGAAGATGTTCCTGCCGCAGGTGGTCAAGAGCGCGCGCGTGATGAAGCGGTCCGTCGCCTACCTCGAGCCGTTCATGGAGGCGGAGAAGGAGAAGGCGCGCCAGGAGGGCCGGCTCGCCTCGACCGGCGGCCAGGGCAAGATCGTGCTCGCCACGGTGAAGGGCGACGTCCACGACATCGGCAAGAACATCGTCGGGGTCGTGCTGGGCTGCAACAACTACGAGGTGATCGACCTCGGCGTGATGGTGCCCGCCGGCAAGATCCTCGACACCGCGGTCACCGAAGGTGCCGACGCCGTCGGGCTGTCCGGCCTGATCACGCCGTCGCTCGACGAGATGGTCGCCGTCGCCACCGAGATGCAGCGGCGCGGGCTGAAGCTGCCGCTGCTGATCGGCGGCGCCACGACGTCGCGCCAGCACACCGCGGTCAAGATCGCCCCGGTCTACGACAACGTGACCGTGCACGTGCTGGACGCCTCCCGCGTGGTCGGCGTGGTGTCGGACCTGCTCGACGCGGACCGGTCCATCGTGCTGGCCGAGAAGAACCGGGCCGACCAGGAAGTGCTGCGCGAGCAGCACGCGAACAAGCAACGCCGCCCGATGCTCACGCTGGAGCAGGCCCGCGCGAACCCGGAGAAGGTGTCGTTCGACGGCCTGCCGACCCCGGCGTTCACCGGGCGCCGCGTCGTCGAGCCGAGCATCGCCGAGCTGCGCGAGATGGTCGACTGGCAGTTCCTGTTCCTCGCCTGGGAGCTCAAGGGCAAGTACCCGGCCATCCTGGAGCAGCCGGTCGCCCGTGAGCTGTTCGACGACGCGAACACGCTGCTCGACGAGATCATCGCGAACGGCAGCTTCCGCGCGAAGGGCGCGTACGCGTTCTGGCCGGCGCACCGCGAAGGCGACGACATCCGGCTCGACGGCGACTACGCGCACGTCGGCTTCCCGATGCTGCGGCAGCAGACGTCGAAGCCGCTGGACCGCGCGAACCGCTGCCTCGCCGACTACATCGCCCCGGCGGGCGACCACCTCGGCGGCTTCGCGGTCACCATCCACGGCGCCGACGAGCTCGCCGCGAAGTACGAAGCCGAGCAGGACGACTACAAGGCGATCATGGTCAAGGCGCTGGCGGACCGGCTCGCCGAGGCCTTCGCCGAGCACATCCACCTGCGGGCGCGCCGCGACTGGTTCGAGCCGGACGCCGAGCCGTTGCTGGCGGACCTGCACGCGGAGCGGTTCCGCGGCATCCGCCCGGCGCTGGGCTACCCGGCCAGCCCCGACCACAGCCAGAAGCGGGAGCTGTTCGAGCTGCTGGAGTCGGACGAGCTGGGCATGGCGCTGACGGAGTCGTTCGCGATGACGCCGGCGGCCAGCGTGTCCGGGCTGATCTTCGCGCACCCGGACTCGAAGTACTTCACCGTCGGGCGGCTCGGCCGCGACCAGATCGAGGACTACGCGCGCCGCAAGGGTGTCGAGGTCGCCGAGGTCGAGCAGTGGCTGCGGCCCAACCTGGCCTACGAGCCCGGGGCGTAGTCCTTCAGCTCGATGTCGGTGGCGAACCTGTCGGTCGCCTTGAGCATCAGGCCGAGCAGGAAGCGGGACTTGAACGTCCAGTCCCGCAGCTTGATCCGCAGCGGTGACGGCGGCGCGAGGAACGGGCCCGCGCTGCCGCGCTGCGAGATCTTGGCGTAGCCGCGGAACTGCTCTTCGTAGCACGCGAAGGCCACGCGGTGGTCGCCGCCGGCGGCGAGGAGCTCCCCGGCGAGGACGTACGCGCCGACCAGCGCCAGCCCGGTCCCGAACCCGCCGAGGGTGTTGCCGTAGGCCGCGTCGCCCAGCAGCACGACGCGGCCGCGGGAGTAGCGGTCGATCGTGACGCGGCTGAGCGAGTCCAGGTAGAACTCGCGGGCTTCGGGGACCTTGGCGATCAGTTCGGGCACCCGCCAGCCGGCTCCCCGGTAGGCGTCGGCCAGCAGTTTCCGCTGCCGCGCGGTGTCCGTGCGGTCGTAGGCCGGCTCCGGCGAGGCGAAGACGAAGAACGCCGACGCCTTCGGGCCGCCGACGGCGGTCATCCGGCCCGGCTCGTTGTACATCACCGCGTCGCCGTCGGCGACGTCCTCGCCCAGCTCGGCCAGCGCGTAGTGGTACCCGAGGTACTCGACGTAGTCGCGTTCCGGGCCGAACGCCAGCCGCCGGACGTTCGAGTGGATGCCGTCGGCGCCGACGACCAGGTCGAAGCGGCGCGGCTCGGCGGTGGCGAAGGTGACGTCGACGCCGTCCGCGGTCTCGGTCAGCGCCGTGATGGTGTCCCCGAAGAGGTATTCGCAGTCGCTGTGCGCGTAGAGGATTTCGGCCAGGTCGCCGCGGCGGATCTCGATGTCGCCGCCGGTGAACTCGCCGGGGATGACCGCCCGCGGCTTGCCGGCGGCGTCGATGATCGTCTGGTCCTGCCCGCCGGTCTGGCGCGCGAGGACGTCGTCGAGGATGCCCATCCGGTCGAGCACGCTCCGGTGGGTGGCGCCCTTGAAGTCGACCGCCTGCCCGCCGGGCCGCACCGCCGGAGCGCGTTCGACGACGGTGACGGTGCAGCCGTAGCGGGTCAGCCAGTGGGCGAGCGCGGGCCCGGCGATGCTGGCGCCGGAGATCAGGACGGTGAGGTTCTTCATGCCGCCGAGCTTCGCCAGGGACGCTTACCGGTCCCTGGCGAAGCGCTGACGGCTATTCGGCGGCGCCGGTCAGCAGCGACTGGTACCAGGCGTCGTACGGGTGGTTCGTCGCCGGGTAGTTCGCCAGCGGCGTCGTCGCCTGGTTCGCCGAGTCGAAGTCCCAGCCGCGGACGAGCTTGCCCGACTGGCGGGCCGAGGTGATGAACGCCGACTCCGTCGCGGGCGCGCCGTAGAACAGCGCGCCCTGCTGCAGCTCCGCGCTGTCGCCCTGCTGGAACTCGTCGAACGCGACCTGCCGGTAGCGGATCCGGTCGCCGGCGACGCTCGCGGTGTCCGCGCGCAGGGTGTTCGACGGCGTCGGCCCGTCGGCGCCGGTCCACACCCGCACGCGCCGGGTGCCGCTGGTGGCGGTGTCCTTGGCGAAGCGCGCGTCGGACGTCTTGGCGTTGCCGGTCCAGGCGACCGTCGTGGCCGACAGGGTGCCGGTCCAGTTCCAGTTCTGGCTGCCGCTCTGGCTCCGGTGGATCTCCCGCAGGTGCGTCGCGTCGGTGAACGCGACGGTCGGCTGCACGCCGTTGTCGTACTGGTGGGACGCCTGCCAGGTGAGCTCGCCGTCCGCGCCGAGCTTGCCGACGTGGTACCAGAGCGTGGTCGCGGTCTGCGACTGGTGGACCTCGACGAGGTCACCGTTGTCGTTCAGCGCGACGGCCGGGGTCTGCCCGCTGTCGTACTTCCCGTGCCGCAGCCAGGTGACCCGGCCGTCGGCGCCGTAGGTGCCCGTCCAGTACCAGAGCGCGCCGCCGCCGGAGTCGTGCACCTCGACGAGCTGGCCGCGTCCGTTGAGCGCGACCGCGGGGTGGTAGCCGACGTCCCTCTTGTACTCGGCGCGGCTGGTGCCGTCGCCGGACAGCAGCGGCAGCACACGCCCGCGCAGCGCGTCCACGGTCGGCTGCCCGGCGGGGTAGTCCTGCGCCCGCAGCAGCCGGCTGCCGAAGACGGACTCCAGCTCCTGGTTGACGGCGGTGAGGTTGCCCGCCGCGAACGAGGGGTTGTCGGTCAGGTTGTCCTTGAGGTCGAGCATGACGACGATCGGCGCGGCGGCCGGGTGCTGCGCGGACCAGGTGTTCACCGCCGTCAGCCAGTCGCGCAGGTCGTTCGACGCCGGGTTGCCGCCGCTGTGGTCGACGAGGTTGCCGGGGAAGTCGTGGCCGACCCCGTAGTCGTAGGTGGTCGCGTAGCCGTTGTCGTGGACGTCGAGCTCGATGAACCGGACGCCGTGGTCGAGCTGGTAGGCGATCGAGTTCTTGGCGCCGTCGACGTTGCCCGAATAGCTGTTGTGCGTCGCCCGGAACACCGAAGCGGTGAACGGCGGGCTCGCGGCGTGGGCCGTGCCGGTCAGCAGCGCGGTGGTGGTGAGCGCGGCGACGGCCAGTGCGGGCAGGCGGATCATCCTCGGGTCCTCACGTCGGGGAACGGGGTGTGCCCATCCTGGCCGTTGTGCGAGTGGTTGTCTTGAATTCCGTGAAAACGGTTGATCACGGTGTCGGGAGAATACCCGGAAAATGCTCACGGAATAGCAGATCAAGTGTCCGATGTGTCGGGTTTGTTGAGCCGCTTGGCGAATTATGCCAAATCGCTTCGCGCGTTCGGGTACTTGGCGGGCCCCTTCGTTGTCATTATCCGGAGAACAGCTGTGCGCGGGTGGGGAGGCAGTGGGTGTGGCGAACGACTGGCCGCTGGTCGGCCGCGAACAGGAGCTGGCGTTCGCGCGCCGGGCGCTGGCCGACGCCGAGGTGTGCGGCCTGCTGCTGACCGGGCGCGCCGGCGCCGGCAAGACCCGCTTGGCCAAGGTGCTGCTGGCCGAACTGGCCGCCGGCGGGGCGCGCACGCACTGGGTGCGCGCGATGTCGTCGGCGTCGACGATCCCGTTCGGCGCCTTCGCCCACCTCCTGCCGGGCAGCGCCGACGGCACGGCGGACCGCGCGCACCGGCTGAACCAGGTCGCGGGTCACCTCACGCGCGGCGCGGAAGGGCGGCGGCTGGTGCTCTGCGTCGACGACGCGCACCTGCTCGACGACCTGTCCGCGACCCTGGTGCACCAGCTGGCCGCGACGGCGTCGGCGTTCGTCATCGTGATCGCGCCGCACGGCGTGAGCGTGCCCGACCCGGTGTTCGCGATGTGGAAGGACCGCGTCGCCGAGCGCCTCGACGTCGGCGAGCTGAGCCGAGCGCAGACCATCGAGCTGATCACCGCGGCGCTGGGCGGGCGGCTGGAGGACGGCGCGGAGCACCGGCTGTGGCACCTGAGCCTCGGGAACCCGCTGTTCCTGCGCGAACTCGTCCAAGGCGGGCTCGACAGCGGTTCGCTGGCGGCCACGGACGGGCTGTGGCGGTGGAGCGGCGCGCTCACCGCGACCCCGCGGCTGGTCGAGCTGATCGAAACCCGCACCGACCGCGTCGACGCCGACGAACGGCGGCTGCTGGAACTGCTGGCGTTCGGGGGGCCGCTGGGCTGCGAACCGCTGGTCCGGCTGGGCGCCGCGAACGTCCTCGCCGCGGCCGAGCGGGCCGGGCTCGTCGTTTCGGAACGCACCGGGCGGCGGCTGAACGTCCGCCTGGCGCACCCGCTCTACGCCGAGGTGATCCGGCGCCGGACGTCGCCGCTGCGGCAGCGCGACACCTACCGCATCCTGGCCAGGACGCTCGACCTGACCGGCGCCCGGCGCGCCGAGGACAAGCCGCGGCTGGTCCGCTGGCGGCTGGCCGCCGGGCTGCCGACCGACCCCCAGCTCGTCCGCGCCGCGGCGGAGACGTTGCTGCGCAAGGACTTCCCGCAGGCCGAGCAGCTGGCCGCGGAAGCCGTCCGGCTCGGCGGCGGGTTCGCCGGGAAGTACCTGCTGGCCCAGGTCCGGATCGCGGGCGGGCGGCACGCGGACGCCGACGCGCTGCTGGCGGAGCTCGACGGCGAGACGGTGTCGGACGCCCAGCACGCGCGGGTCGCCGGGACGCGGGCGCGGAACCTGGCGTTCGGCCTGAACCGCTTCGCCGAGGCGGAAGCCGTCCTGGACACGGCGGAGACGGCGGTGTCCGGCCCGGCCGACGAACTGGTGGTCGCCCGTGCGGCCCTGCGCGCGGCGGAGGGGGCGTGCCGCGCGGCGCTGGACCTGCTCGGCCCGGTGCTGGACCGCAACCCCCGCGGCGACGCGCTGCGCCTCGGCGCGCTGGTCGTGGCGGCCGGTGCGCTGGCCGAGTCCGGCCGCACGGAGGCGTGCCTCGGCGTCGTCGAGGAAGGACTGGCGATCGCGGTCGCCGACGCGTCCGCGCCGGGCGCCCGCGTCCGCCTGGAGCACGCGCGGGTGGTGGCGCTGTGCCGGGCGGGCCGGCTGGAAGAGGCCGAGGACCTGGCGGGCGAGGACTACCGGGACGCGGTCGGCGACCGCTGGGGCCCGGCACTGGCGGCCGCGGCGGCGTCCCTCGGCACGGTCGCGCTGGCGTACGGGAACGTGCGCGGGGCGATCCGGCGGCTGCGCGAAGCCTTGGCGGTGGAGGGACACGACCAGCCGCACGAGTTCCGTCCCGCGGTCATGGGCGCGCTGGCCCGGGCGTCGGCGATGGCCGGGCAGGTCGTGGAGGCGGACCTGCCGGGCCCGCTCGGCCGCTGGGCGGCGGCCTGGACAGCGGCGTCCCGCGGCGAGCTGACCCGCGCGGCGGCACTGGCTTCGGAGGCGGCGGCCGAGGCGGAGTCGACGGGCCGATCGGCGATCGCGGCCGAGATCCGGCACGACGTCGTCCGCTTCGGCGTCCCTTCGTTCGGTTCGGACCTGGACGGTCCGCTGGTGGCGTGCTATTCGGCGCACGCACGGGCGCTGTCCTCAGGGGACGCGGTCGCGCTGGACGCGGTGGCGACGGCGTTCGCCGACATCGGGGCGCGCCTGCTCGCGGCGGAGGCAGCGGCGGAGGCGGCCCGGGCCCACCGGGCGGCGGGCAAACTGGGGAGCGCGGTCGGTGCCGCCCAGCGCGCACAGTCGTGGCTGGTGTCCTGTGAGGACGCCGCGACGCCGGCGCTGGCGTCGCTGGACACCCCGCTCGACCTGACGGTCCGGGAGCTGGAGATCGCCCGCCTGGTGGCGACGGGCTTGACGAGCCGCGCGGTGGCGGACCGCCTGGTGGTGTCGGTGCGGACGGTGGACAACGTGCTGCACGGTGTTTACGCGAAGCTGGGTATTTCGGGACGGCGCGAACTGGCTTCGGTGGTGGGGCAACCGGAGCCGGGGAGTAGCGCTTCGGCCGGCCCGTAGGTAGCCGGCGGCGCGGGGGCCGGTGAAGCCGAGTAGGCCGCTACTCATGACCGGAGCGGTTCCGGGCCCAAGACTGGATGACAACGGAGGGGCACGGGCTTCACCGATCCGAATTTCAGGAGTGCACACGATGACGACTTCATCGGGCGACGTTTTCCAGAACGAGCAGGGCACCGGGGGCGGCGGTCAGTTCAACGAGCAGGCGTCCACGGGCGGTTCGGGGAACATCTTCCAGAACGAGCAGGGGTCCGGGGGTTCCGGGGGCGACCAGTTCAACGAGCAGGCCTCGACGGGCGGTGGTCGTGGGGACATCTTCCAGAACGAGCAGGGCTCGGGTGGGCACGGTGGGAACCAGTTCAACGAGCAGGCGTCGACCGGCGGTCGTGGGGACATCTTCCAGAACGAGCAGGGCTCCGGCCGCGGCGGCAACCAGTTCAACGAACAGGCGTCAGCCGGCCACCACGGCGATGTGTTCCAGAACGAGCAGGGCTCGGGCGGTCACGGCGGCGGTCAGTTCAACGAGCAGGCCTCGACCGGTGGCGTAGGCGACATCTTCCAGAACGAGCAGGGTTCCGGTGGCCACGGTGGGAACCAGTTCAACGAGCAGGCCTCGACCGGCGGTCACGGGAGCATCTTCCAGAACCAGCAAGGCGCGGGCCACGGCGGCAACCAGTTCAACGAGCAGGCCTCGACCGGCGGTCACGGGAGCATCTTCCAGAACGAGCAGGGCTCGGGCGGTCACGGGGCCAACCAGTTCAACGAACAGGCCTCGACGGGCGGCCGTGGGGACATCTTCCAGAACGAGCAGGGTTCCGGTGGGCACGGTGGGAACCAGTTCA
>NZ_JBEZDL010000006.1:112900-133128 GCF_040648295.1 Amycolatopsis sp. NPDC049159
AACGAGCAGGCCTCGACGGGCGGTCACGGGAGCATCTTCCAGAACGAGCAGGGCTCGGGCGGTCACGGGAGCAACCAGTTCAACGAGCAGGCCTCGACGGGCGGTCACGGGAGCATCTTCCAGAACGAGCAGGGCTCGGGCGGTCACGGGAGCAACCAGTTCAACGAGCAGGCCTCCACGGGCGGTCACGGGAGCATCTTCCAGAACGAGCAGGGCTCCGGCGGTCACGGCGGCAACCAGTTCAACGAACAGGCCTCGACCGGCGGTCACGGCGGCAACATCTTCCAGAACCAGCAGGGCTCCGGCCACGGCGGCAACCAGTTCAACGAGCAGGCCTCCACCGGCGGCCACGGCAACATCTTCCAGAACGAGCAGGCCCAGGGCCACCACGGCGGGAACCAGTTCAACGAGCAGGCCGCCACCGAGCACCACGACCGCGGCCACGAGGAGCACCACCACGGTGGTCACGACCACGACCACCACGCCGACCACCACCACGACGTCGAGCACTACTGAGCCGGCGCGGTAAGCACGAGGAGCGGTCATGCAGGAGCCGAGTGGCGGGGGGCGCATCGCTCTCGACGCCCTCGACCTCGCGGTCAAGGGCGCGACGGCCTACGGGCGGGACGATCTCGTCCGGCGCCTCACCGACGCCCGGCGCCTGCTGTCCGAACCGGACGTCACCGTCTACGTCGTCGGGGAATTCAAGCAGGGCAAGAGTTCGCTCATCAACGCGCTGCTGACCGCCAAGATCTGCCCGGTCGACGACGACATCGCGACCGCGGTGCCGACGGTCGTCCGGTTCGCGCCGGAGTCCGGGGCTCTGGCGACCTACGAGCCGGCCGATCCGTCGTCGCCGCCGTGGACCGAGCGGATCTCCCTCGAAGACCTTCCGTCCCACGTCAGCGAAGCCGGGAATCCCGGCAACCTGCGGAAACTCAAGTCCGTCACCGCGTCGATCAGCCGCCAGCTGCTGTCCGGCGGGCTGGTGCTGGTCGACACCCCCGGCGTCGGCGGCCTCGGCTCGCTGCACAACGCCGTCACGGTCAGCTCGCTCCCGCGGGCGCACGCCGTCCTGTTCCTTTCGGACGCCTCTCAGGAACTCACCGCCGCCGAGCTGCGGTTCCTCCGGACGGTGAAGGAACTCTGCCCGAGCGTCTTCTTCGTCCTCACCAAGATCGACCTCTACCCGCAGTGGCGCCGCATCCTCGACCTCAACGCCGGCCACCTCGCGGCGTGCGGCATCAGCATCGACACCGTCGCCGTCTCCTCGGAGCTGCGCACCGTCGCCGCCCGCTCGGCCGATCAGGAGCTGAACGTCGAGTCCGGCTTCCCGCAGCTGGTCAAGTGCCTGCAGGGCGTGGTCGGGGACGCCGAGCGGTCGGCGCTCAACGCCATCGGCCTGCACGTCGGGTCCGCGGTCGGGCAGCTGCACGCCACCCTGCGCGCCCGCCGCACCGCGCTCGCGCACCCCGAGCAGTCCGCCGCGCTCGTCGCGGAGCTCGGGCGCGTCAACGACCGCGTCGACGCGCTGCGCAGCCAGTCCGCCAAGTGGCAGCAGCTCCTCTTCGACGGCTTCTCCGACATTTCGTCCGATGTGGACTACGACCTGCGCGCCCGCTCCCGAGGGGTGTTGCACGAAGCCGAAGAGGCCATCGAGGACGGTGACCCGGCCAAAAACTGGTCCGAGTTCGAGAAGTGGCTGCGGCAGCGCCTGGCGAACGAGACGCTCGAGAACTACGCGACCTTCGTCAAACAGGCCAGGCTGCTGGCCGGCCGCGTCGCCGACCACTTCGAGCTCGCTGAATCCCAAGCCGTGCTGCCGCGCGAGATCCAGGCGCCGGTCCGGGTGGTCGAGGAGATCGACATCGACGCGTCCTTCACCGGCGTCAAGACCCGCGGTACCACCGGGATGGCCGCGTTCCAGAAGGCCTACAGCGGCTTCCTGATGTTCTCCATGCTCACCAAGATGGCCGCATTGGCCATCCCGACGCCGTTCGGGGTGGCGGCCGGCCTGCTCATGGGCCGCTCCGGCTTCCTCGACGAACGCAAGCGGCAGCTGGAAAAACGCCGCGGCCTGGCCAAGACGGCGGTGCGCCGGTTCGTCGACGAGTTCAACCTCCAGGTCGGCAAGGATTCCCGCGACGCGATGCGGACCGTCCAAAGAGAACTCCGCGACGCCTACAGCGCGCGCGTCGAAGAACTCCAGCGGTCCCTCACCGAAGCGCTGGCGAACGCGAAGAAGGCCGTCGTCGACGTCGACACCGAAGCGGCCGAGCTCAAGCGGCTCGAAGCCGACATCGAAGCCCTCGAGGTGCTCGGCCGGCGCGCCGAGGAGCTCACCGTCCGCAGCGCGCCCAAGCCCAAGGCGGTGGCCAGATGACCCCCCTCTACCTCCAGGTCCGCGGGTTCGTCGCCCGCGCGTGCGCCGGTTACGCGGGTACGCCCGCCGAACCGCAGCTGCGGCAGATCGCCGGCCGGCTCGCCGAACCGCTGCGGGTCGCGATCGCCGGGCGGGTCAAGGCCGGCAAGTCCACCCTGCTCAACGCGCTCGTCGGGCAGGAGCTCGCGGCGACCGACGCGGGGGAGTGCACCCGGGTCGTCACCTGGTACCGCAACGGCCCGACCTACCGGATCGTGCTGCACCCCGTCCGCGGGATGCCGCGCCAGCTGCCCTTCGGCCGGCTGTCCGGCACCCTCGGCCTCGAACTCGGCATGGCGCCCGACGACGTGGACCGGCTCGTCGTCGACTGGCCGTCGCCCGCCCTGCGCGCGATGACGCTGATCGACACGCCCGGACTGGGATCGGCCCGCGCGGAGGTCTCCGGGCGCACCGAAGCGGCGCTCGTGCCCGAGGGCGACGGCGTGGGCACCGCGGACGCCGTGGTGTACCTGATGCGCCACGTGCACGGCGACGACGTCCGCTTCCTCGACGCCTTCCACGACGACCCGGCCCAGCGGCGCCCGGTGAACACCATCGGCGTCCTGGCGCGGGCCGACGAAGTCGGGCACGCCCGGCCCGACGCGCTCGACTCGGCGGCGAAGATCGCCGCCCGCTACGCCCGCGACTCGCGCGTGCGCGGGCTCTGCCAGACGGTGGTCCCGGTGGCCGGCCTGCTGGCCAGCTCCGCCGCGACGCTCAAGGAGTCCGAGTTCCGCGCGTTCCGGCGGCTCGCGGCCGCGCCGGAGGCCGAAGTGGCGCGGCTGCTGACGTCGGCCGACCGGTTCGCCGCGGGTGAGTCCGATGTGGACGTCCCGCCGGCCGAACGCGCCGAGCTCCTCGCCCGCTACGGCCTGTTCGGCGTGCGGCTGGCGGTCGAGCTGGTCCGCGACGAGCTGGTGACGGGCGCGCGGGCGTTGTCGGGCGAGCTGCTGGCCCGCAGCGGTCTGCACCGCCTCCGATCGCTGCTGACGACGCAGTTCGCCGCGCGGGCCGACGTGCTCAAGGCGCGGTCGGCGCTGCAGGCGGCGGAACACGTGCTGCGCGCCTACCCGGACCGCACCGGCGGCCTGCTGCACGAATGGGAGCGGATCGTCGCCGGGGCGCACGAGTTCGCCGAGATCCAGCTGATCGACTCGATCCGGCTCGGCGTCGTGCTGTTCACCACCGACGAGGCCCGCGACGCGGAACGCCTGCTCGGCGCGACCGGGGTCGACGTGCCGAGCCGGCTGGGGCTCCCGGGGGACGCGGGCCGCACCGCGATCCGGCAGGCGCTCGGCGCGCAGCTGCTGAGGTGGCAGCGGCGCGCCGAGCACCCCGCTTCCCCGCGCGACGTCCGCGACGCGGCACGCGTCCTCGTCCGCACGTGCGAAGGAATCCTGCTCAGCGAAGCCAGGGCGGAGGTCTTGTCGTGACCGACCAGCCGAAGGGCAAGATCAGGAAGGCCGTCACGGCCGCCGCCGGCGCCGTCGCGTCGGAAGTGGTCGGGAACGCGCTCACCTCCGGTGCTCCGCAGCCGCCCCCGCCACCCGCGTCGCAGCCCGTCGCCGCGGAGACCGCGCACGACGTCCCCGCGCACGAGTACGTCCCCGAAGTGGAGACCAGCACGGTCACCCGCGGCGAAGACGGCCACGTCGAGGCGCAGACCGGGACCGTATGGCACCCGGAAACCGCCGACGGCGTGCCGCTGGCGGACCTGCCCACCGTCGAGGAGTTCGAGCAGATCGAGGTCCACGAGGACGAGTTCGGCAACTTCGTCATCGACGCGACCGAGCGGTTCGTGGTGCACAACCACGGCCGCGACGAGGTCTACACCGACCACCAGCACCTCGTCGTGCCCGGCGACGGGACTCCCGGGGACACGGACATCGACGTCGTCCAGGACGCCGGCATCGTGATCCACGAGAACCCGGACGGCTCGATCACCGTCGAGCACGAGGGTTCGCTGAGCTACGAGCTCACCCCCGACGCGCCGGGGCACGGCGACATCGAGGTGTTCCAGGAGGAGACCGTCGTCCTCGACGAAGCCGAGGCCGGGCCGCCCGGGATCGAGGTCGGGATCACCGTGGAGGAGCAGGCGAAAGCCGACGACCCGTTCGGCGAGCCGGCCGGGCCGGCCATCCACCAGACCGAGGTGGTCACGGACAAGGGACGCGGGGTCACGGTGACCGCGCAGGTCACCGCACCGGCGCCCACGCTGCCCGGGACACCGCCCCCGCCGGTCGTGACGTTCGCCAGGACGCCGTCCACAGTGGACGCCGCACCGGCGGCCGCCGAGACCACGCTGGCGGCCTCGGTCTCCCTTGCGGAGCACCCGGTCCCGCGGCACAGCTTCGCCGCCGAACGCGAACCGGCGCACCACGACGCCGGCGAAGTCACGGGCGGCCACGCGCACCCCGCGGCGGCGGAGCACCCGTTCGAGCCGCCGCGGCACCCCGACCCGGATCCCGTGCCGGTGGCGGAGGAGCCGCCCGGCCCGCCGCCGGTGGAGCCGCCCGTGCGGCACGAGGACCAGGCACACGAAGACGACTTGCACGAAGACCACCCGGGTGAACCGGTTCCTGACGAACACGTGGTCCTCGACCACGCGCACGCTGACGGCGGAGGCTGAAATGGGCTACGGACTGGGCATCGACCTCGGCACGACCTTCACGGCCGCCGCCGTCGACCGGGCCGGCCACGTCGAAATGGTGTCACTCGGCGACCGCACGGCGGCCATCCCGTCGGTGGTGCTGCTGCGGCCAGACGGCAGCGTGCTGGTCGGCGACGCGGCGAGCCGGCGCGCGGCCGTCGAACCCGACCGCGTGACGCGGGAGTTCAAGCGGCGCCTGGGCGATCCGACGCCGGTGCTGCTCGGCGGCGCGCCGCACTCGGTGGCGTCGCTGATGGCGCACCTGCTCGGCTACGTGGTCCGGACGGTCGCCGGCCAGCAGGGCGGTCGTCCGGACCGGATCACGCTGACGCACCCGGCGAACTGGGGACCGTACAAGCGGGAATTGTTCGCGCAGGTCCCGAAGCTGACCGGGATCGACCACGTCGGCCTGATCACCGAGCCCGAAGCCGCGGCGGCGCACTACGCGGCCCAGGAGCGGCTCGAGGAGGGTGCCGTCGTCGCGGTGTACGACCTCGGCGGTGGCACGTTCGACGCGACGGTGCTGCGGAAGCGCAACGGGGGTTTCGAAATCCTCGGCACGCCCGAAGGCATCGAGGGCCTGGGCGGGGTCGACTTCGACGAAGCGGTGTTCGGCCACGTCGACCGGGCGCTGGAGGGCCGGCTGTCGCAGATCGACCCGGACGACCCGGGCGCGGTGGCGGCGGTCGTGCGGCTGCGGCAGGAATGCGTGCTGGCGAAGGAAGCCCTGTCGGCGGACACGGAAGTGGCTGTTCCGGTGCTGCTGCCGTCGGTGCAGACGGAGGTCCGCCTGACCCGCGGCGAGTTCGAGGAGATGATCCGCCCGTCCATCACGGCGACGCTGGGTTCGCTGCACCGCGCACTGCGTTCGGCGAACCTGCGCCCGGCCGACCTCGGCACGGTCCTGCTGGTCGGCGGCTCGTCCCGGATCCCGTTGGTGTCCCAGCTGGTTTCGGCGGAGCTCGGCCGCCCGACGGCGGTGGACATCCACCCGAAGTACGGCGTCGCCTTGGGCGCGGCGGCCCTGGCTTCGGGCCGGTCGGCCGTGGTCCAGCCTCCGGCCCCGGCGCCCGTAGTTCCTTCGCCCCGCGAGGAAACTCGTGCGATGGCCGTGCCCGAGTTCGGCGCGGGCGCACCGCCGCCGGCGCTGGGACGCGGGAAGCCCGCCGGCCCCGGCCGCCGAGCCTCCCGCCGCGGCGTGGTGGTGGGCCTGTGCGCGGTAGCGGTGGTGGCGATCGGCGGGGTGGCGGTGGCGGTCAGCAGTTCGGGCGGCGGCCCGTCGGGAAGCACCCCACCACCGTCGACCAGCCCGGCGAGCGACACGGCGTCGCTGGTGACGCTGCCACCCGCGGAGACGCCGCAGACGACGCACGCGACGGCAGCGCCGCCACACACGAACCCGGCGGCCACGACGCGCCGGAAGACCCCGCCGAGGACGACCACACCGACCAAGACGACGACGCCGACGACAACCACGACCCCGACAACGACCGCGACCCCGACAACCTGAGCCCACCCGCCCCGCGGCTTGGCTGCGGCGACCCGGCAGGCGGGCTCGCACGCAGGGGCACGTACGCACGCAGGCGGGCAGGCAGGCACGCAGGCACGGCAGGCGCGCAGGGCGATCCGCAGCCAACGCCGGGCCTGGCCGGTGCCAGGCTCGGCGCCGGGCTTGGCGGCTTGCTGCGTGTGGCCCGCACCGGTGTCTTGGTTGTGGCGATCGGATCGCGGCGGCCGGCCGGGTGGCCCGCCGTCGGCGCTGGGCCTGGCGATTTGCTGCGTGCGGTCCGGACCGGTGCCTTGTGGCGATCGAAGCGCGGCGGCCGGCGGGGCGGTCCGCCGTCGGCGCTGGGCCTGGCGATTTGCTGCGTGCGGCCCGCATCGGTGCCTTGTGGCGATCGGATCGCGGCGGCCCGGCCGGACAACCCGCCGCCTCCAGTCGGGGCTTTGCGACCTTGCCCAGCCTTCCCCCGCCCAGGATGTGAGAGATTTTCCAGCCCATGGAGTGAAGTCCCGCATCCCGCCGTTGACCAGCACCTCTCGCCACCCGCAACTGGACCGGGTGATCTTCCTCCGGTCCGCACCGCCGCGACCCTCCACCGCGGCCTGGCAGCTCGCGCTCCTCGCCACCGTGCAGGTCTGCGCCATGAGCGTCTGGTTCTCCGCCTCCGCCGTCGTCCCCGCGCTGCGTGCCGAATGGGGGCTCTCTCGCGAACACGCCATCCTGCTGACCGCCGCCGTCCAAGTCGGGTTCGCCGGTGGCGCCGTCGTCTCCGCCGCACTGAACCTCGCCGACCGGATCCCTCCTCACACGCTCATCGCGGCCGGCGCGGTGCTTGCCGCGCTCGCCACCGCCGTCCTGCCGTGGAGTGCGCACGGGCTCGTCGTCCCCCTCCGGTTCGCCACCGGCTTCGCGCTGGCCGGGGTCTACCCGGTCGGCATGAAGGTCGTCGTGTCGTGGTTCCCCCGGAAGCGCGGGCTCGCGTTGGGTGCACTCCTCGCCGCCCTGACCGTCGGCTCGGCGCTGCCGAACCTCCTCGCACCGCTCGACTGGCGGGCCGTCCTCCTCTGCGCCGCCGCGCTGGCGACGATCGGCGCGGCCGTGTCGGTCCTCTTCGTCCGCGAGGGCCCGGAACGCGCGCCGTCACCGCCGTGGCGCCCGCGGTACCTGCTGCGGATGGTGGCCGACCGGCGGCAACGGCTGGTGTGCCTCGGCTACTTCGGGCACATGTGGGAGCTCTACGCGCTGTGGGCGTGGCTGCCCGCCTACCTCGCCGCGACCGGGAGGCCCAGCGGGGTGACCGCCTTCGTCGTCATCGGCGTCTGCGGAGCGGCCGGGTGCCTGCTCGGCGGCGCGCTCTCGGACCGGTGCGGCCGGGCAGTCGTCGCGATGGGGGCCATGGTCGTCAGCGCCGGCTGCGCCGTGCTCTCCGCCGCCATCGCCGGGACCGTCCTCCTGCTGGTCTGGGGCGTCGCCGTGATCGCCGACTCCGGGCAGTTCTCCGCCGCGCTCGCCGAGACCGCCGATCCGCGGTACGTCGGGACCGCGCTCACCGCCATGACGGCGTTCGGGTTCCTGCTCAGCGCCGGCACGATCCAGCTGCTGCCGCTCCTGGCCGACGCCGTCGGGTGGCGGGCCGCCGTGCCCGTGCTCGCGGTCGGGCCCGCGCTCGGTGCCGCCGCGATGCGGCGCCTGCGCCGGTAACCTCGCGGCATGGCGGCGGAGCACGTGATCGTGACGTCCACGGCGGACTCGGAAGCGGCGGCGCGGGAACTCGCCACCCAGGCGGTGGCGGGACGGCTGGGGGCGTGCGCCCAGGTCGTCGGCCCGATCACCAGCGTCTACCGCTGGGAAGGAGCCGTGCAAACGGATCAGGAATGGCGCGTCGAGATCAAGACGACCGCCGCCCTCGTCCCCGCGCTGACCGAACGCCTGCGACAACTGCACGGCTACGACCTGCCGGAGGTAGTCGCCACGCCGATCGTCGGCGGCAGCGCCGAATACCTCGCCTGGCTGACCGCCGAAACCCGTGGCCAGGACCCGGGTTCCTGACTAAAGTCAGGGAATGGAACTGAGCCGGCGCTTCGCGACGCTGACCACCGCCCACCTCGCCGACGCCTGCATCCGCGCCGGGCTGCCGGTGCGCTGCGCCCCGGCGGCGACGCGCGCGGTGGTGCCCGGCGGCCGCCTGTTCGGGCCGGCCGTCCCGGCCCGGCACGTCGGCAGCGTCGACGTCTTCCTGGAAGCCTTCGAGACCGCTGCGGACGGCGGTGTGCTGGTCGTCGACAACGGCGGCCGCCTCGACGAGGCCTGCGTCGGTGACCTCGTGGTGCTCGAGGCTGGTGCCGCCGGATTGTCCGGGGTGCTGATCTGGGGCCTGCACCGCGACACCGCGGACATCCGGGCCATCGGGCTCCCGGTGTTCAGCCTCGGGTCCCTCCCGACCGGCCCGCTCAACCTCGGCCCGCGCGTCGACGGCGGGCTGGCCGAAGCGATCGTCGGGACCTGGCGGATCGGGCCGTCGGACCTCGTGCTGGGTGACGACGACGGCGTCCTGTTCGTCCCGCTCGACCGCGCCGAGGAGCTGTTCGCGCTCGCCGAGGCGATCCGCGACACCGAACGCCGCCAGGCCGACCGGATCCGGGGTGGCGAGCCGCTGCGGGAGCAGGTGCGCTTCGCCGAATTCCTCGCCGCGCGGGAAGCGGATCCGGGCCTGACGTTCCGCGCGCACCTGCGGGCCGTCGGCGGTGCGATCGAAGAGTGACCACGAAAGTGTGATCGTTCACCCGACGGGGTAACCCGGGCCGGGAGGCGGGACCATGAACGCGCTCATCGGCTTCGGCAAGGACATCGAATACCACTTCGCGCGCGGGTTGCGGACCTACCTGGCCCGGGTCGCCCGCGCCGTCGGCGTCGGGTTCGAGTCGTGTTCGCTCGACCTCGACGTGCCCAGCTCCGGGTACGTCGCCCTCGACCGCACGCTCCCGGACCTGCCCGCGCACGACCTGGCCCTGATCTGGGACGAGGTGCACGGCTGGGCGGCGGAGATCGAACCCGCGAGCGGTGGCACCGGGAAGGTGCTCGGCTACCTCGGCGGCGCCGACGTCGTGCCGCCGCCGCGTGCGGTCGCCGGGTTCCTCGAAGCGCTGCGGGTCGCCGGGCCACCCGCAGCCGCGTTCCCGCCGCCGGTGTTCCGGCGGGCCGGGCACCACGAGGACCTCGTCGACCGGCTGCCGGTCACCGGCCCGGAAGGACTGCTGCGGCCGAGCTCCGCTACTTGGTGATCACAGGACGCGACCGCCCCGGGCACCTAGGATGAGGCGGCCGAACCCCGTCCCCCCGAAGGAAGCCCGTGACCGCCGATGCGCCCCACCCCGTCCGCGTCCTCCTCGTGGAGGACCACGACATGGTGGCGGAGGCGTTGCAGCAGGCCCTCGACCGCGCCGACGGGATCACCGTCGTCGGCCGCGCCCGCTCTCGGACGGAGGCACTGGCGGACGCCCGCGAGCACCACCCGGACGTCGTGCTGCTGGACCGGCGCCTGTCCGACGGCGACGCGCTCGGCGTCATCGCCGACCTCGCGGCCGGCGGTGCCCGCGTCCTGGTGCTGACCGGCGACGCGACGCCGGCGATCGCCGCTCAGGTGGCGAAGGCGGGCGGTGCCGGGCTGCTGTTCAAGTCGTCGCAGCTGGGCGTGCTGGAGTCCGCCGTCCGGGACGTGGCCGCCGGCGCCGTGGTCTTCGAGCCGGACCTGCTGCCCGGTGTCTTCGACCGGCTCACCGGCCGCGTCCCCGCGGTCGGTACGGCCCTGACCGCGCGTGAGCGCGAAACCCTCGACCTGCTCGCCGAAGGCGCGACCACCGACGAGATAGCCCTGCGGCTCGGCGTGTCCCGCAACACCACCCGCAACCACGTCCAGCGCGTGCTGGAAAAGCTCGGGGCGCGCTCGAAGCTCGAAGCCGTCGCCGTGGCCCGCCGGGAAGGGCTCATCGGCTGATGCAGCTGCACTAACCGCGGAGGACGGGTTTGCATCTCGTGCGGGCCCGCGCGGTCGACGAGGCTGGAGGGCGTGGACGTCCATGCCCCCCTCACCGCGGAGTGCGCCGTGACCGGCTCGGCGGGCGGACTGGCCCTCGTGCGCCGGTTCACCCGGCTGACGCTGCGCGCGTGGGCGAGCGGCACCGCCGTCGACGACGCGCAGCTGCTCGTCACCGAGCTCGTGACCAACGCGCTGTGCCACGGCGTCGGCCGCCCGCTCCTGCGGCTGGCGCTGGCCGGCGGGCAGCTCCGCATCGAGGTCTTCGACGACGATCCGGCGCCACCCGTGCGCCGGCCCGCGGGTGCGGACGGCGGCTGGGGCCTCACCCTCGTCGAGCGGCTCTCCTCCGCGTGGGGGACCGCGCGCCACGGCCGCGGGAAGGTCGTCTGGTGCGCGCTGCCAGCGGCTTCGGCCGAACTCGCCGGGTGAGCGCCGCAGGCCGCGCCGTGCCGGGCGGGCGGCGATCCGGCAGAGTTGCGGCATGGACGACGACCGGTTCCGCTTGCTGGTGCAGGGGGTGCTCGACTACGCGATCTTCATGCTGGACCGGCAGGGGCGGATTTCGAGCTGGAACGCGGGGGCGGAGCGGATCAAGGGCTACCGGGCGGAGGAGATCATCGGACAGCACTTTTCGGTGTTCTACCCGCCGGAGGACGTCGCGGCCGGGAAACCGGCCAAGGAGCTGGAGGTCGCGGCCGCGGAGGGGCGGCTGGAGGACGAGGGGTGGCGGATCCGCGAGGACGGCACCCGGTTCTGGGCGAACGTGATGATCACAGCGCTGTACGACGATCGGGGTGAATTGAAGGGTTTCGGGAAGGTCACCCGCGACGTGTCGGACCGCCGGGCGGCCGAAGTCGCCCTGCGGGAAAGCGAAGAACGGTTCCGCCTGCTCGTGCAGAGCGTGGTCGACTACGCGATTTTCGTGCTGGACCCGCAGGGGCGGATTTCGAGCTGGAACGCCGGCGCCGAGCGGATCAAGGGCTACCGGGCGGAGGAGATCATCGGGCAGCACTTTTCGGTGTTCTACCCCGCCGAAGACGTGGCCGCCGGAAAACCGGCCTGGGAACTGGAGGTGGCGGCCGCGGAGGGGCGGCTCGAAGACGAGGGGTGGCGGGTCCGCAAGGACGGCACCCGGTTCTGGGCCAACGTGGTGATCACCGCGCTGCTGGACGACCGGGGCCGGCTGCAGGGCTTCGGCAAGGTCACCCGCGACATGACCGAGCGCCGCAACGCCGAGCAGGCCCTGCGGGACCGCGGCCGGCTGGTCGGGCACCTCGTGGAGGCCCAGGAGGTGGAGCGGCGCCGGATCGCCTGGGACGTCCACGACGAGTCGATCCAGTCCATGGTCGCCGTCGGCATGCGCCTGCAGCTGCTCGCTTCCCGGCTGCCGGAACCGGCCGCGGCCGCCGTCGGCGGGCTCGACGAGTCCGTGCAGGCCGCCATCGCCCGGCTGCGCGGCCTGGTGTCCCGGCTGCGGCCACCCGAGCTCGACCACCACGGGCTCGTCGAAGCGATCTCGGCCTACGTCGAGGAGGTCGCGGGCCGGTGGGAACTGGCGCACTCGGTGCGTGACGAGCTCACCGACGAGCCGTCCCCGGAAGCGGCGACCACCGCCTACCGGATCTGCCAGGAAGCGCTCAGCAACGTCCACAAGCACGCCCGGGCCACCCGGATCGACGTCACGCTGTCCACAGTGGACAACGGAACCCGGTTGCGGATCACCGACGACGGGATCGGCGCGGCCGCGGGCGAGGCGGGCGCGGGTCACTTCGGGCTGGTCGAGATGTACGAACGGGCCGAGGCGGCGCACGGCTGGCTTTCGGTGACGAGCACGCCCGGACAGGGCACGACCGTGGAGTGCTGGTTGCCGAAGCTGCCCGACGTGACGGGACTCCAACCATGACCGAGCTGCGGGTGCTGATCTCCGACGACGACGTGATGATCCGCGACGTCCTGAAGGAGGTCCTCGAGGAAGAGCCCGACATCGCCGTGGTGGCGGTGGCGGCCGACGCCGACGAGGCGATCCGGCTCGCCGAGCGGCACCGGCCCGCGGTCGCCGTCCTCGACGTCCGGATGCCGGGCGGGGGCGGCGCGCGGGCGGCGCGGGAGATCGCCCGGTGCAGCCCGGGCACGGCGATCCTGGCGTTCTCCGCCTACGCCGACCGGGCTTCGATCGCGGGGCTCGCGGCGGCCGGCGTCACGGAGTACCTGGTGAAGGGCGCGCCCAACACGGCGATCGTCGAGGCCGTCCGGCGGCTGGGCCGTCCGCCGTCGGCGTGAGCGGTCACGGCCGGACGTTCGCCGCGACGCTGTCGAAGTCCGTCGGGAGCAGCGTGAACAACCGCCGCACGGCGCGCGACGGCCCCGCTTCGACGCTGAGGCGCGCGCCGGTCGCGTCGGCGAGCAGCTGAGCCCGCAGCAGGGAGTTCAGGCCGGCGACGGAGAAGAACGTGACCCCGGAGAGGTCGATGACGACCTCTTCGACCGGCACGTGGACGCGGGACTGGAGGACTTCGTCCAATTTCCGCGCGGTGCCGAGGTCGACTTCGCCGGACACCTCGACGAAGACGGTGCGCGCGGCGGGGTGGCGCACGCGCACGGACATGTGGCCGCCGACCGTCAACCGGCCGACGAGCTCGTGGTCGGCCGAGCGTGGTTCGGGAACCATCGCGGCACACCCTTTCCTCGGGCAGCGGGGGCGAACCGGACGTTCGGGACGGGATGCCAAAGGCAGCCTGCCGGCCCGGAGCGCGGGAACGTCCGGCAGCGGCTGACGGCTCAACCGTGAACCCCCAGCATAGTGCATCTGCACTAGAAGGGGCCACCAGCCATAAACCGGTGGACAGCGTGGTCGTCACGCGGTGTGATGGGCCGCGACCGACCGCCGACGTGGGGGAGTGCCTTGGGCACGGGTGACCTGTCTTCCGGTGAAGCCACCATCACGCTGCCGGTCGTCCGGCAGCTGATCGACACGCAGTTCCCGCGGTGGGCGCACCTCCCGCTCGAGCCGGCGCCGTCGCAGGGCGTGGACAACGCGACCTACCGGCTCGGCCCGGAGCTGTCCGTGCGGCTGCCGCGGTACGCGCGCTGGACCGGGCAGGTGGCGCGGGAACAGGAGTGGCTGCCGAAGCTGGCGCCGCACCTGCCGCTGCCGGTCCCGGTTCCGCTCGCCGAAGGAAGACCGGGAGCGGGCTACCCGTTCCCGTGGTCGGTCCTGCGCTGGCTGCCCGGCGACGCGGTCGACCCGGACACCGGCACGGCGGGCGAGCTGGCGGGGTTCTTCGCCGCGCTGCAGCGGATCGACGCCACCGGCGGCCCGCAACCCCAGTGGAGCAACGGTTTCCGCGGGGTGGCCATGACCGACGAGCGCGACTCGGCGATCGCCCCCGCCCGCCTCGCCCCGCGGATCGAGGCCCTGGCGGGACTGATCGACCTCGACGCGGTGGCGGCGGTCTGGGAAGCGGCCCGCGCGGCACCGCCATGGGCCGGCCCGCCGGTGTGGATCCACGGCGACCCGGCCCCGGGCAACCTGCTGGCCCGCGAAGGCCGGGTGAGCGCGGTGATCGACTTCGGCACGCTCGCGGTCGGCGACCCGGCGTGCGACCTGATCGTCGCGTGGTCGGTGCTGTCCGCGGCGGAACGACGGGAGTTCCGCGCGGAGCTGGACATCGACGACGCCACGTGGGCCCGCGGCCGCGGCTGGGGGCTGACCGCGGTGCTGCCCACCCGCGCGGAGCTGACCGGCCCCACCGCGGCCCGGGCCCGGCGCCGGCTGGACGAGCTGGTGGCGGATCATCGGATGCCGGCGGTCCGGCATCGCGCGGCCGAGGTCCGGTGACCACGGCCCGGCTGCCGAACCACCGGCGACGTGCGAGACCAGCCGCGAAGCCACCCAGGGAGGTCGCATGCCCACCACGGTCGTCAACCTGAAGGGGCACCGGGACGATCCGGAGTACGCCGACGTCGTCTACGTCGGGCGGGCCATGCACCGCGGCGGCTGGCACCTCGAAGGCTCGAAGCTCGCCAGTCCCTTCCGGCCCGGTCCGGACGGCTCGCGCGAAGACGTCGTCGCCCAGTACCGCGAGCACCTGCTGTCGCGGCCGGATCTGCTCGCCCTGCTGCCCGGGCTCCGCGGCCGCCGCCTCGGGTGCTGGTGCGTCCCCGAACCGTGTCACGCCCAGGTCATCGCCGAACTCGCGGATCACGGGGGGTAACGAAACGCACCCCCTCCGCGAGTAACCTGACACGAGGGGGTGATCGATGGTGTCCGCGCGGCGGCACGGGGGCTTCGACGAGGCCGAACTGCCCGAGACCCACCGGATCAGGTGGTGGCTGGCGGCCGGGGCGGCAGGGCTCGTCGCCGCCGGGTTCGCCGTCGTGCCGTACCTGCCGTTCTTCCAGACCTGGACCTTCGTCCGCGACCCGAAGGTCGCGAGCGTCATCACCTGGACCGTCCTGCAGACCTCCGTCGTGCTCGTCTCCGTCGTGCTGACGCTGTACTTCGTCGGCAAAGCGCGGCTCGAAGCCGCCGCCTACCGGGCCAACCAGATCGACATCCGGCTCTTCGCCGACGAACGGCCCGAAGGCAGCCACGACCGCGAGATCGACTCCGCCGTCGAACTGACCGCCACCTTCAAGCGGTTCCTCAACGATTCGCGCCTCTACACGCCGACCCCGGTGCCGGGCGTCGGCAGCTCGTACGACTTCATCCAGATCGTCGAGCACGCCGGCGACTCCGCCGACGGCTGGTGGAAGGCCGCGACGAAGCTGATCCGGCTCGCGCAGCCACCCGCCGCGTTCACCGTCAGCGGCACCATCCGGCCGGGCAACACGAGCGGCCGCTACCAGCTCATCCTCGAGCTCGTCCGCGTCCCGCGCTTCGCCGCGAGCCCGCTCGTCATCGAGGACGAGAACTGGGCGCGCGTGCTGCACCGCGCGGCGAACGCCGTGGCCGCGCTGGTCATCCCGCGCAGCGCGTACGTCCGCACGAACATCCACTGGGCCGCTTGGCGCGACGCGAAGATCCCCTACGAACTCTTCGACGCCTACCAGCGCGGCAACCACTTCATCACCTACCGCCGTTACGACGAAGCCCTCGCCGAGTACTACCGCGCGGTCAGCCTCGATCCGGCGAACGTCTACATCAGACTCGAGATCGCCGCGCTCCAGGAGCAGCTCGACCTCCACCTCGACGCGCTCGCCACGTACGACGACGTGATCACCGTCTGCAGCCGGGGCCACCCGACGCTGGCCCGCTGGTGGATCGGCCCCGACTTCGCGCGCCAGCCCCGGCGCGACACTCGCGGCCGCGAAGTCGCCCTGCTCATCGCCCGCTACCGGCACGCGCTCGTGCTCGGGCACGGCGATTCCGTGGCCGGCTCCTGGTGGGTGCGGCGCACCACCGCGGGCGTCCCGGGTGATGCGCGGGCGCAGCGCCGCACCGAACTGCGGGCCGCGATCGAGCTGCGCTTCCGCCGCTACGTCGACCTCGACGTCCGGACGCAGCGGTACGCGATCCCGCGCGAGAAGCGGCTGGCGCTGCACCGGCGCGTGCTGCGCGTGCCCGTCGAGGAGCTCGTCGTCCAGGAGGCGACCCCGGCACAGCTGGCCGAGTACAACCAGCGCGCCGCGGAAATGCGGTCCTACCTGGGCGCGCTCTCGCAGTACGAAATCGAACGGCTCGTCGAGGACTACCGCCGGTTCGGCAGGCGCTGGCGTCGCAGCTGGCAGCAGCTGACCAACCGCGCGCTCGACCTGTCCCTGGTGTGGGCGGTGCTGCGCCGGGCGATGGCGGACATCGAGCCGGTCACCGGCGCCGTCCCCGAACCGCAGCCCGCCTACCCCGGCAGCCGCGTCCGGCTGGCCGACGTCTGCCCGGACCGGCGCTGGCCGCCGGACCCGCGGGCGCTCGACGCCACCGTCGAGGCCGCCGGGCCGCGCAGTTCGTGGGAGGAGTGCTACAACGCGGCGAGCGTGTACGCCGTCGCGATGCTCGAAGTCGGCCCCCGCGGCGAACGCGACCTGCGCGACCGCGCCCGGAATCCCCGCCTGGAAGGCGAAGCGCGCGACGAAGTGGCCCGGCGCGCGGTGCGCGAGCTCTACCAGGCGGCGACGATCAGCCACAGCGGGCGGCTCCCCGAGCGCCGTTCGTGGGTGATGGGGGAGGACCCCGACCTCGCCGCGCTGCGCGGGCACGAACTGTTCCGCGTCTTCGAGATGGTCACCTTCTCCCCGGACCGCGCGGCGCCGTTGCGCCCGCAGCGCGCCCACGTGTGGGAGCAGGTCAGCTACGTCCGGCAGCTGGTCGCCGAGATCGCGGGCTGCCGCGCGCACTTCTGGCGGACGCGGTCCGAGGAGCCGGCACCGGACAGCCGGACCGTCGACCGCCGGCGCGCCGCGGACCGCGACGCCTGGCGGAAGCTGACCGCGCTGGCCACCGGGAAACAGGACTGGTACACGCGCTACCAGGCGATCTGCGCGTTCCGCGAGTGGTCGGCCGAGTCCGGCTACCCGGGGTCGATCTCGGGTTTCCCGCTCTACAGCGAGGAACGCCTGCACGCCCAGCTGCGCGGCGCGGCGGGCCGGCGCGGGAAGACCGGGCTGGACGCGAACGTCGTCGTCCGCGAATACGTGCGCCTGTGCGACCAGCGCCTCGACCAGCTGGTCGCCGACATCGCCGAACTCGAGCACACTTTGGTAGCGGAGGACGACTACGCCGCGCGCGCCCAGCTGTGGGCGGCGCTGTGCTCGTGGTTCGACGACGACATCGCCGACGGTTCGTCCGCCGGCGAGCGGCGTGAGCGGTTCCGCAAGCTCGCGCGGCCCTAGGACGGCCGCGTGTAGCGGTGCTTCACCCCGACCGGGAAGTACTCGGGATCCCCGGCCGGGCGCAGCACGACGTCGGGCAGCTGCCGCTCCGCCGGGACGTAGTGCGCGAACTCGCTGTTGAGTCGGACCAGTTGCGCGCGTATGGATTCCGCGATCCGGCCCGCGTCGGCACTCGCGCCCGGAGCCGTCTCGACGGTGATCCGCAGCCGCCGGTCGCGGTCGGCGTCCTCGACCGACTCGATGACGAACTTGCCGGTGACGGTGTCGCTGATGCCCGGCTGCTCCAGGCCGACCGTGACGTTCTCCGGGTAGACGTTCGCGCCGAAGAACGACACCGTGAACAGCGAGCGGCCGAACACGTAGACGAACGGCAGCTCCGGCCCGGGTGGCGGCGTGAAGCCGTGGCGGGCGCAGTAGGCGAGCAGCTCGGCGTGCGGCAGGACCCCGCCGTCGTCGGCGATGTGGTAGCGGATCAGCGGGATCCCGCCGTCGGCGCTGAAGACGAGCGTGCCGTCGTGCACCTCGAAGAAGCGGCTCGCCGGGTCGTACTGCACGAGGGTGGGGAGCCGGGCGTCGCCGAAGACGTCGCGAGCGAGGTCCGGGTGGCCGGCGAAGAACCGGCGGATGCCCACGGACACCGGCGTTTCGGTGCCGAGCACGCCCGCGTCCGCCGTGCCGTAGAGCGAGGCGATGTCGGTGACGGGGTCGGCGACGCCGGCGCGCCGGGCGACGAGGTCGCGCCACTGCTCGCTGAAGACCTCGCCGGCGAGGACCAGCTTGATCGCGTAGGCGGGCCAGTCGACGCCTTCGGCCAGGCCGGTGTCGACGACGTCCTTGACGAACGGCGGGTAGCCGAGGAGAACGACCTGCTCGAAGTGCGGCGCGAGCTCGGGGAGCACGCGCAGGATTTCGGCCTTGTTGTTGCCGGGCGCGACGACGGTGACCGGACAGCCCTTGGCGGCGAGGTGCCGCACGCACGCCGTGGTGAAGAGGCCGCCGACCCAGGTCCCGAGCGGGAAGCAGACGACGGCGAGAGTCCTCTTGCGGTCGGCGTGGAAGCCGTCGACGAGCACCTGTTCGAAGCGGCGGGCGACGTGCAGTTCGTCTTCGAGCGCGCGCGGCCAGATGGTGGGGTGGCCGCTGGAACCGGAGGAGACGGCGATCATGTCGTTGCCGTCGAAGGTCCCGCCGCGGCACAGCTCGGGCAGCGGGTACTTCCGGTGGTAGCCCGCCTTGTCGACGAGCGGGAGAGTCATGAAGGCGGCTATCGTCGTGACGGCTTCGGGTGCGATGCCGTGTTCTTCCAGGAACTTCCGGTACGCGGGCACGGTTTCGGCGGTGCGGCGGAAGAGCTCGAGGACGTGCTGCCCGGCGGCCGGTTCCGGGGGCGCGAAGAAGGTGTCGAACGCCTGCCGCACGCGGGTCTGCCGACCGAGGTCCATGATCGGAGCATAGCGGCCGGTGCGTGTCATGATGAGCGCGTGAGCACCTCCGCGGAGCAGCACCCCGCCGGCGCGCCGTTGACCCTCTACCTGGTCAAACGGCTCGAATTGGTGATCAGGGCGCTGCTCGACGACGCGCTGCGCCCGCTGGGGCTCACGACGCTGCAGTACACGGCGCTGACCGTGCTGCAGGCGAGCGGCCCGCTGTCGTCGGCGCAGCTGGCCCGCCGCTCGTTCCTGCGGCCGCAGACGATGCACGAGATGGTGCTGGCGCTGGAGAAGCGCGGGCTGATCGCGCGGACCCCGAAGGCGGGCAACAAGCGCGTCCTGCTGGCCGGCCTGACGGACGCGGGCCAGTCCCTGCTGGCCGGCTGCGCCCCCGCGGTCGGCGAGGTGGAGCACGCGCTGCTGGCCGACCTCAGTCCCGGGCAGCGTGCGACGTTCCGCGAGGGGCTGCAGCACGGGGTGACGGCGCTGGGAGCGCTGTCGGACGTCCGTCGCTCTCAGGAAAGCTGATTCGGTTTCGGACGCACATCTTTGTGGCGACCGGACGATCGCTGAGGGCCGAGTGGAGTCTTTACTCAGGCTTGCTGACACTTCCGGATTAGTCCGGACGAGTGGAAGCGACAAGCGGCGCGTAGCACGGGTGTGATGCGGAACGTTGAAGGGTACGTCCCATGCCAGCGCATTCGCATCTGGAGGTTCGCCGACGTGACCCGGGCTCACGACGTGGCCGGCGCCGCCTCGGTAGCCACGCGCCGGCTACTGCTGGTGGCCGGCACGGCTGTGGGCTTGTGGCTGATCCTGTGGCTGACTTCGGGCGACGCTTCAGCGGCGACGCCGGGTGCTTCGGCGGGGGATGGCCCGGGTGGGCTCGGGGCGGTCACGCAGGTGGTGCGTTCGGCGGCGCGGGATGCGCATTTGCCCGCTCCACCTTCGGCGGCGAAGGTCTTGCCCGACTTGGTGGCGCGGACCGCGCGCCCAGCCGCTCCGGCGGCGCACCTCTCGCGCTCAGCGGGACCGGCCTCACAGGCCGCGCCCCTGGCTGGCCCGGCGGTTCCGCCGGTGGTCGAGGCGGCGGCGAAGGTTGTGCGCGCGCCCGAGGCTGGCGCGCAGGTCACCCGCTCGGCAGGGTCGGTGGCTGGCGGCGTGGTTTCGTCGGTGGTCGAGCGCGCAGGGCAGCCCGCTCGCTCGGCGGGGCCCGCGGCTGCCTCGGTGGTTGAGCCGGGGCCGCGGGGTGCCCGGTCGGCGGGGCCTGTGGCTTCCTCATTGGTTGAGCCAGGGGCGCAGGCTGCCGGCTCGGCTGGTCCGGTGGCTGCTGGTGTGGTTTTGCCAGCGGCACACGT
>NZ_JBEZDL010000006.1:133224-377520 GCF_040648295.1 Amycolatopsis sp. NPDC049159
ACGTTGCTCGCTCAGCCGGATCGGTGGCCGCCGGTGTGGTTTCGCCGGGGGCGCACGTTGCCCGCTCGGCCGGTTCGGTGGCTGCTGGTGTGGTTTTGCCAGCGGCACACGTTGCTCGCTCAGCCGGATCGGTGGCCGCCGGTGTGGTTTCGCCGGGGGCGCACGTTGCCCGCTCGGCCGGTTCGGTGGCTGCTGGTGTGGTTGTGCCGGTGGCTGCGCAGGGAGCGCGGGCTGCCCGCTCGGCTGGGTCGGTGGCTGCTGGTGCGGTTTCGCCAGTGGTTGAGCCGGGGGCGCAAGCTGCCCGCTCAGCCGGGTCGATGGCTGCTGGTGTGGTTTCGCCGGTGGTTGCCCAGGCTGTGCGCTCGGCCGAGCCGCTGGTCGAGCTCACTGGGCAGGCCGCTCGCGCGGCGGAGCCGGTGGCCGCCGCGGTGGTTTCGGTGGTCGGGCCCGTATCCCAGGCCGCCCGCGCTGCCGAGCCGGTGGCCGCTCTGGGGACTGCGCCGGTGGTGCGGTCCGTTGAGGCTGTCACCAAGCCCGTCACACCCGTGCTCGAGCCGATAGCGCGGGTCGTGCGCTCCGCCGAGCCGATTACCAATGCGGCTGCTGCTGTGGTCGGACCCGTTGCCTCGATCGCCGGGCCGGTGACGAGTGCCGTCAAGCCGGTCGGCGAGACCGCAGGTGTCGTCGCGGGGACCTTGCTCGACCCGGTGACCGATGTCGTGCAAGTCGTGGCGAGGCCGGTGACCTGCACCGTCGGCGCCGTGGTGAAGCCCGTCGTGCGCGCGGTCGGGCCGGTGCTGTCGCCCGTGACCAGGACCGCCACCAGAGTTCTCGCGCCGGTGACCGATGTCGTGCAGCCGGTGGTGAACACCGTCGAGCCGATCGTCGCTCCCGTGACCGGCACCGCCGGGAACGGCGGTGAATCGCGGCCCAGGCCCGTGCCCGATGTCGTCGAGCCGCCCGTGTTGCAGGGGAAGTTCACACCGCCGTCGCGGAAAGCCGTTCTCCCAGTGCCCGCGAACGTGACCACGTCTGAGCACAGCCGGCTGTACGCCGCGGAAATCCAGCGGCCGGGGCAAAAGGCGCACCGGGCACGTCCGGCGCACCAGCCGGACCGGACGTCCCAAGCCGGCCGGGGACCCGCGAAGACCCCGCCCGCGCCGATGGTTCCCGGGGCGCCGGTGCCGTCCGATCTCGCCGGTAGTGGCGGCAGTTCCATTCCGCCCGCGTTCCTGACCTCCTACCACGGGACCCGCGACCTGCGGCCCGACGCGCGGGTGTCCGAGGACTTCGTGCCGCTCTTCCGGCCCTGCGAACCGGGCACCGGTCCCGGCTAGGCCCGTCTCGATCTTCCGCTCCGTCGCGATTCGCGGCGCGATCCGCGCTGCCCGCGACCAGAACTCGAACCGACCAACCACGCGTGGAAGAGGGACGTAATGGAAGCGAACGTGTTCGACCTCGGGAAAGTGCGAAGAGACGCGGTGGTCACCGTCCGCCTGGACGCGATGGCCAACGTCAGGCTCCTGACGGAGGTCAACTTCCAGGCATACCGGCGCCGGCAGTACTACCGGATGCACGGCGGGGTGGCCACCGCACCGATGTTCAAGATCCACATCCCCGCCAACGCCCACTGGTTCCTGGTGCTCGACGTAGAGGGGCTGGAAAACCTGCCCTTGCGCCCGCGGGTGAGCGTCGAGCCGGAACCGGCCGCCGCGGCCAAGGGACGCACGGACCGCCGGTGATCCGGTCCCTCCGCGGCCCCCGGACCCCGGGCCGCGGAGGGATCCACGTGTGGGCGCCCGGCGGCGGGGTAACCCGCGTCCGATGCAGACGTTCCTGCCTTGCGCCGACTTCACGGCCAGCGCCCGCACACTCGACCGGCGCCGGCTCGGCAAACAGCGCGTCGAAGCACTCCAGGTGCTGCGCGCGCTGGTCGTGCCGGGTTACGGCTGGCGCCACCACCCCGCGGCCAAGATGTGGACCGGCTACGAAGAAGCCCTGACCCGCTACGGCTTCGAGGTCTGCGCGGTGTGGCGCGCCCTGGGTGCGGCCGACACGTGCGCGGTGAAGCTCGCCGACGAGTACACGCGATCCCTCGGCGGCACCACGATCCGCACGCAGGCCGAGCTCGCGGCCGCCGGCGAGCTGCCGCCTTGGCTGGGCGACGACGCGGTGCACCGCAGCCACCAGTCCGCACTGGTGCGCAAGGACCCGGACCACTACGGCGCGCAGTTCCCGGACGTGGAGGCGGACTTGCCGTACGTGTGGCCGCCTTCGGACCGCCCCGCGCGCACGGCCTGAGGTCGCGCGCAGCCCGGGATGGAGCTGCCCGGCGTTGCCGAAACAGCCTATGGCCGCCCCGGCTTACTACGCCGGAAGCCGGGGCGGGCCGGACCGGGAACACCTGGGACCGACCGGGCTGCCACGAGCGGCTCGCTGCGGCCGGCGCTGCCCGGGGGAGGTGCTGGTCGGGTGCCGCACACCGGCGCCGCCGGCTCTCGACTGGTGCCGCCGGCTCTCGACCGGCGGCCGGGCCACTGCCCGGCCAGCGCCCCGCGAGCCTGCCCGCGACCAACGCCCAGCGAGCCGGTTCTCCCGCCGCGCCACCCGACCCGGTCCACCACCCTGTCCGCGACGTCCGAATCGTCCCCGGACCTGCGGCTCCCGTGGTCCGCACCCCGCCTCCCAGCCGACCTTCGGCGGATTTACAACGTTGTACCAACGATGTAAAAGTTGGTCCGCGCCTGTTCGCACGCCGTCGAAGGGGTCACCGATGTCCTCGCCCGCACGTGCTCACCTCACCCGTCGCGACCTGCTCCGGCTCGCCGGGGGAACCGCCGCCGCCGTGGCCGCCGCGCTCTGGTTGCCCGCGACCGCCGCCGTCGCCGGGACCTTCAGCCCGATCCGGCCGCCCGCCACGCCGCTCATCGTCCGGTCGCCCTACCTGTCCACCTGGCAGCCCGCCGACAACCTGCCCGGGACCTGGGCCGGCTTCTGGACCGGGCACGTCACCGCGCTGTGCGGCCTCGCCCGCATCGACGGCGCCGCGTACGTCTTCGCCGGGGCTCCCGGGCTGCCGTCCGGTCCCGCCCTCACCGCCATGACGCAGGTCAGCCTGCAGGTCACCGGCACCCGCTCGACCTACGTCCTCACCGGCGGGGGCGTGAACCTCACCGTCACGTTCTTCTCACCGGTCGACCCGGCGAACCTGCAACGCCAGAGCGTGCCCTTCGGCTACGTGACCGTCCAGGCAGCCAGCGCCGACGGGCGCGCGCACGCCGTCGACCTGCACTTCGACACCTCCGCCGAGTGGGTGCACGGCACCACCGGGACCCCGGTCACCTGGACCCAGCAGCAACGGAACGGCTACACCCTCCTCAGCTGCACCCCCGCCAGCCCGGGCGTCCTCCAGGAGAACGGCGACCAGGCCAGCTGGGGCTCCCTCGTGCTGGCCGCGCCCACGTCCGGGGTGAGCTGGCAGATCGGGCAGGACACCGTCGTGCGCGCCGCTTCGGCCGGTCAAGGTGCCCTCAACAACACCAGCGACACCGCCCAGCCGCGCGCGATCAGCGACCGGTGGCCGGTGCTCGCGTTCAACCGGGACCTCGGCACCATCCCGGCCGGTGGCTCCTCGGCGCCGTTCACGCTCTCGATCGGGCACGTCCGCACGCCCGCCGTCCGCTACCTCGGCACCACCCTGAACCCCTGGTGGACGCACTACTGGGGCAGCTGGCAGGACATGGCCGTCTGGTTCGCGAACGACTACGCGAGCGCGCTGTCCGCCGCGACCGCGATCGACCAGCGCCTGCACGACGACGCCGTCGCCGCGGCCGGGGGCGGGAGCACGGGCGAGCACTACGCCGCGATCTGCGCGCTCGCGCTGCGCCAGGCCTTCGGCGGCACCGAGCTGGTCGACCGCGGCGGCTCGCCGTGGGGTTTCCTCAAGGAGATCTCCTCCAGCGGCAACATGTCCACAGTGGACGTCACCTACCCGGCGTTCCCGGGCTACCTCTACCTTTCCCCGGCCTACCTCCGGCTGATCCTGGAACCGCTGCTCGACTACCCCGAGCACGGCGGCTGGCCGATGCAGTTCGCCGAGCACGACATCGGCGCGCACTACCCGGACGCGGCCGGGCACAACGACGGCAACGAGGAGAGCATGCCGGTCGAGGAGTCGGCCAACATGCTGATCATGGCGGCCGCGCTCGTGCAGCGGCTCCCGTCGGCCGAAGCCCTGTCCTTCGCCAGCACCCACTACCGGATCCTGCGGCAGTGGGCCGAGTACCTGATCGGCGCGACCCTCGACCCCGGCTTCCAGAACCAGACCGACGACTTCACCGGCTTCATCGCCCACAGCGCCAACCTCGCGCTCAAGGGCATCATCGGCGTCGGGGCGATGGGGATCATCGCCGCCGCCGTCGGCAACACCGCCGACGCCCAGCGCTACCGCTCGACCTCCCGCAGCTACATCAGCCAGTGGGTGACGCTCGCGCAGGACCCGTCGAACCAGCACCTCAAGCTCGCCTACGACCAGGACGGTACGTGGAGCCTGAAGTACAACGGCTTCGCCGACCGCGTGCTCGGCCTCGACCTGGTCCCGCTCGGCGTCGCGGCGCAGGAGGCCGCCTGGTACCAGGCCCGCGCGGGCGCCCACGGCGTCCTGCTCGATCCGCGCAACAACTACACGAAGGCCGACTGGGAACTGTGGACCGCGGCCTGGCTCACCGACCAGCCGAACATCCGCACCACCCTGGTCGAGGGCGTCTACAGCTTCGCGAACAGCACGCCGCAGCGGGTGGCGTTCACCGACTGGTACGTCGTCGCCGACGCGACCCAGCGCGGCTTCCAGGCCCGCCCGGTCGCCGGGGGCTACCTCGCCCTGCTGACCCGCCCGGCCGCGTCGACGACGGTGTGGCGGAAGCTGCAGAACCAGCGTTCGGGCAAGGTCCTCGCCGTCTCGAACATGGCGCTGGCCGACACCGCCGAGGTCACGCAGTGGACGGACAACGGCACGGCCGACCACCTCTGGGCCGTCGTGGACAACGGCGACGGCACCGTCCGGATCGTCAACCGCAACAGCGGCAAGGTCCTCGCGGTGCACGACCAGAGCCTCGACAACGGCGCCCACGTCCAGCAGTACCAGGACAACGGCACGCCGGACCACAACTGGCGGATCGTCGACGCCGGCGGCGGCTGGTCCAAGATCGTCAACGTCCGCAGCGGCAAGGTCATGGCCGTCGACCAGCAGTCCACGGCGGACGGCGCCCAGGTGACCCAGTGGGACGACAACGGGACACCGGACCACCTGTGGCGGTTCGCCTGACGCGGTTTGCGACACTGGCGCCGTGCGCGCCGACCCCATCCGCCGGTTCCTGGCCGAGCAGGACCCGCCGACGCCGTGCCTGGTCGTAGACACCGACGTCGTCGCCGCCCGGGCGCGGGAGTTCCGCGCGGCCTTCCCCGGCGCGCTGATCCGGTACGCGGTCAAGGCCAACCCGGCGCCGCCGGTGCTCGACGCGCTGGTGGCGGCCGGGGCCGGCTTCGACGTGGCCGGCCCCGCCGAACTGGCGCTGTGCCTGGCGCGAGGGGCCGAGCCGGCGGACATCGCCTACGGCAACCCGATCAAGAAGCCGCGGGACATCGCGTTCGCCTTCGAGCACGGCGTCCGGGAGTTCACTTCGGACGCCCCGGACGACGTCGACCACCTGGGCCGCCACGCGCCCGGCTCGGCCGTGTCGATCCGGGTGGTGTTCGACGCGCCGGACTCGGTGACGCCGTTCGGCCGCAAGTTCGGCTGCGAGCCGGCCGAGGCGCTGGACCTGGTGCTGCGCGCGGCCGCGCTCGGGCTGCGGCCCGGCATCGCCTTCCACGTCGGCTCGCAGCAGCCCGACGTCACCGCGTGGGACATCGGGATCGCCACGGCGGCGAAGCTGTTCGCCGAGGCCGGCGCGCAGGGCATTGCGATGACGCGGCTCAACCTCGGCGGCGGCTTCGCGACCGCGCACCGGACCGGCGTCCCGTCGCTGGACGCGTACGCGACGACGATCGCGGCGGCCCTCGACACGCACTTCCCGGGGAACCGGCCCGAGCTGCTGCTGGAGCCGGGCCGGGTGTTCGTCGCCGACGCGGGCCTGCTGCGGACCGAGGTCGTGCTCGTCGCGCAGCGGGGCGAGCGGCGCTGGGTGTACCTCGACATCGGCCGCTACAACGGCCTCGCCGAGGCCGAGAACGAGGCGATCGCCTACCGGTTCGAGCCGGTGGACCCGCCCGGCGGCCCGAGCGGCCCGGTCGTGCTCGCCGGGCCGACCTGCGACGGCGACGACGTGCTCTACCAGCGGACGCCGTACCAGCTGCCGCTGGCCTTGCGGACCGGCGACCGGCTCGACGTGGCGGGCACCGGGGCCTACACCGCCAGCTACGCGTCGGTGGGCTTCAACGGCATCGAGCCGCTGCGCACGTACTGCCTCGGGAGGTGGGGGGATGTCTGAGGTCGGCCGGTTCACCGGGCGGCACGTGCTGGCCGAGCTGCACGGCGTCGACCCCGGCCTGCTCGACGACCCCGTGCGGCTGGGGGAGCTGCTGCGCGCCGCGGTGACCGAGGCGGGCGCCACGGTCGTCGACGTCGTCGCCAAGCGGTTCGCGCCGCAGGGCGCCACCGTGATCGCGCTGCTGGCCGAGTCGCACGCGTCCGTGCACACCTACCCCGAGCACGGCTCGCTGTTCGCCGACGTGTTCACCTGCGGCGAGCGCGCCGACCCCGAGCACGCGCTGCGGTTGCTGGCGAAGTCGCTGGACGCCGCTTCGGTCCACCTTTCCGTCCTGCACCGCGGAGAACGCTGATGCCCCAGATCCCCGAACCGGTCGGCCCCGGCCTCACCCGCGTGTGGGAGGTCGGCGAAGTCGGGTACGACGAGCGCACGCCGTACCAGCACGTGCTGATCGGCAAGACCGCGCAAGGGGTCTCGCTGTTCTGCGACGGCGAGCGCCAGAGCACCGAGGCGAGCCAGCTCGTCTACCACGAAGCTCTGATGCTGCCCGCGCTGCTGCTGGCCGATCAGGTGCGCCGGGTGCTCGTCATCGGGTCGAGCGAAGGGGTCGCCTCCCAGCTGGCGGTGGCCGCCGGGGCGGCGCACGTCGACCACGTCGACATCGACGAGCAGGCCGTGCGCGCCTGCGCCGAGCACCTGCCCTACGGCTACACGCCGGCGGAGCTGGAGCGGGCTTCGCGGGGCGAAGGCCCGATCCGGGTGTCCTTCGAGGACGGCTGGACGTTCCTGGCCGCGGCGGCGGACCAGGGGCTGACCTACGACGTCGTCGTGATCGACCTGCCGGACGAGAACACCGACCCGGACGCGCAGCACAACCGCTTGTACGGCACGGACTTCCTCACCCGCTGCGCGCGGCTGCTCGCGCCCGGCGGCGTGGTGACCGGCCAGGCGGGCTGCCCGACGCTGTGGCGCAACGAGACGCTGCGGGCGTCGTGGCGCCGGTTCCGCGAGGTGTTCGGCACGGTCCTGTACTTCGGGTCCGACGAGCACGAGTGGGCGTTCCTGTCCGGCCGCGCCGACCAGGTCGACGACCCGGGCGCGCTGGTGGCGCGGCGGTTCGCGGAGCGGGGGAGCGCGGCGGCGACGCTGGACGCCGAGGCGCTCCTCGGCGGCGCGACCCCGCCGTATTCGCTCCGGCACGGGAGTGGTCCGGACCACTCTTGACCTTCGAACATCCGTGTATTCCTCGTTTTTTGCCGTGAAATTGCGGGAAATGGATTTCCCGTACTCTTCGCGGTGGTGTTACTCCGTTCAGTGGCCGTCGAATAGGTTGCGATCGCGCTACGATCTGCTCCGCGCGCGATCGGCTCGATCACCAGGCACCGTGGCCCGTTTGGAGGAGCGTCATGTTCGTTGTTTCGGTCGTCGCCGGAATGGTTCTGTCCGCGCTCGCAGTTCCCGTCGATTCCTCGGCCGCTTCGGCTCCGACCGAAAAGATCACGCTCGACATCAAGACCGTCAACGGCTCCGGCTGCCCGGCCGGCACCGCCACCGCGTCGGCGGACGTCGCCTCGGACAACACGTCCTTCACGGTGCACTACACGAACTTCACCGCCAAGGCCGGCGGCGGCGCTCCGGCGCTCGAAGCCCGGAAGAACTGTCAGATCAACGTGCTCGTCCATGTCCCGCAAGGGTTCACGTACGCGATCGCCGAAGCCGAGTACCGCGGCTTCGCGCACATCGAGAGCGGGGCGAGCGCGCTCGAGCAGGCCAACTACTACTTCGCGGGGACGTCGCCGACCGCGCGGGTGCGCCACACCTTCCCCGGCCCGTTCCACGGCGTGTGGCGGGCCTCGGACGTGACCGAGGTCGCGGAGCTGGTGTTCGCCCCGTGCGGGGAGAGCCGCAACCTGAACGTCAACGCGGAACTGCGGGCGGACGCGGGCACCTCGAGTGGTGCGACTTTCATCGAAATGGATTCCGAACACGCGAGCGTGGACACGATTTACCACTTCGCGTGGAAGACCTGCTGAATTCCGCGGGCATTGCCGGAAACGGACCGCTCACCGGGACCCCGCCGGTGGGCGGTCCGCCCGTTCACGCGCTCAGACGTGGGTGACCAGCAGGGTCACGCCCGCTTCGCCACCGCAGTCCACGAAGACCGGGCCCACCCCGTTGCCGATGGTCTGCACCACGGTGGCCTTGGCCACGAAGTGGTCCGGGCCGGCCGACAGGATCCGGATGTTCTCGAGTGCCGGCCGCTCCGGGAAGCCGCCGAGCACGGACTTCAAGCCCGTGCCGCCGCCGCAGTCGCCGGTGATCGTCACCTCTTGGCCGCGGTGGGTGGTCGGGTTGGGGCTCACCTGCACGGTGGCCCGCGCCCCCTTCGGGGGCTGGTTCGCGTTCGTCATCGTCCCCTCCGTGCTCCCCGGTTGCGCCGTCGCGCCCCCGGCCATCCCGATGCTCGCCGCCGTGACCAGGCCGGCCGCGAGGGCCAGGCCGAGTGCGGTGCGAACGGTTTTCGGGTTGCTGCGCATGGTGTTCTCCTCCCTTGAACCCGGTCTCGGTCCGCCGGATCCACCCGGTCAGTCGCCGGGGGACGGGCCCGAGGTTCTCGTGGGAGGAGAGTGAGACGTGGATCACAAATGAGGGGTCAGCGTGCGACGCGAGGCTGTTCGGTCTCGGCGGTCGGCACCAGGCGGCATCGTCGTTCGAACCGCTCCATCAGGACGGTAGCGATCAGGAGGGCCACTGGGGTGCTCACCGCGATCCACATGCCAGGGAACCTACCCAGCCCCGCGACGTCTCAATCGCCCGCCGACAGGCTCGTGATCACCTCCAGCAGCCGGGCGCGGAAAGCGTCGTCCGCCCCGAGCCCGCCGAGCAGGGCGGGCTCGGCACGCACCGCCCGTTCGTGGATCGTCCGGCCGGCCGAAGTCAACCGGGTCAGGTGACGCCGGGCGTCCGCCGGGTCCGGCGTCCGCGTCACGAAACCCGCCTTCGCGAGGCGGTCGAGCGTGCGGCTCATGGTCTGGTCGGTCACCTGGCAGTGCTGGGCGAGCGTCCGCTGGGGGAGCGGCCCGTCACGCAGCGAGTGCAGCGCGATCAGCCCCGCGTGGGTGAGCCCCATGCCGGCGAGGACGGTCACCCAGCGTTGCTCCACCAGCCGGGCGGCGACGGCGAGCAGGCGCCCGGTGGGCCACGTGCTCAGGTCGGGTTCGGGGGCTGTGCTCACCGTCACTCCGCGTCGTCGTGCAAAATGTTCAGCCTGCTGAACAATAGGGCGTGTTCGCCCTCGAAAGGACCTTAGCGACCATGAACGACTCCCCGCGCCGCCTCCGCTGGCTGCTCCCCGCGTTGCTCGTGGTCGCCTGGCTCGGGCTGGGCGGGTTCGGCGGGCCGTTCGCCGGCAAGCTGAGCGAGGTCGCGAAGAACGACAACGCCGCGTTCCTGCCGAGCTCGGCCGAGGCCACCGAGGTCTCCGACGAGCAGAAGGCGTTCACCCCGCGCCAGGTGCTGCCCGCGACCGTCGTCGCCGAGCGCCCGGCCGGCCTGACCGCCGCCGACCGGCAGTTCCTCGAGACCAAGGCGCGCGAGCTCGGCAGCGTGCCCGGCGTCGTCGGCCCGCTCGGAGTCCCCGAAAAGGCGCCGCGGGACGACCAGGCCGTGCAGCTCAGCGTGCCGATCCTCGCCGACGGCAACCCCGGCGAGGTCGTCAAGGAGGTCCGCGCGAAGCTCACCGGCGGCCCCGAAGGGCTCACCGTGCTCGTCACCGGGCCCGCCGGGCAGATCGCCGACCTGGTGAAGGCGTTCGGCGGCATCGACGGCATCCTCCTGCTCGTCGCGGGCGGGGTGGTCGCGCTGATCCTCATCGTCGTCTACCGCAGCCCCCTGCTGCCGTTCCTGGTCCTGCTCTCGGCGGTGTTCGCGCTCGGGCTCGCCAGCCTCGTCGTCTACCTGCTGGCCAAGAACGACGTCCTCGCGCTCAACGGCCAGAGCCAGGGCATCCTCTCGATCCTCGTCTTCGGCGCGGCCACTGACTACGCGCTCCTGTTCGTCGCGCGGTTCCGCGAGCAGCTGCGAGACACCCCGAGCCGCTTCGACGCGGTGAGGCTCGCCTGGCGCGCGACGCTGGAACCGATCGCCGCGTCCGCGGGAACCGTCGTGCTCGGCGTGCTGTGCCTGCTGTTCAGCGACCTCAACTCGAACAAGGGACTCGGGCCGGTCGCGGCGATCGGCATCGGCGCCGCGTTCCTGGCGTCGACCACGTTCCTGCCCGCGGCGCTGGCGCTGTGCGGCCGCGGCGCGTTCTGGCCGTTCAAGCCCGCGCTCGGCTCGCCGCACCCGGAGACGGCGGGCATCTGGGGCCGGGTGGCCGGGCTGGTCGGCCGCCGCCCGCGGGCGGTCTGGGTGGTGACGGCGCTCGTGCTCGGCGTCGGCGTCGCGTTCCTGCCGCAGCTCAAGGCGTCCGGCACCGCGCAGTCCGACGTGTTCCTCACCGAGGTCGAATCCGGCACGGGGCAGGAGATCCTCGGCCGCCACTTCCCGGGCGGCCTCGGTGCCCCGGCGATCACGATCGCCGACGCCGGCGCGCTGCCCGCGGTGCTCCAGGCGTCCACGATGGACGGAATCGCGCAGTCGTTCCCGCTGCCCGGCCCCGACGGGAAGCCCAAGGTCGTGAACGGCCGCGTGCAGATCCTGTCCGTGCTCGACGACCCGGCGGACTCGGAAGCGGCGGTCGCGACGGTCGGCAAGCTGCGCGACGCCGTCCACGCGGTACCGGGCGCGAACGCGAAGGTCGGCGGCCCGACGGCGATCCAGCTGGACACGCAGCAGACGTCCAAGCACGACCGCGCGCTGATCATCCCGATCGTGCTGCTGGTGATCTTCCTGGTGCTGGCGCTGTTGTTGCGGTCGCTGCTCGCACCCCTGCTGCTGATCGCCACGGTGGTCCTGTCGTTCGCGGCGACGATGGGCGTGTCGGCGCTGGTGTTCAACCACATCTTCGGCTTCCCGGGCGCGGATCCGGTGGTGCCGCTGTTCGGCTTCGTCTTCCTGGTGGCGCTGGGGATCGACTACAACATCTTCCTGATGACCCGCGTCCGCGAGGAAGCACTGACCCGCGGAACACTCGCCGGCACGCTGCGCGGGCTGTCGCTGACCGGCGGGGTGATCACGTCAGCCGGCGTCGTGCTGGCGGCGACGTTCTCGGCGCTGGCGGTCATCCCGATCCTGTTCCTGGCGCAGATCGCGTTCATCGTCGCGTTCGGCGTCTTGCTGGACACGCTGCTGGTGCGGTCGCTGCTGGTGCCGGCGCTGACCGTGGACGTGGGGCGCCGCGTGTGGTGGCCGTCGAAGCTGGCCCGCGCGGAGAAGTAGGGCGTGTCCTGGGGGTCTTCATCGGAGGCGAAGGCCGATGCAGGCGCGGTGGTAGGCCGCTTGTTTGGCGTATCCAGGTGGCCGGGCCGCGGAATTGCTTGAGCCGGGCTCGATTACGTTGCGCAGCTTGGAGAGGCTGGGTGTAGGCCTTGTCGGCCAGCACCCGTCCGACCCCGCACCCGCTGCGGGTTGTCTCCGGCCTGACCGGGGGTGAAGACCACCGCCAAGGGATCCGTTGCCACGGTCCCGTGCGCGGTTCACTTGAGCAATCGCTCGTGCGGGGTCCGTTCCGCGGGTTCGAGGAGTCCGTCCCTAGGGCACGAGCTCGCTGTAGCGAGTAGGCAGGCCCGCACCGCCCGACCGGCCGCGGACTGCTGTATATGCGAGCAGAACATCTGTGGACATGGGTCTGGGCCCGCAGCCGGTGGCTGCGGGCCGATCCCATCACGCTGCGAAGGGCAATGGTTGATGCAGGTTATTGCGCCGGGGTTTTCGGCGTTTGTCCAGGAAACGTGGGGGTAGGAATTCGGGGTGGCCGTCGGTCGCGAGGCGGACCTGCCAACCCGAGCGGTGCATCAAGCGGTGATGGTGGGCGCAGAGCAGGACCAGGTTCGCGAGATCGGTGGGGCCGCCGTTGGCCCAGTGGCGGATGTGGTGGCCTTGGCAGTGCCGGGGTGGGCGGTGGCAGCCGGGGAAGGCGCAGCCTCGGTCACGGAGGAACAGGGCTCGGCGGAGGTCGGGGGAGATCAGGCGGCGGGCTCTCCCCAAGTCCAGAGGTTCACTGGCGGCGCCGAGGACGGTGGGGATCAGTTTGCAGTCGCAGGCGTGGATGCGGGCCTCGACCGCGGAGATCCGGCCGGTGTCGCCCAGGGTCGCCTGGCCGAGGCCGGATTGCAGGTCCGACAGGGAGACGGCAACCAGGAGGTGGGCGCGTTCACCGGCCTGGGTCGGGAGCTCTGGGGAGTTCAGGGCCAGGTCGATGGCGTCGGAGAAGGCGTCGCCGTAGCGTTCCTGCGGGGAACGGAAGTCTCCGCCGTCGTCGGAAGTGCGGCGTTCGGCCAGCGCGTCGAGCAGGGCGCTCGCTCGGGTGCCGGTTTCGTCGTCGAACCGGCCCGACAGTTCCCAGATCCCGGTTCTTTTGCGGCGCAACGACAGTTCCCGGGCCGGGGCGATGGGTTCGGTGTCCTCGGGCTCGGTGCCGTCAGGGTCGAGGTGGGCCAGGATTCGGGTGCCGAGGGCGGCGACTTGTTTGTGGCCTGCGTCGGCGGCGAAGGCGAGCAGGTCCTGTTCGGCGGTGTCGCGGTGCTCGACGGGGATCCGCAACACGGCCTCGATGATGGTGTCGATCATCGGGGTGCTCAGGGATCCCGTCAGAGCGGCGACGCCGGTGGCGGGGGCGATAGCGGGCGGCGAGTCGAGGGTGTGCGCAGAGGTGAGAGCGAGGGCTCGGGCGACCGTGCGTTGGGCGGCTGCGTGGGGAATGTCGGCGAGGTGTTCGAGTAACCGGGCAACCAGCGGTAGCCGAAGAGTTCCATCACGCCACGCGACTCGATTTCCACCAGCAGAGTTCCGATTTCCGCCTCGGCAGCCCGCACGACGGTGAGCAGCCCACGGAGACGGTCGGCCAAGGCCTCCGCGTCCGCTTGCCACGCCGCTTCTCTGTCCACACACCAAGATTACCGGTGTCCGAACATCTGTTCATCACTCGATCAGGTGGAGGTCAAAGCCTAAGAATCGTGCAGCGCCCGCGAATCCGCAGTCTCACCGGTCAGGTACTTCGCCGTCCCCGTCAGCGCAAAGAGACGGTCGAGCGCGGGCTTCCGGTTGTCCAAGAACAACCGACGACCCGTCCCGACGACCGCGCGGTGCACCTTGATCAGCTCCGACAACCCGGACGAGTCGCAGAAGCCGATCTCGCCGCAGTCGAGGCGCACCTCCCGCACGCCGGGATCACCGGCCAGGCGGTCGGCGACCAGGCGCACGAGCAGGCCGGCCGTGGCGAACTCGAGGTCGCCGGTGACCGTGACGCGCGCCGTGCCCTCGTCCGCGATCGTCCAGGTGCAGGTCAAGCCGCTGGTCATGCCGTTCGCTCCGTTCCGGCGGCCGGCTCCACCAGGTGCGTGCGGGCGGCTCGGAGCAGGCCGGTGGCGCGCGGGAAGTCGCGCAGCTCCGCTTCGAGGAGTTCGAGGGCGGGCACCAGCGAAGCGGCGGGGACGCCCCGCGCCGTGAGGATGCCCGCGGTCCAGGTCAGGAACCCGGTGAACAGCTCTTCGTCGCCGACGTACAGCGCCGTCGCCAGGTACTCGACGATGTGCGCCAGGTCTTCGGCGGTGTACTGGCGCTGCAGGTCGGTGTAGTCCCGCATCGCCGGGATGCGCTCCTCCAGCCCGGCCAGCACCGCCTTCACGAGCCGGCCGGAGCTGCGCGTCACCAGCGTGTACTCCTGGTCGGCCAGGTGCGGCAGGTCGTCGAGCGGCTGGTGGGCCGCGAGCGGGCGGGGGAGCGGCTTCGCGAGCCTGTCGGCCGCCGTCCGGGCGTCCGGGGCCCACGCTTCGGCGCCCAGCAGCCGCGCGTAGCGGCCGTCGGGGCCGAAGGCGGCGCCGCCCGCGATGACCGGGGTCGCGGCCGCCTGGCAGGCGGTGATCGTGGCGTGCGCGGTCGGCAGCCGGGTCGCGATCGAGCTGGACAGCGCGACCGCGTCCGGCCCGGTCCGGTGCAGGTGGGCCACCAGGTGCGGGGCGGGGACCTGCGCGCCGAGGTAGTCGACCTGGAACCCGCGCAGGCGCAGCACCTCGGACAGCAGCCGGGCCGGCATCGCGTGCCATTCGCCGTCGACGCACGCGACCGTGACGCGGCCGAGGTGCGGCTCCGGGCGCTCCAGGACGTGGCCGAAGGTCGCGATCACGCGGTCGTTGATCGCGGTCGCGGCGTGCTCCTGGGCGACGCTCAGGCGGTTGGCCGCCCACTCCTGTCCGACCCGCCGCTGCACCGCGGCGATCACGTCGAGCAGCACGCTCTCCGGGTCGGTTCCATCGCTCAGCGCCTGGACGACGACGTCGCCGGCGGCGTACTCGTCGCCGGTCGTGACGGCGGCCCAGAGCCGCTCGGCCTGCTCGGCCACCCCGGTGCTGCGGGTAGCGGTGCTCATGCGGTGTACCTCCCGCGGCCGTGCCCGCCCACCGCCGCCAGGTGCTGCCCGCGCGGCGCGGTGATCGCCAGCACGGCCATGTCGTCGTGGGTGCCGCGCCCGATCCACTGCGAGGCGAGCATCTGCACCCGCTCGACGACGGCGTCGGCGGGCATGTTGGCGCACTCGGCGAGGGCCTGGTGGAGCCGGTCCTCGCCGAACATGGCGTCCCCGAGCGGGCCGCCCTTCGCCTCGATGATCCCGTCGGTGTAGAGCAGGCAGGTCTCACCCGGGTTGAGCGTGACGTCGGCGCTCACCGACTCGATCTCGGGCAGGACGCCGATGAGGCTGCCCTGCGTCTTCGCCTCCTCGACCCGCCCGTCGGCCCGCACGATCAGGGGCGGCGGGTGCCCGGCGGCGGTGACGCGCAGCCGGACTGTCGCGCCTTCGCGGCGCGCGGAGGCCAGCACCAGCGTGACGTACCGGGCGTCGGCGTTGTCGCCGAGCGTGCGGTTCAGCAGGTCGAGCAGCCGGTGGTGCTCGCCGGCCATCGGCAGCAGCGCCCGCAGCGTCGTGCGGATCTTGCCGGTCAGCACGGCCGCTTCGAGACCCTTGCCGCAGACGTCGCCGAGCACGGCCAGCGACTCGTCGTCGCCATCGGCGGTGACGGCGGAGTGGACGTCGTAGAAGTCGCCGCCGATCCGCTCGCCGTCGCGGGCCGGGCGGTAGCGGCCGGCGAACTCGACGCCGCCGAGCTGCTCCAGGGTGGGCGGCAGCAGCTCGCGCATCAGCGTGTCCGTGATGGACGCCTGCAGCGCGAACACCCGCGCCGCCGACATCGCCGCGCCGGCGCGGGCCGCGAACAGCCGCGCGAAGAGCTCTTCCTGGTCGGAGAAGGACGCCCGGTCGCCGCGGCGCAGCAGCACCAGTGCGCCGGCGGGCACGCCGTGGCCGGGCAGCGGCGTCACGACGATCGACCCGACCGGACCGAACCCCGCGGGCAGCACCCAGCTGGGTGCCGCGTCCGGGTCGAGCCAGCGCGAAGGCACCGGCGGGAAGCCCTGCAGGGCCTCGCCGAGGCCGGGCAGCTCGTCCGGGTCGATCACCAGCCGGGAGCGGGCCGGTTCGCCGCCGCGCACGCAGGCGACGGCGGGGAAGCTCCCGCTGTGGGTGGGGGCCAGGACCAGCGCGGCGTCGGCGAGGTGCTCCGCGGCCAGCCGGGCGGCGACCTCCATGCAGCGTTCGAGGTTGAGCGAGCCCAGCAGGGCGGCCGACGCGTCGCTCAGGAAGGCGGTCCGCTCCTGCTCGCGGGCCAGGGCGTCGCGGGCCACGCGGGCGTCGGTCTCGTCCACGAGCCACCACGTCACGGCGTCGCCGTGCAGGATCGGGTGCGCCGCGAACGACCGCTCGCCGACCTCGCCGCGGGCGACCCCGCCGGGGCCGTGGGCGGCGGCCAGCCAGTCCGCGACCGCGCCGTCGAGCGGCCGGCCGGGAGCGGCGGCGGGGAAGAGCAGGCGGGCGGCCTCGTTGAGCGAGCGGATCACCCCGGATCCGTCCGCGACGACCGCCGCGATGGGGGCGGCGGCCCACTCCCGGCCGGCGTCGACCGAGGTGGCGGGCGCGGTGCGCGCGCGGTCAGCCACGGGCTCCGGCCGGGTCCGGGTCGGTGACCAGCTCGGCCCACAGGGTCTTGCCGCTGGGCCGGCGCAGCTGGCCCCACGCCGCGGCGCAGCGCTCCACCAGCAGGAGCCCGCGGCCGCCGTGGTCGGACGGCGCCCGGCGGCGGGCGGTTTCGCCACCGCCGTCGTCGACCTCGATCCGCAGCTTGGCGGCGCCGGGCAGCAGCCGGACGTGGTAGGGCGCGCGGCCGTGGCGCAGCGCGTTCGAAGTCAGCTCGTCCACCACCATCACGGCGGTGCTGACGACGTTCACCGGCAGATCGCACAGCACGGTGCGCACCCAGTGGCGGACCCGGGCCAGCTCGGAGAGCTCGGCGGAGATGCCGAGCTCGTGCCGCACATCGCGGAGCTTCACAACCGCCTCCTTCGCCGTGCCCGGCCCCTGGGGGAGGCCTTCCCCTTCTTCATGCCCGGATCCGGGGCCGCTCACACGGGTATCGGAGCTCGTCACGCGTCTCCCCAGGAAGATAGGGCCGCTTCGAGGGTCGGGTGCACCGGCATCAGGTCGCCGAGCCCGAGCAGTTCGATCGGCCGGACCACGACGGGCGCGGTCGTCACGACGGCGAAGCGGCCACCCGCCCGGAGCAGCTCACGGCCGAGCCGCAGCAGGACCTGCAGGCAGCTGGAGTCGCAGTACTGCACGTCGGCCATGTCCACGACGATCCGCGCGGCGCCGGGATCCGCCGGCACCAGGGCCGCCAGCTTGGCGGACACCGCGAAGTCGAACTCACCACGCAGGGTGTAGACGCTCAGGTCCCCGTCTTCGGAGCATTCCAGGGACCAGCCGTCACCGGAAGATCGCTGCCGGGACCGCGCTGCGTCGGTGGTCATACGAACTCCAGGTCGGGGAGCGGGACACGGGCTGGCGGCTCAACCCGTTCCGCACGCAATCTACCAGCGCCGCCCGGCGCGGGCAGCACGGTGTCCGTTCACCGTCCTTTGAGGACAGGCTGCCGAGGCTGCGGTTCGGCAGCCGGTTCGGGCTCGTCGGGGGTGGGCGGCACGATGGCGGTGTTGACGGTGCGGGTCAGCCGTTCGTAGGGGGCGCGGTGCTCGTCGTCGAGCAGCACCGCCAGCGGCGTCCAGACCCCGACCACGAACACCGACGCGGCGAGCGCGACGGGCAGCAGCAGCTGCTCGGGGTGGCTGCCGAGGTCCCAGCGGTCGAGGTCCAGCAGCCACCAGCCGAGCCACAGCGGGGACAGCAGCACGCCGTTGCGGACCAGCAGCGAGACAGGCCCGGCCCGGCGCCCGCCCCGGCGCGTGACCCGCAGCAGCATGGCGCGCTTGCCGGGGGTCGAACCGGTCACCGCGGGCAGCACCACGAACCAGACGAGGGCGAGGATCACGACCGGCGTGTCGCGGTGGCGCAGGTCCTCGCCGAACAGCGTGAGCAGGCCGAAGAGGAAGCCGAGCAGCGCGGCGAACCCGAGCAGGTCGCTGGCCAGCGCGAAGAGCCGCCGCGTGAAGGTGACCTTCGCGGCGTAGCGGCGCCGGTCGTGCTCCGGCTCCGGCGAGGGCAGCAGGCGGCCGAGCGGGCCGGCCACGAGCCAGCCCACGACGACACCGGCGGTGTTGAGGATCAGGTCGTCGACGCTGAACAACCGGTACGGGCACGGGTAGACGAACCACAGGCCGGTCAGCTGCGTCAGCTCGAAGAACAGGGAGACGCCGAAGCCGATGAGGGCCGCGGGCACCAGCCGCATCCGCTGCGCGTACCGGACGTAGAAGCCGAGCGGCGCCAGCATCACGACGTTGAGCGCCGTGGTCCAGACCGCGGGGTTGTGCAGGAGCGCGCCGGGGCTCCAGTGCCCGCGGGCGCGCTGCGAGACCACTTCGACGAAGTAGAAAGGCCGCAACTGGGGAGAACTCGCGTACGTGTGCCCCGCGCAGTACGCCGGATCGGCGGGCAGCGGCAGCACCGTCTGCGTCGCGATCGCCAGCAGGTAGAAGAGGAACGTGTAGAAGACGAAGGTCGGCCAGCCGCCGGCGCGGCCGCGGCGGCGGTAGCTGACGAACGCGGCCGGCAGCATGACGGCCAGCACGAGCAGCGGGAAGAGGAGGAGGGCGGTGCGGACGGGGACGAGGTAGGTGGCGACCACGGAGCCGGTGGTACCCAGCCGCGCGGGAGGTGAAGCGTGCTTCCCCCGGACGGCTGGGTTTCACCGGCGGCCGGTCACTGCGGAGGCGCGTCCTGCTGCCCGCCGCCCTGCTTGTGCAGGAAGTCCTTCACCTTGTCGGAGCCCTGGTCGATCTTGTCGGAGTGCTCGCCGAACCGCTGCTTCGCGGCCTCGGCGGCCTTGTCGACACCCTGGTCGGCCTGCTCCGGGTTCTTCCCGAGCGCTTCCTTGGCCTTGTCGAACAGGTTCATCCGTCCTGCCTCCGTCCGGAATTCGATCATCGGTCGTCCCGAGGAGAACACCGGCTCCCGGCGGCCGCAACCACGAGGCACCCGTCGCGGGGATTTCCGGTGTTTTAGCGGGTGAAAGGTGGTGCGCGGGGTTTGGGCCCGAGGCTTCGGGGTAAGGGCCGATTCCTTTCCGGGACGGCGCCGGTCGGTACCGGCATGAGCGATCCCCTCCTGAACGCCGCCGCCCGCGAGGTGCTGGACGGCCCGCACACCGCCGTGCTCGCGACCTCGAACGCCGACGGCAGGCCGCAGTCGTCGGTGATCTTCGTGAAGCGCGACGGCGACGCGGTCGTCTTCAGCACGATCCACGGGCGGCTGAAGACCCGGAACATGCTGCGCGACCCGCGGGTCAGCCTGCTGGTCGCCGGCGAGCCCGGCCGGTACGTCGAGATCCGGGGGAGCGTGGAGCTCACCGAAGACCCGGAAAAGGTGCTGCTGCACGAAATGTACGCCCGCCACATGGGCGGGGCGGCGCCGCCGCCCGAGCCGGGCGCGCGGCGGGTCGTCGTCCGGATCCTCCCGGAAAAGGTGTACCTGTGGCCGCCCGCGGGCCGGGCGTGAACCACTCGGCGGCCCGGCCCGTATACCGGGTGAGGATCGCCGGTCCCGCCGCACGGGCCGGGCGGTCACCGCCGCGATCGACGACGTGAGGCCCGCATGCTTGGAAGAACCGCCCCGGCCGCGCCCCTGCCCGACTTCGGCCTGCCCCGGCCCGGCCGCCGGCACGCCGTCGCGGGCCGGGTGCTGACGGCGCTGGCGGCGCTGCTCGTGCTGTTCGCGCTCCTCGCGCCGGACGACCTCACGGCGTTCTCGGCCGAGGCGCTCGTGCGGGTGCCGGTGGAGGGTGTCGTCGTCGCCGCGTTCGTGCTGGTGCTGCCGCCGCGTCCGCGCCGCGTCGTCGCCGTCCTCTTCGGTCTGGTGCTGGGGCTCCTGACCTTGATGAAGGCGCTCGACACCGGGTTCTACGCCACCCTCGAGAAGCCGTTCGACCCGGTTTACGACTGGAGCTTCTTCCGCGCCGGTGTCGAGTTCCTGGCCGGCCAGATCGGGGACGCGGCCACCGTCGGCGCGCTCATCGGCGCCGGCGTGCTCGCGGTGGTCGTCGTGGTGCTCATGGTGCTGGCGATGCTGCGGCTCTCGCGCGTCGCGGCCGGGCGCCGGACCGCGGCGACGCGGGTCGTGGCGGTGCTCGGGGTCGTCTGGATCGTCTGCTCGGTGTTCGGCGTCGAGATCGCGCCCGGCCAGCCGGTGGCCGCGCAGAGCGCCGCCGCGCTGGCCTACGGCGACCTGCGGCAGGTGGGCGCCGACCTGCGGGAGCAGCGCCCGTTCGGCGAGGTGGCGGCGGAAGACGCGTTCCGCGTCACCCCCGGTGCGCAGCTGCTGAACGGGCTGCGCGGCAAGAACGTCGTGCTCACCTTCGTCGAGAGCTACGGCCGCGTCGCGCTCGACGACCCGGCGATCGGCCCGAAGATCGGTGCGACGCTCGACGCCGGCACCGCGGAGCTGCGCGCGGCGGGCATCGGCGCGAAGAGCGCTTTCCTGTCGTCCTCGACGTTCGGCGGCGGCAGCTGGCTGGCCCACTCGACGGTGCAGTCGGGCATGTGGATCGACAACCAGCAGCGCTACAACGACCTCCTCGCCAGCGACCGGCTCACCCTCGGCGGCGCGTTCCAGCGCGCCGGCTGGCGGACGGTCTGGGACGTGCCCGCGCACACGAAGGACTGGCCGGAGGGGCAGAAGTTCTACCACCCGGACGCCTACTACGACGCCCGCGCCATCGGCTACCACGGTCCGGGCTACGCCTACGCGACCATGCCCGACCAGTTCACGATGTCGATGCTGCAGCGCAAGGAACTCTCGAAGGCGGGACCGGTGATGGCCGAGGTCGACCTCGTGTCCAGCCACGCACCGTGGTCGCCGCGCCCCTGGCTGGTCGACTGGAACCAGGTCGGCGACGGCTCGGTCTTCGCCCCGCAGCCGGCGGCGGGCGAAGCGCCGGAATCGGTCTGGAAGGACCCCGCGAAGATCCGCGACGCCTACCGCGACGCCACGGACTACTCGCTGAAGACGCTGATCTCGTTCATGCAGCACTACGGCGACGAAAACACGGTGCTGGTGTTCCTCGGCGACCACCAGCCACCGGTGGTCACGCCGCAGGGGGCGGTGCACGACGTGCCGATCACGATCGTGGCGAAGGACCCGAAGGTGCTGGACCGGATTTCCGGCTGGGGCTGGACGGACGGGCTGCACCCGGCCGCGCGGGCGCCGGTGTGGAAAATGGACTCGTTCCGCGACCGGTTCCTGACGGCGTTCGCTCGTTGACCGGCCACGGAAGGAGCACGCCATCCGTCCAGGGTCGCGGGCTAGCCCGGATGGAGCAGTGCCGTGACTTTCCGCTGCGCGCGAATTCACTGGCCCGATGAATTGCCGGTAATTCTTCCGCACTTCTACGCTTCTCGACGTCGGGTTCTCCGCGCTGAGGAGTGGTCATGCGAAGGAAATTGGCGGTTCTCGGGGTCGCTTTGTTTTCGCTGTTCGGTCTGACGGTCGTACCCGCGGCCGCGGCCGGCGGCGATTTCGCGCCACCCGGCTGCTTCGGCGAGCGGTACGCCACCCTCTTCGGGCAGGGCGTCTCGGTGAGCTGCTTCCCCGGCGAGGGCTACGGCTACCGCGTGCTGGCGCACTGCGCGAACGGTTCCGCGTTCTGGTTCGTGGCCGGTGATTTCGTGCCGTACGGATTCGGTCCGGCGGTCGCGGAGTGCGCCGGGGCGCTGCTGGTGCCGGCGCGGGTGGTCGGCTACCAGGTCGACGAAATCTGATTCGGGCACGGAACCGTCCGGTCACCCATTTCCCGGGTGACCGGACGGTGTCGTGCGCGCGATTTACGGAGAGTTTCCAGCGCGGCGGTCGTCGCGAACGGATCCGGCCGGTTCGGCCGTGGTCAGCTCGGCGAGCACGCTCTCCTGGACTCGAACGCCGGGTACGTGAGCTGTCGGCGGCGAGGGACGGTCGTGCACGTTCGCTGCCCCGCGGTCTCCGGTTCGGTCCGGGGCCCGCGCCGCCGTGGTGTACTTGGTCCAGACCTTCGTCTGGCGCGGACGGGTGAGCCCGGTCCGTGCCTCTTGGCGTGCCCGGAACCCGTTGTCCCCCAGTGTGATTGCGCCTTCAGTCCGCAATGGACAGACGTTCGCTCCCGCGAATTCCGGACAGAAGACCGGACAAATCTGGACCCGCCGAGCACCGGCCCGCACACTCGGCGGACGGTGTGTTTCTTTCCCCCGGTCCCTGGAGGAGTCCCCATGCGTCGAAGAATCTCCCTTGCCCTCGGCGGTGCCGCCGTCCTGACCGCGTCCCTCGCTTCCGCCTCGCTGAGCCCGGCCGTCGCGTCGCCCGGGCTGATCGCCGCCATGCAGCGGGACTTCGGCCTGACCGCCACCCAGGCCGAAACCCGGCTCGGCCAGGAAACGTCCGCCGCGCGGGTGATGCCGGCCGCGCAGCAGGCCGCCGGTGCCGCGTTCGGCGGCGCGTGGTTCGACCCCGCGCTCGGCAAGCTCGTCGTCGGCGTGACCGACCCGGCCGCCGCCGACGCCGTCCGGAAGACCGGTGCCGAGCCCACCACCGCCCGGGTCAGCGCGGCGAAGCTCGACGCCGCCAAGGCCGCGATCGACGCCTCGGCCAAGGCCGACCCGGCCCCGGCGGCCGTCAGCGGCTGGCGCGTCGACCCGCGGGCCGGCAGCGTCGTGGTCACCCTGCGGCCGGGCGCGCACGGCGCCGACGTCGACGCCTTCCTGGCCCGCGCCGCGAAGTCGGGCCCGGTGACCGTGGCGAGCGCGCCGGCCGCGCAGCCGTTGTCGGCGGGCACCGTCGGTGGCGACCCGTACTACATCAACGGCAACACCCGCTGCTCGATCGGGTTCTCCGTGCAGGGCGGCTTCGTCAGCGCCGGGCACTGCGGCGGCGCGGGCAGCTCGGTCGTCGGCTGGGACGGCTCGGCGATGGGCAGCTTCGCCGGCTCTTCCTTCCCCGGCAACGACTACTCGTTCATCCGCATCGGCAACGGCTGGTGGACCGCGCCGGTCGTGCTCGGCTGGGGCACGGTCAGCGACGCGCTCGTCCGCGGCTCCTGGGTCGCGCCGGTCGGCACGTCGGTGTGCCGCTCGGGCTCGACGACGCACTGGCACTGCGGCACGGTGCTGGGTCTCAACGAGACGGTCAACTACTCCCAGGGCGCGGTCTACCAGATGACGCGGACCAACGTCTGTGCCGAGCCCGGCGACTCCGGCGGTTCGTTCATCACCGGTGACCAGGCCCAGGGCGTGACCTCGGGCGGCTGGGGCAACTGCAGCTCCGGCGGCGAGACGTGGTTCCAGCCGGTGAACGAGATCCTGCAGGCCTACGGCCTGTCCCTCGTCACGGCGTAAGAAACTTTTCCGGCGGCGGCCGATGAATCCGGCGGCCGCCGCTGGTAGGTACCGGTGAGGCCGCGCCAAGGGGGCGCGGCGGGACCCACCGGGAGCAGTCATGAGCGTCATCGTCACCGAGTTCGTCACCCTGGACGGCGTCGCCGAGGACCCGGACGGCTCCGGCGGCACCGCCACCGGCGGCTGGGCGTTCCGGCACGGCCCGGAAGCCGTCGCCGGGGACAAGTTCCGGCTCGGCACCCTGCTGGAAACCGGCACCCTGCTGCTCGGGCGCACCACGTGGGAGCTCTTCTCGAAGCTCTGGCCCGGCCGCACCGACGAGTTCTCCGCCCGGCTCAACGCGGCCCGGAAGCTGGTCGTCTCGCGGACGTTGACCGACGTGTCGGCGTGGCAGAACTCCACGCTGCTGCCAGGGGATCCGATCGAGGTGGCCGAGCGCCACGACGGGGACCTGATCGTCATCGGCTCGCTCGGGGTCGCGCAGGCGCTCGGCCGCCGCGGCCTGGTCGACGAGTACCGGCTGCTCGTGTTCCCGAGCCTGGCCGGGGCCGGCCGCCGGCTCTTCGACGGCGCGGCGCCCGCGGACCTGCGGCTGGTCTCCAGCACGGAGGTCGGCGCCGCGGTGCTGAGCACCTTCCGGACGCGCGGTGTGATGTCCAGGGACGTTGTCCCGAGTTGAGGTGACCTGGTGGCGCCTGTCGTGCAGACAGGTGAAGGCCTCCGGATGTGAAGTGGAGCTGTCCAGGAACCGCTTCACCCACCGGAGGCCTTCGTGTCCAACCCTAACGCCACCCTGACCCCACGCACCCGCCTGCGACTCACCCACATCGACCGGGTCACCGGCGAACCCCTTGCGCCGCTACGAACACGCCTGTCCCGGATCGCTGATCCATGTCGATGTCACCGAGTTCGGCAACATCCCCGACAGCGGCGGGCGCCGCTTCGGCGGATGCGCCCAAGGCGACCGCAACAAACGCGCCACCCCCGAGACCGCAGCCACCGCCACCGCGGTTTTGCACCGGGCAGTGGCCTGGTTCGCCGACCGCGGGGTCACCGTCGAACGGGTCCTGCCCGCCCCTACCGGCCGCAGACCAACGGCAAGAGCGGACGGTTCCACCGGACACTGACCGAGGGATGGGCCTTCGCCCGCTTCTATCCCTGCGAGCAACAACGCCGAGCAGCGCTACCGGGCTGACTGCACTTCTACAATCACCACCGACCCCACAGCTCAACCGGCGGCAAGCCGCCGGTCACCCGGCTGACCAACTTCCCCGGACATCACAGCTAGGTCCGCAGCAGGCTCCCGAGCCAGCCGCCCAGTACCTGCTGGACCTCGGCGCGGGTCGTCGCGGGGTCGGCCGCCGCGGCGATCATCCGCGCCGACTCCATCACCGCGCTGAGCACGAGCTGGGCCAGGGCGCGGACGGGCTGCTCGACGATCAGCCCGTCCGCCCTGGCCTGCTCCAGCACGGTGACGAGCAGGCCGAGGCCGTACTCCGCCTCGATCTCGCGCCAGACCTCCCAGCCCAGCACGGCCGGGGCGTCGGTGAGCGAGATGCGGCGGACCTCTTCGCGCAGGCAGGCGTCGAGGAAGACGCCCAGGCCCTGCAGCATGCCGGTCAGCGGGTCCGCGGCGCCGGCGAACGCGGCTTCGACCTCTCGGGTCAGCTCGCGCTCGAGCTCCTCGACGACGGCGCGGAACAGGCCCTGCTTGTCGGCGTAGTGGTGGTACAGCGCGCCCCGGGTGACGCCGGCGGCGCGGGTGATCTCGTCCGCCGGCACGGCCTGGTAGCCACGGCTGGCGAACAGCTCGCGCGCGGCGGTGACCAAGGCGGCCTTCGTGCCGGCGGAACGGTCCTGCTGGGTACGTCGCACCCGCCTAATCTGCCACGGCACCCGCGAACTCGACGACGTGGCGGGCCAGCACGGCGGGCTGGTCCTCGGAGATGAACGTGTAGGAGTCGGGCACCTCGACGAGTTTCGCGTCCGGCAGCAGCGCGGCGAGCCGGTGCGCGAGCCGGATCGGGAACAGCTTGTCCTCGGCCGCCCAAGCCAGGAGCACCGGCCGGTCGAAGGTCCGCAGCTTTTCGGCCGCGGCCAGGGTGTGCCGCGGATGGACTTCCCGGAGCAGCTTGCGCAGGTCCCGCCGCACCCCGGCCGACTTCCGCAGCTGCCCGAGGTAGGCCTGCGCGACCGCGTCCGGCAGCGGCCGCTTGGTCACCCAGCCGAACAGCAGCGGAAGCCGGTACAGCGCTCGGATCCGCAGCAGCTGCCCCAGCACGGCCATCGACCCCGGGATCCGCGCGATCGGCGGCAGCGCCTTGAAGATCGGCGGGAAGAAGTACTCGAAGCAGTCGGACGGCGTGAGCACCACGCGCCCGACCCGCTCCGGACGGCGGCTGAGCACGATCTGCGTCAGCGCGCCGCCGGTGTCGTTCGCGACGAGCGTGACGTCGCGGAGGTCGAGCGCCTCGAGGAAGCCGGCGATGACGTCGGCGTTCCCGGTGGGGGACAGGTCGGCGTCCGCGCGCATCGGCAGGTCGTGCGCGCCGAGCGGCAGGTCGGGCGCCAGGCACCGGAACCCGGCCGCGGCGATGTCGGGGACGACTTTCCGCCAGAGTTCCGCGTTCGTCAGCACCCCGTGGACGAACACCACCGGGGCGCCGGAGCCCCGCTCGAAGTACCGCACCTCGCCGGCGGGCAGCCGGACGCGGTGCTCCTGCCCCAGGGTTTCGCTCCGTTGCGTCATGCGGTCAGGTTACATACATGATGTATGTATGTAAATCAGTTCGCGACGGTGAACCGGGTCCGGTGGTGGCGCGGCCGTTCCGCTTCGTCCAGCAACGCGACCGCGAAGTCCTCCATCGAGATCGCCGACCGGCCGTCGGAGTCGACGAGCAGTTCGTCGCCGCCGAGGCGGTAGTGGCCGGTCCGTTCGCCCGGTTCCAGGAGTGCGGGCGGGCTGGCGTAGGTCCAGTCGACGGCGGTGTCGGTCCGGTATTCGTCGTGCTGCGCCTGGCATGCCGCGGCGATCGGGCGCAACTCGGCGGGGAAACCCGGGTCTTCGAGCACCGTCGTGCCGGCGGGGGTGAGCAGGCTCGCCGCGCCGCCGGCGGCCAGCAGCCGGATGCCGGTGCCGGCGAGACCTTTGAGCAGGCCCCGGGTCGCTTCGACCAGCTCGTGTTCCCGGCCGGGTGCGGGGCGGGTCGCCGTGATCACGAGGTCCTGGCCCCGGCTGAGCGCGGCGACGTCGTCGGGGTTCGCGGCGTCGCCCGGGCGGACGGGGACCGGCAGATCCTCGGCGCGCCGAGGATCGCGGGCGACGGCGGTGACTTCGTGACCTCGGGCGACGGCTTCGGCGACGACGCGGCGGCCGACGTTGCCGGCCGCGCCGAACACGGTGATGCGCATGGGGACTCCTCTGCGTCAAATTGCTTAGCGCTAAGAAGTCTAGCTTAGGGCTAAGGTAACTGTGCGCGTCAGGAGCCGGGTACGAAGGACTGGCGACGGGAAGGCGGCGCGATCGGCCGGGGAGGCGCGGCGGTGCCCCGGACTTGGCTTCGGGGAAAGGTCGGACCCGGGGCCCCGCCGCCCGCGGGACAGCTGACACGGTGTCCTGCGGTGGAACCACCCTACGAACCGCCGGGGCGCCTGACCAGGGCCTCGATCCGGTGTCGAAGGTTTGTCGCCCGGTCGGTCACGACACCTACCGAGAGTGGTCCGTGGTAGCCTTAAGTTGAAACTTCAATCGATTACGTACCGCGCGCGGGAGTCCCGATGTCGATCTTTCGCCTGAACCACGCCGTGCTCTACGTCCGGAACCTGGCGGAGAGCGTCGCCTTCTACCGGGACGTGCTGGGCTTCGGCTACATCGACGGCGGCGACGCCCACCGCGGCGCGGCCTTCCTGCGCGCCCCCGGCTCGACCAACGACCACGACCTCGGCCTCTTCGAGATCGGCGCGCACGCCGAGGATTCCGGCGCGGGCCAGACGTCGGTGGGGCTCTACCACCTCGCGTGGGAGGTCGACACCCTCGGCGACCTCGAGCGGATCGCGGGCCGGCTCCGCGAGGCGGGCGCGCTGGTCGGGTCGTCGGACCACGGCACCACGAAGTCGTTGTACGCCAAGGACCCCAGCGGCATCGAGTTCGAGGTGGTCTGGATCATCCCGCGCGAGCTGCTGACCGACGCGGACCGCGCGAAGAGCGCGGCCATCGGCCGGCTGGACCTCGCGGGCGAGCTGGCGAAGTACGGCCCGGACGCCCGCAGCGGCGTGGGCATCTCCCGCTAGGCGAACCCGGCGGCGCACCGGTGGAGCGGGCGCCGCCGAGCCCTCCCTTCGTCAGGCGGTGACGCTGGTCCGGTCCGGCTGTGCTTCCCGCTGTCGCGTCGCGAGGTTGCCGAGCGCGAAGCGGCCGGGGCCCACGAACGCGACGATGAGCAGCGACCAGCAGAACAGCGTCGCCGCTTCGCCGCCGTTCTGGATCGGGAACAGGCCGTCCGGGGCGTGCGAGGAGAAGTACGCGTAGGCCATCGAGCCGGAGCCGAGCACGGCGGCGACCCGGGTGCCGAAGCCGACGCAGACGAGCACGCCGCAGACGAGCTGGATGAGCGCGGCCCACCAGCCCGGCCAGGCGCCGACGGCCGTGGGGGCCTTCGCGCCGAACAGGCCGAACAGGGTCTTGAGGCCGTGGCAGGCGAACAAGAAGCCGATGACGATGCGGTACAGCCCGATGACGTGCTCGCGGGCCGGGTCCAGGCGGTGCATGGTGCCTCCGGTGTCGGTGCTGGGCGGCATCGAACCGGCCGGGGGAGGGACCGGCCGCTGCGAATTCGGTACGCGCCCAGATATACCGTCCGTCAGTGACTCGTCACAAGGTCCTAAGGTCGGTTAAGCACATTTAAGTAATGGTATTCACTGGAGTTTCCGGCCGCAGGCAACGTAAAACCGCCGTCCGGGTGATCTTGATCCAGTGGTCCAGACCAGTTTGCGGAGTGGTCCGCTCCGGTGTTTCGGGAATGTTTCCGAACCATTGACCCTGAACATTGTTCTGAGAAAATTCTGAGGACTCGAACCGTACCCTGACGGTGACGTGGCGCACCCGAACACGTTCGTCACGAACATGTTCGCTATGGTGGTGGCATGGCACCGGACAGCACGTACAACCGGCGGGAGCGCCCGGCGAAGCCGGCGTTGACGCGTGACGGCATCGTGGCGACAGCGGTCGCGCTGATGCGCGCCGAAGGCGTCGAGCGCGTCACCATGCGACGGCTCGCCAAGGAGCTCGACACCGGGGCCGCGTCGCTCTACGTCTACGTCAAGGACACCGAGGAACTGCACGCCGCGGTGCTCGACGAGCTGCTCGCCGAGGTCGACCTCGGCGGGGAGGGGGACTGGCGCGAACGCCTGTGGGCGGTGCTGGACTCCTACCGGGCGGTGCTGTTCGCGCACCCCAGCCTGGCCCGCGTCGCGCTGGTGACGCGGCTGAGCGGGCCGAACTACTTCACGCTCGTCGAGCGCGTGCTCGCGCTGCTCGACGAAGGCGGCATGGCACCGGGGCAGGCGGCGTGGGCGGTCGACGCGCTGCTGCTGAGCGCCACCGCGGCCGCCGTCGAGCACGGCAGCCGCCGGGAAAAACCCGGTGCCGCCCGCGAGCACGACGTCCTGGTCGAGTCGGTGGCGACGGCGTCGCCGCGGACCCACCCGCACATCGCCGCGCTGGCCGCCGACCTGGTGTCCGGCCCCGGCCCCCGCCGCACGAGGTGGGCGTTCGACGCGCTGCTCAACGGCGCGCTCGCCACCCCGCGCCCCGAACCCGAGGAGTCCTGATGCCCGCGATCGCCATCACCGGCGGCGGCCTGGGTGGGCTCACCCTGGCCCGCGTCCTGCACACCCGCGGCATCGCCGCGACGGTGTACGAACTGGACGCCACGCCCACCGCCCGCGACCAGGGCGGCACGCTCGACCTGCACGAAGAATCCGGGCTGCGTGCCCTGGCCGAAGCCGGCCTGCTCGACGGATTCCGGGCCCTCGCCCGGGAAGAAGGCGAAGCCCTGCGGATCCTCGACCGCCACGGCGTCGTCCGGTTCGAAGAGGCCGCCGAAGAAAGCGGGGGCACCCGGCCCGAGATCGACCGCGGTGCCCTCAAGCGGATCCTCGTCGAATCGCTGCCGGACGGAGTGGTCCGCTGGGGTGCCAAGGTGACCGCGGTGGCGCCCGGGCGGCTCACCCTGGACACCGGCGAAGTCGTCGAAGCCGATCTGGTGGTCGGCGCGGACGGCGCGTGGTCGAAGGTCCGCCCGCTGCTGTCGGACGCCGTGCCGCGCTACTCCGGGCTGTCCTTCGTGGAGGCTCGGCTGTCCGATGTGGACGACCGGCACCCGGCGGTGGCGGCGCTGGTCGGCGCCGGGTCGATGTTCGCGCTCGCCGCGGGGAAGGGGCTGATCGCCCAGCGCACCGGCGGCGGGTGGATCCGGGTGTACGCCGCCGTCGAGACCGCGGATCCCGCCGCGGTCGCGGACTTCGCCGAGCGGGACCGGTTGCTCGAGGTCTTCGCGGACTTCGACGCCGGGCTCCGGGCGCTCATCGCGGAAAGCGACGGTGCCCTGATCCCGCGGCCGATCCACGCCCTGCCGGTCGGGCACCGCTGGGCGCGCGTCCCGGGTGTGACACTTCTGGGCGATGCCGCACACGTGATGTCACCCTTCGCCGGCGAGGGCGCGAACCTCGCCATGCTCGACGCCGCCGAACTGGCCCTCGCGCTGGCCGGGCACGACGACGTCGAAAGCGCTCTCTCGGCCTACGAAGCCGCGATGTTCCCCCGTGCGGAAGCCGCCGCCCGGGACTCGGCGGACAACCTCGAAGCCTGCTTCGCCCCCGGCGCGCCCGCCGCGATGGTCGAGCAGATGACCCGGTTCGCCGCCCGCCACTGACGAAAGGGACCACCATGACCTTCGACCTCCTCGACACCGGTGCCGGCGACCGGACGGTGCTGGTGCTGCACGGCGGCGCCGGACCCCGCGGCGTCGCCTCGATCGTCGAGTACTTCGCGCCGCGCGCCCGGGTGCTCGCCCCGACGCACCCGGGCTGGTCGGGCACCCCGCGCCCGGACTGGTGCACCGGCGTCGACGACCTCGCGCTGGCCTACCTCGAGCTGCTCGAGGACGAAGACCTCACGGACGTCACCGTGGTGGCCAGCTCCTTCGGCGGCTGGGTCGCGGCCGAGCTGGCCGTCCGCGACCGGGGGCGGCGGCTCGGCAAGCTCGTGCTGCTCGACGCCATCGGTCCCGAGGTCGACGGCGTCCCCGTGCGGATGCCGCAGCCGCCGGCCGGTGCGCCGCAGCTGCCGCCCGGCGCGCCGGGGCCGAACCCGGCCGACCTGGAGGCGCTGCGGACCTACGCCGGCCCCGGCCTGGCCGATCCGAAACTGTTGCGCCGCCTGGCGCGGGTCCGGATCCCGGCGCTGCTCATCTGGGGCGAGGACGACACCGTCGTCCCGCCGGCCTTCGGCAAGGCCTACGCGGCCGCGTTCGCCGACGCCCGGTTCGAGGTCGTCCCGGGCGCCGGGCACATGCCGGCGCTGCAGGCTCCCGATGCGACGTTCGACTTGATCGACGTGTTCCTCGAATAGCTTGATCCATACCCCGTAGAGTGGCTCCATGGTGGACGAAGAAGTCGTCTCGGAGCGCATCCGGCAGATGGCCGCCGCACTGGCGGGCCGCGCGGACGAACTCACCGGCGAACTGATCCAGCTGTACGCGGCCGACCTGCCGCAGCTGGTCAACGACGACGAGCGCATGGTGAGCCTGCTGTCGGCGAGCGTCTACCAGAACATCGAGACCGCGCTGCAGATCTTCCGGCACGGCATCGACCCGGCGACCGTCGAGCCGCCGGCCGCGGCGATGGAGTACGCGCGGCGGCTGGCGCAGCGCGGCACGCCGGTGTTCGACCTGATCCGCGCGTACGACCTCGGCCAGGCCGCGATGCTCGACTTCGGGTTCCAGGAGTGCATCCGGGTCGTCGACGACGCGGCGCTGCTCGGCGCCATGATGCGCCGGCTGCTGAAGGTCGCCTACGAGTTCATCACCCGGGTGGTCCGCCAGCTCGTCGGCGTCTACCAGGACGAACGCGACCGGTGGCTGCTCAACCGGAGCGCCGCGCGGGCGGCCAAGGTGCTGGACCTGCTCAGCGAGAACGGCGGCCCGCCCGACGTCGACGCCGCCGAGGCGGTGATCGGCTACCGGCTGCGCGGCACGCACGTCGGGCTGGTCGTCTGGCACGCGTCCGAAGCCCACGACGTGCTGTCGCACCTGGAATCGGTCGCGGGCGCGGTGCTCGAACGCGCCGGTGGTGCGGGCCGCCCGCTGTTCGTGCCCCGCGACGAAGCCGGCGCGTGGGCGTGGCTGCCGGTCGAGGCGGTCCGGCGGGAAGACCTCGACGCGGCCCTCGCGGACGCCGATCCGGGCGTGCGGGTGACCGTCGGCGACCCCGGCACCGGCGTCGACGGCTTCCGCGACACCCACCAGCAGGCCCGCCGGGTGCACGCGCTGGCCCTGGCCGCCGGCGAACACTGCGACCGCGTCCTGACGTTCCGGGAAGTCGGCACGGTCGCGCTGATGACGAGCGACCTCAACGCGGCGCGCCTGTGGGTCGCGAGCACGCTCGGGCCGCTGTCGGCCGACGACGAGAACTGCGGGCGGCTGCGCGAGACGCTGCGGGTGTTCCTCGCTTCCGGCGGCAGCTACACCGCGTCGGCGGCCGAGCTGACGATGCACAAGAACTCCGTCCAGTACCGCGTCCGCAAGGCGCAGGAGCTGCTGCCGCGCGGGCTCGGCGAGGGACGGCTCGACGTCGAGCTGGCGCTCAACCTGTGCCGCCGGCTCGGGGCAGCCGTGCTGGCCGCGGCGTGACTTTGGTGCCGCGGACCACCGGTGGCGGAGATCATTGGGTCGCGGGCACGAAGCCGTGATCGGCCGTTCGGCCTACCGTTCGGCTATGGGTGAGAACGGTGGGATGCTCGCGTTGGTGCGGCTTCGCCGAGGCGTCGTGGGCGAAAGCAGACGCGTCTGCCACCTGATCCCCGTCCCGGCGGGCCCGGTCCCGGGGCACCTGACGGCGCTGTGCGGCGAGTCGATCTTCCCCGGCGAGGCCGAGGTGCTCGACGGGCTGCGCGGCATGCCGTGCCACGCGTGCCTGATGCAGAGCGCCCCGGCGGGCGGAGACCTCCTGGCCAACGCGGGCTGAGCCGCGCGCGGCGGGGAGTGAGCACGGCGGGAGCCTGCTAGAGCGAGCCCCAGGCTTGGGCGCGCTGGAGCAGGCGGTCGCGCACCAGGCTCACCGCCGGGCGGGGCGGCGTCGTGCGGGTGACCAGGTACCAGGTGTTGAGCGGTGGGGTCTCGGGCTCGTGGACCAGCTCGACCGAGCCCGCCTCCAGCGCCGCCGCCGCGAGGTAGCGGGGCAGGACCGTCGCGCCCGCGCCCGCGATCACCACCGCCAGGACCGCGCGCAGGTCCGGGACCACCACCGCGACCCGGTTCGGCGGGCGCCTGCCGAACTCGCTGCGCCAGTAGCGGCGGATGATCGGCAGCTCCTCGGCGTAGGCCACGAGCGGCAACGCCGCCAGCGCGCCGACCGGGTCGGCCGCCAGCCGGGCCGGGTCGACGCCGCGGGCCAGGGCCGGGGCGGCGACCAGGACGAACTCTTCGTCGATCATCGGGGTCGCGGTCAGCGCGCGGTCGCGCGGCCGCACCGACGAGACGACGAGGTCGAGACGGGCCGCGGTGAGCGCGGCCAGCAGTTCCTCGGCGAGGCCGAGTGTCACGGTGAGCTGGAGCCCGCGCGTGACCAGCGGGGTGAGCGCGGGCAGTACCCGGGTCGCCATCGCGTCGCTCGCGCCGCCGAGCGCGACCTTGCCGAGCGGGACGGCGTCGTCCGGGCCGGGCGTGAGCGCGCCCCGCAGTTCGTCGATCCGGGTGCCGACGCGCGCGGCCAGCTCGACCGCGCGGGCAGTCGGCGCGGCGCCGTGGCGGGACCGGGTGAACAGCGGCTCGCCCAGCTCCTTCTCCAGCCTCGACAGCTGGCCGGTGACGGCGGGCTGGGTCAGGCCCAGCTCCGCCGCGGCGGCCGAGAGCGAGCCGCGGCGGTAGACCGCGACGAACGTGCTGAGCAGATCCAGACTTGGCACGCAAGCCACCTTCCATAAGCACCGTTATGGATGGTACCGGCCGCGGCGGACTACCGGCCGGGCTCGCGCGGTTGACCCCGGCGTGCGGGGCACCGGGTCCCGCGGACAAGGAAAACCCCGACATGGCACGGATCCTGATGATCGTTTCGGCCGCCGGCCGGCTGCGCCTCGCCGACGGCACCGACCACCCGACCGGCTTCTGGGCCGAGGAGGTCGCCGAGTCGCACCGGGTGCTCACCGAGGCCGGGCACCGCGTCGACGTCGCCACCCCGGAGGGGCGGCAGCCGGTCGCCGACCCGGTCAGCTTCGACGAGCGCGGCGGCGTCGACCCCGTGGCCGGCGCGAAGTACCGCGCGTACCTCGACGCGCTCGACGGCCTGGCCGCGCCGCTGAAGCTGGCCGACGCGACCGTCGACGGCTACGATGCGCTCTACTTGCCCGGCGGGCACGGGCCGATGGCCGACCTGGCCACCGATCCCGCGCTCGGGCGGCTGCTGGTCGCCGCGGACGACGCGGGCAAGCTCGTCGCGGCGCTGTGCCACGGCGTCGCCGGGCTCCTCGCCGCCCGCCGGGACGACGGGACGTTCGCCTTCGCCGGGCGCGTGATGACTTCCTTCAGCGACGACGAAGAACGCCAGGGCGGCCTGGGGGAGCGGACGCCGTTCTTCGTCGAGGCGCGGCTGCGTGAGCAGGGTGCCGCCGTGACGCCGGGCGCGCCGTGGTCGAGCACGGTCGTCGCTGAGCAGAACCTCGTCACGGGCCAGAACCCGCAGTCCAGTGTGGACACCGAGGCCCGCGTCGCGCGGCTGCTCGATTCTGGATCGATTTCGTGAAATGGATTGTCGGTGAATATCCGACCGGCAAAGGGAACAATTCGCTGGTGGTCACGTGCAGTAGTGGATCGGGTGTCCACAGTGGCGGGTGGGCCGGGTTCGATCATGGATCGCGTGGCGAACTCGTGCGTCTGGTCCAGGATCGATAGGTCATTCGGCTGAACTCTGCGGATTGCGTATCCCCCCGCGGCGTCTTGAGCCTTAACCTTGCGTGATTCTTCACCATGAATCGCACTGGGGAGTGAGATGAAGTCGACGTCACCGCCGTGGTTTCCGCGCGCCCATTCGCCGTCGGGAGCCGATACCCGGCGATGACGCAAGACGGCTGCATCAGACGTTTCGCGGGAATCGCGCGGCAGTCACCCGACCGGATCGCCGTGGTCGAGCACGACTCGGTGGTCAGCTACGCGCGGCTGGCGGAGCTGGCCGGCGGGCACGCCGCCCGGCTGCTCGACGCCGGCGTCCGGCCGGGTGAGTTCGTCGGCCTGCTCACCGGGCACGGGACCGCCGCGATCGCCGCGATCCTCGGCACCCTGGCCGCGGGCTGCGCGTACGTTCCGCTCGACCCGACGTTCCCGCGGGACCGCCTCGCCCACCAGATCGCGGCGGCCCGCGTGTCGGCCGTGCTCACCGTCCCCGAGCACGGCGACCTCGCGGAAGCGTTGTGCCGCAACGCTTCCGCGCGGGTCGTCCGGTCCGGTGCGGACACCGCGCCGCTGCCGGTGCCCGACCCGGACCCGGCCGCGCCGGCCTACGTGCTGTTCACCTCCGGCTCCACCGGCACGCCGAAGGCGGTCGCGCAGACCCACCGCAACCTGCTGCACGTGGTGGACAACCAGATCGCGACGCTCGCCGTCACCGCCGCCGACCGGCTCAGCCTGCTGGCTTCCTTCGGCTTCGACGCGGCGATCCCGGACCTCTACCCGGCGCTGCTGACCGGCGCCGCCGTGGTGCCGGTGGACGTGCGCGCCCACGGCGTGGCCCACGCCGCGCGCGAACTCGCCCGGCACCAGGTCACCGTCTACCACTCGACGCCGACGGTCTACCGCTACCTCCTCGACGCGCTCGAGGGCGACCTGCCCGCGGTGCGGACCGTCCTGCTGGGTGGTGAGCAGGCGACCTACGCCGACGTCCGCCGCGGCCGCTTCGCCGCGGATTGCGTGTACGTCAACGGGTACGGCGCGACCGAGGTGACCTTCGCCGCGCAGTACCGGCTGACCGCCGCCGACGTCCCGGCCGACGCCACCGGCCCGCTGCCGATCGGCACCGCGCTGCCCGGCTACGCGCTCACCGTGCTCGAGGGCGGCGAACTCGAAGTCAGCGGCGAATACCTGGTCGACGGCTACTTCGACCAGCCGGGCCCGGCGTTCGGCACCACCGCCGACGGCGTCCGCAGCTACCGCACCGGCGACCTCGGCGAGGTCCGGCCGGACGGCACCCTGGTCTGCCTCGGCCGCCTCGACCGGCAGGTCAAGGTGCGCGGGTTCCGCGTCGAGCTGACCGAGGTCGAAGCCCGCCTCGGCGAACAGCCCGGCGTCGCCGAAGCGCGCGCGATCGTGCGGGACGGCGAGCTGCTCGCCTACGTCGTGCCGGCCGGGGAACCGGACGTGACGGCGTGGCGGGCCGCACTGGCCGACGTGCTGCCCGCGCATTCGGTGCCCGCCGCGGTCGTCGCCGTCCCGGCGTTCCCGCTCACGGTCACCGGGAAGCTGGACGAGGAAGCTCTTCCGGACCCGCGCCCGGCCGCGCCCGTCGAGGCCGGGCCGATGACCGCGGCGCAACGGCGGGTGCACGCGATCTGGGCCGCGGTGCTGGGGCACGACGGGTTCGGCGTCGACGACGCCTTCTTCGACGTCGGCGGGCACTCCCTGCTGCTGGGCCGGGTCCAGCAGCGGCTGGCCGCGGAGTCCGGCGTGGACGTCCCGCTGCTCGGCCTGCTGGAGCACCCGACGGTCGCGGCGCAGGCCGCCTACCTGGAACCGGCTGCTTCGGACGGTCCGCGCACCGCGGTGGCCGAGCCGGACGACGACGAGCCGGGCAGCGACCTGATCGCCGTCGTCGGGCTCGCCTGCCGGTTCCCCGGCGCGCCGGACGCGGACGCGTTCTGGTGGAACCTCTGCGCGGGCGTCGACGCGATCCACGACTACGCCGACGACGAGCTGGCCGCGCTCGGCATCGGGCCCGGCCTGCGCGCCGACCCCGCGCACGTGCGGGCCGGCGGCCGCCTCGGCGGGGTCGAAGACTTCGACGCCGGGTTCTTCGGGTTCACCGCGGAGGAAGCGGCCCGCACCGACCCGCAGCACCGCCTGTTCCTGGAGACGGCGTGGCGGGCGCTGGAGGACGCGGGCCGCGACCCGGCGCGGGAACACGGCCCGGTCGGGGTGTTCACCTCCGCCGGGGTCAACCGGTACTTCCTCTTCCACCTCTTCGGGAACCCGGCGGTGACCGGCGACGTCGACCCGGACGACTGGGAAGGCCGGCTGCTCGGGCGCCAGCTCACCGACCACCTGCCCGGCCAGGTCGCCTACCGGCTCGGGCTGACCGGGCCCGCCCTCGCCGTCCAAAGTGCCTGCTCCAGCTCGCTCGCCGCGGTCGGCCTGGCCGCGCAGAGCCTCGCCGAATACCGCTGCGACCTGGCGATCGCCGGGGGCGTGAGCGTGACGTGGCCGCGGTACCGCGCGGGCGGAATGGCGTCGGCGGACGGCCGCTGCCGCTCGTTCGACGTGGCCGCGGACGGGGCCGGCTTCGGGTCCGGCGCCGGGGTCGTCGTGCTGCGGCGGCTGTCGGACGCGCTCGCCGACCGCGACCACATCCACGCCGTGCTGCCCGGCTGGGCGATGACCAACGACGGCGCCGACCGCGCCGGGTACGCCGTGCCGAGCCCGGCGGGCCAGGCGGCCGCGATCGCCGAGGCGCTCGCCGTGGCCGAGGTCGACCCGGCCGACGTGGGCCTGATCGAAGCGCACGGCAGCGGCACCCCGCTGGGCGACGCGATCGAGGTCGCCGCGCTCAACCGGGTGTACCGCGACGTCCCGCCCGGGACGTGCGCGCTCGGTTCGGTCAAGACGAACATCGGGCACCTGGACGCGGCCGCCGGGGTGGCCGGGCTGATCAAGGCCGTGCTTGCGGTGCGCCACGGCGTGATCCCGCCGAACCTGCACTTCACCGCGCCGCACCCGGAGATCGACCTGGCCGGCGGCCCGTGCTTCGTGCCGGTCAAGGCGACCGACTGGCCCGACGCGCCCCGCCGGGTGGCGGGGGTCAGCGCGTTCGGCATGGGCGGGACCAACGTCCACGTCGTCGTCGAAGAAGCACCGGCGCCGGGCCCGCGCGTGACCGCCGAGGGCCCGCACGTCCTGCCGATCTCGGCGCGCGACCCGCAAGCGTTGCGGGAGGCGCTGTCCGCGGTGCGTGACCGGCTCGCGGCCGACCCGCCGGACCTCGCCGACGCCGCTTACACCCTCGCCGTCGGCCGCCGGGAGTTCGCCGGCCGCGCGGCCGTGGTCGCTTCGACCGCCGAGGAAGCCGTCGAGGCCCTCGACACCCTGCTGGCCGAGGGCGGCGACGTCGCCGGCCCGCCGGGCGCGGCCAGGGAGCTGGCCCTCCGCTGGACCGGCGGCGCCGACGTCGACTGGACCGCCCGCCACGACGGCGCGGAGCCGGGCCGGGTGCCGCTACCCGGCTATCCGTTCCAGCGCGGCAGGTTCTGGATCGACCCGCCGGTTCCGGGACACCACCCGTGAGCCGCACGCACCACCACCCGGCCGCCACCGCGACCGGACCGAACTGGGGAGTTCTTCGTGACCGACACGCTGCCCGTCGCGGGCACGCACGGCCCACCGCTGTCCTTTCCGGACACCACGGTCGCCGGCCTGGTCCTGGCGCAGGCGGAGAAGACGCCGGACGCGCTCGCCGTGCGGCAGGGCACCACCCGGCTCACCTACGCTGAGCTCGTCGCCGCGGCCTGGGGCGTCGCGGACGCCCTGCGCGAACGCGGGGTGGGCCCGGGGACCCGGGTCGGCGTGTGCGCCCACCGGACGCCCGCCCTCGTGAGCACGGTGCTCGGAGTGCTGCTGTCGGGCGGCGCCTACGTCCCGCTCGATCCGGGCGGGCCACGTGCCCGCCTGACGGGGATCGCCGCCGACGCCGGGGTGTCCGTCGTCGTCGGGGACGCCGCGGTCGCCGAATTCGGTGCGGGAACGGGGATCGACGTCCCGCCGCCCGCCGCGCCCGGCACCTGCCCGGCCACGCCGGACACGACCGCGCACGTGCTCTACACGTCCGGCTCGACCGGGCGGCCCAAGGGCGTGCTCACCAGCCACCGCAACGTCGTCGCGTTCGTCACCGGGTTCGCCGGCCGGCTCGGCGTCGGCCCCGGCACGCGGACGCTCGGCATCTCCTCCCTGGGGTTCGACGCCTTCACGATGGACGTCTTCGTGCCGCTGGCGGTCGGCGGCTCGGTGCAGCTGGCCGGGACGGCCGACCGGGCGGACCCGGAACGGCTGCGCCGGTTCATCGTCGAGCACGACGTGAACTGGGGCTTCATCACCCCGACGCTGCTGTCGCTGCTCGACCCCGCCGACGTACCCGGCTGGCGGACCGTGGCCTGCGGCGGCGAGCCGGTGCCCGCCGAACTGGTCGCCCGCTGGCTGCCCGGGCGCCGGTTCTTCCACGTCTACGGCCCGACCGAGACCACCGTCGTCGTGGTCACCGACGAGGTGACCGGCGTGCCCGCCGACCCGCTGCCGCTGGGGACGCCGACGCCGTGGCACCGCGCCCACGTCGTCGACGGCGAACTGCGGCCCGTCGCGCCGGGTGAGGTCGGCGAACTGGTCATCGGCGGGCCCGGGCTCGCCGCGGGCTACCTCGGCAGCCCGGAACTGACCGCGCGGAAGTTCGTCGAGGACCCGTTCACGCCGGGGGAGCGGCTCTACCGCACCGGCGACCTGGCCCGGCTCCGCCTCGACGGCAGGCTGGAGTTCGCCGGCCGCGCCGACCGGCAGGTGAAGATCCGCGGGCAGCGCATCGAACTCGGCGAAGTCGAGGCCGCGCTGGGCGCGCACCCGGACGTCGGTGCCGTCGCCGTCGAAGCCGTGCCCGGTCCGGGCGGCACCCGGCTGGTCGCGTTCCTCAGCCCGGCGTCGGCACCGTCCGATGTGGACCTGCACGCGTACGCGGGGGAGCGGCTCACCGAGGCGATGCGCCCGGCCGTCGTCCGGCGGCTGGACGTGCTGCCGGTCAACCCCGTCACCGGGAAGGTCGACCGGCCCGCGTTGCGGGCGCTCGCCGAAGACGCACCGGTCGGTGACCTGGGCGGCTCGCCGGTCGCCGAGGTGTGGCGGCGGGTGCTGGGGGCCGGTGCCGGACCCGACTTCCTGCTGTCCGGTGGCGACTCGATCGCGGCGATGCGGCTGGTGGCGGCCCTCCGGAAGGACCTCGCCGCCGATGTGTCCGTCGAGGACGTCTTCGCGGGGCGGACGCTCGAGGAGCTGACGCGGCGGGTGGCCGCGGCCGCCCCGCTCACCGGCCCGGGCTTGACCACCGGTCACGCGCCCGCGCTGTCCCCGCCCCAGCGGCGGCTGTGGTTCCTCGACCAGCTCGCCCCGGACGCGGCGCCGTACAACATCGCGATGGCGTTCCGGCTGACCGGACCGCTCGACGTCGGCGCGCTGCGCGCGGCCCTTCGCGCGGTCGCCGAACGGCACGACGTGCTGCGCTGGCGGATCCGGCCGGTCGACGGCGTCCCGCGGGCGGACTGCCTGCCCCCGGCCGACGTCGAGCTGCCGGTGCTCCCGCTGACCGAGGCCGCCGTCGGTGAGCGGCTGGCCGCCGACGCGGCGGCACCGGTCCGGCTCGACCGCGAAGCGCCGTGGCGCGTGCGGCTCTACGAGCTGGGGCCCGAGGACCACGTGCTCGGCTTCACACTGCACCACGCCGTGTTCGACGGCTGGTCGCAGGAACTGCTCTGCGCGGACCTCGCCGCGGCCTACCGCGGCGAACCCCTGCCGCCGCTGCCGGTGTCCTATGCGGACTACGCGGTGTGGCGCGCCGAGCGCGACGGCCGTCGCGAAGCCGTCGACCTCGCCTGGTGGACCGAGCACCTCGCGGGCGCGCCGTCCACAGTGGACCTCCCGCGGGACCGGCCGCGCCCGGCCGTCCAGACCTACCGCGGCGCGACGCACCACCAGGCCTTCCCCGACGGCGTCGCCGAGGCCGTCGCAGCGCTGGCCACCCGCACCGGAACCACCCGCGCGGGCGTGGTGCTCGCCGCGTTCGGGCAGCTGCTGCACCGGCTCACCGGCGGGGACGACCACCTGGTCGCCACCGTCGTCGCGGACCGGCAGCTGGCCGAAACCCAGGACGTCGCCGGGTTCTTCGTGGACATCGTCCCGGTGCGGCTGCGCGCCGCGGACGCGGACTTCACCACGCTCGTCCGGCGCGGCGGCGAGGAGCTGCTGGCCGCCACCGCGCACCCGGCGGCGCCGATCGACCGGCTCGTCGGCGCGCTCGGCGTACCCCGCGACCCTTCGCGGGCGCCGCTGGTGCAGGTGATGGTGAACGTCCTGAACTTCACCGAACCCCGGCTCGACCTGCCCGGGCTGCGGGGAACGTGGGTGCCGGTCGAGAAGCCCGGTTCGCCGTTCGACCTGACCGTCTACGTCCTCGGGCACGGCGTCGAGCTGCTGTACAACCCGGACCTGTTCGACGCGGCCCGGGTGGCGGCGCTCGCCGAGGACTTCACCGCGCTCCTCGCGGCGCTGGCCGCCGAGCCGGACCGGCCGGCCGGGGCGTGCGCGCCGGAACTCCCGCGGGCCTCGGTCCGCACGGCCGCACCGGAAGCGGCCGCGCGGCCGAAAGCCGAGCCGGCACCGGTCGTCGACCCGGCCGCGCTGGCGGCGACCGAGGCGCTGATCGCCGCCACCTGGCGGGAAGTGCTCGGCCTCGACGCCGTCCGGGTGACCGACAACTTCTTCGACGTCGGCGGGCATTCGCTCGCCCTGGCGAAGGTGCACGCCGAGGTCACCGCCCGGCTCGGCCGCCGCATCCCGATGGTCGACCTGTTCACCCACCCCACCGTCCGCGCCCTCGCCACCCACCTCCACGCGGGGGCCGCGCCCAGCCCGGAACTCGCCAGGGCCGCCGAGCGGGTCGCCGCCCGCCGGGGGCGCACCCCGTCCAGAAGACCCCGCCGCAGTGCCGGCACAACCGGCCACGAACAGGAGCGACACCAGTGACGAACGACCTCGAACCGGGCGCCGAACCCATCGCCATCGTCGGCATGGCCGCCCGTGTCCCCGGCGCCGGTGACCTCCGGCAGTTCTGGCGCAACCTCGTCGACGGCGTCGAGTCCATCAAGCCCGCCACCCGGGAAGAACTGCTCGCCCGGGGCGCCGACCCGGCCACTTTGGACGATCCCAGCTGGGTCAACGCGACGACCGTGGTCGACGGCTTCGACGAGTTCGACGCCGACCTGTTCGGGATGACCAGCCGCGAAGCCGAGATCACCGACCCGCAGCACCGGGTCTTCCTCGAGGCGTGCCATTCGGCGCTGACCGACGGCGGCTACGACCCGGCCCGCTACGGCGGCGCGATCGGCGTCTACGGCGGCACCGGGCGGACCGGCTACCTGATCGAAAACCTGCTGCGCAACGAGCGTGTGCTGGCCTCGCAGCACGGCGGCATCGGGATGTCCACCGGCAACCAGCCCAGCTACCTGACCACGTCGGTGTCCTACAAGCTGAACCTGCGCGGCCCGAGCCTCGCGATCCACACGGCGTGCTCGACGTCGCTGGTCGCGGTGCACCTGGCGTGCGAGGCGCTGCGCAACGGCGAGTGCGACCTCGCGCTGGCCGGCGGCGTGAACCTGGAGATGCCGCACGGCATCGGGTACATGGGCGTCGAGGGCTTCACCTCGCCGGACGGGCACGTGCGCGCGTTCGACGCCGGCGCCAACGGCACGGTGTGGAGCAGCGGCGTCGGCGTCGTCCTGGTCAAGCGGCTCTCCCAGGCGCTGGAGGACGGCGACCACATCCGCGCGGTCGTGCTCGGCAACGCGATCAACAACGACGGCGCCACGAAGGTCGGCTTCTCCGCGCCCAGCGTCGCCGGGCAGACCGAGGCCATCGCGCAGGCGGTCGGCATGGCCGGGGTCAACCCGCGCACGATCGGCTACGTCGAGGCCCACGGCACCGGAACGGCGCTGGGCGACCCGATCGAGATCACCTCGCTGTCCACTGTGTACGGCCACGGCGTCCCGGACACCGGCTGGTGCGCGATCGGCTCGGTGAAGTCGAACATCGGCCACCTGTCGCAGGCCGCCGGTGTCGTGGCGCTGATCAAGACCGTGCTGGCGATGGAACACGGCCTCATCCCGCCGACCATCAACTACGAAGAAGCCAACCCGGGCATCGACTTCCCCCGGAGCCCGTTCCACCCGGCGACCACCGTGACCAAGTGGGAAGCCGCCGACACCCCGCGCCGGGCGGGCGTGAGCTCCTTCGGCGTCGGCGGCACCAACGCCCACCTGGTGCTGGAAGAGGCACCCGCGCCGCGGCGGCACCGCCGTCCGCGCCCGGCGCACCTGCTGCGGGTGTCGGCGAAGACGCCGGAAACGCTCGCCACCGCGGTCGAGCGGCTCGCCGACCGGCTGGCCGGCGACGTCGACCTCGACCTGGCCGACGTCGCGCACACCCTCGCCGCCGGGCGGACCGAGTACCCGCACCGCGCGGTCGTCGTCGCCCGCGACTCCGAAGACGCGGTCGACGGCCTGCGCGACCCCCGCCGGCTCGCCACGGCCCAGGCCGGTGAGCTCAAGGTGGCGTTCCTGTTCTCCGGGCAGGGATCGCAGTACGCGGGGATGGGCGCCGAGCTGTACCGCAGCGAGCCGGTCTTCGCGACGGCGTTCGACGAATGCTGCGAGCTGTCCGGTCTTCCCGGCCTGAAAGAGCTGGTGCTCGGCCGCGGCGGGGACGCCGAGCTGAAGGAGACGCGCTACACGCAGCCCGCGCTGTTCGCCGTCGAGTACGCGCTGGCCCGGCTGTGGCGGAGCTGGGGCGTGCGGCCGGGCGCGATGATCGGGCACTCGGTCGGCGAGTACGTGGCTGCGACCGTGGCCGGGGTGTTCACCCTCGCCGACGCGATGCGGCTGGTCGTGCGGCGCGGCGAGCTGATGCAGGCGATGCCCGCCGGCGCGATGCTCGCCGTCCAGCTCGACGAAGAATCCGTCGCGAAGCGGCTGCCGGAAGGGCTTTCGATCGCCGGGGTCAACGGGCCGGGGACGTGCGTCGTCGCCGGGCCGTCCGGTGCCGTCGCGGACTTCGCGTCACTGCTGAAGTCGAGCGACGTGCAGTGCCGGGAACTGGTGACCTCGCACGCCTTCCACTCGCCGATGATGGACCCGATCCTGGCGGAGTTCACCGAGGCCGTCGCCGCGGTGCCGCGGTCGGCGCCGTCGCTGCCGTTCCTCTCGAACCTGACCGGCGGCTGGATCACCGCCGAGCAGGCCACCGATCCCGCGTACTGGGCCGCGCACCTGCGCCGGGCGGTCCGGTTCGGCGACTGCGTGCGGACGCTGGCCGGCGGCGGCGAGCGGTGGGCGCTCGTCGAGTGCGGCCCCGGCCACCAGCTGGCCGGCCTCGCCCGTGGCCAGGTGCCGAAGGGCTCGCCCGCGCCGCAGCCGAGCCTGCCCGGCCGCAGCGACCGCGAGGGCGACGTCGAAACGCTGTACGCCGCGGCCGGTCTGTTGTGGACACACGGGGTGTCGGTCGACCTCACGACGGACGGCCACCGCGTGCCGCTGCCCGGCTACCCCTACGCGCGCAAGCGGTACTGGGTCGACCCCGATCCGAAGGGGACACTGGCCGAGCTCGCACAGCCGAGCGGGCCGCTGCCGCTCGACGAGTGGTTCGCGGTCCCGTCCTGGCGGCAGGCCGGTCCGGAACTGCGGCGCGAGCCGTTCGCGTCCTGCCTCGCTTTCGTCGGCGACGACGTCCTCGCGGACCTGCTGCGGGACGCCGGGGTCGCGGTCACCGAGGTCCGTCCCGGCGACGCCTTCACGACGACCGAGCGCGGCTTCACCGTCCGGCCCGGGGTGCGCGAGGACTACGACGAACTGGTCGCCGCCCTCGGTGACCGCCCCGAGCGGGTGGTCCACGCGTGGGCCCTCGACGGCACCGAAACCGGGATGGCCGCCCAGGAGCGCGGGTTCTTCAGCGTGCTCAACCTGGTCCAGGCCTGGGGCGAGCCGGTCCGGATCGACGTGCTGAGCACCGGCACCGCGGACGTCACCGGCACCGACCTCACCCGGCCCGAACACGCGACCCTGGCGGGCATCGCGCGGGTACTGCCCCTGGAAGTCCCCGGCACGCTCGTGCGGCGGATCGACGTCGAGGCCGTGACCGAGGACGTCGTCGCCGAGCTGTTCCGCGCGGCCGGCACGGAAGCCGAGGTCGCCCTGCGGCGGGGCCGGCGCTGGGTCCTGGAGCACACGCAGCTCACCGTGCCCGAAGCGGCGCCGGTGCTGCGCGGCGGCGGCCGGTACCTGATCACCGGGGGCACCGGCGGCATCGGCGTCACCCTCGCCGAGGACTTCGCCCTGCGCGTGCGCGCGAAGCTCATCCTGCTGACCCGCAGCGGCCTGCCGCCGCGCGAGGAGTGGGACACCCACGACGGAACCGACCGGACCGGGCGCGCGATCCGCGCGATCCGGCGGATGGAGGCCGCCGGGGCGGTGGTGCACGTGGTCGCCGCCGACGTGACCGACCCGGCCGCCCTGCGGCGGGTCCGCGAGCTGGCCGAAGCCGAGTTCGGCGGGCTGGACGGCATCGTGCACGCGGCCGGCCTGCCCGGCGGCGGCGTCGCGGAGGTCAAGGAGCGGGCGGCCGCGGAAGCGGTGCTGGCCCCGAAGATCGGCGGCACCCTGGCGCTGGCCTCGGCGTTCGCCGATTTGCCGATGGACTTCGTGGCCCTGTGCTCGTCGGTCACCGCGGTCTCCGGCGACTTCGGGCAGGTCGACTACTGCGCGGCCAACAACTTCCTCGACGCCTACGCCCGCGGCGACCACGGCTGGCGGGCCCGGGTCGTCTCGCACAACTGGGGTGGCTGGGACGAGGTCGGCATGGCCGCCGAAGTGGCCGCGCCGGCGACGATCCGGTCCACCCGCACGAAGGCGGACGGCCCGATCGCGCACCCGGTGCTCAGCACGCGCACCGGCGAGGACTGCCACGGCCTGGTCTCGGCGGCCGCGCACTGGCTGCTCGACGAGCACCGGATCGCCGGCGTCCCGGTCGTGCCCGGCACCGGGCACCTGGAAACCGTGCGGGCGGCCGTCGAGGCGGCGCTGCCGAAGCCCGGCGACGGCCACGTCGTCGAACTGCGCGATGTCGCCTTCCTCGAACCGTTCTCGGTGCCCGAGGGCACGGTCGCGGAGTACCGGGTCGGCTTCGACGGTGACGGGTTCGCGGTGACCAGCCGCGCGGGTGGCGTGACGAAGACGCACGTCCGGGGTTCCGCGGGCTGGGTGCCGGCGCCCACGGCGTCCACTGTGGACCTCGACGCGGTGCGGGACCGGACGAGCGTGCTCGACGACGGCAACGCGTTCGGCACCGGCCGGACCAGCATGGTCACCTTCGGCCCGCGGTGGGCCGCGCTGCGCACCCACCACGTCGGCGCGCACGAGGAGCTGGCCTCGCTCGTCGCGCCGGTCTTCGACACCGGCTGGGGGCTGCACCCGGCGCTGCTCGACGTCGCGACCGCGTTCGGCCGCGGCCGGGGGAGCGGCACGTACCTGCCGATGAGCTACGGCCGGGTGGTCGTGCACGACGTGCTCCCGGCGAGCTTCCACAGCCACCTGCGCTACCGCGACTCCGGCGGTGACCAGGTCATCGCCGCCGACCTGACGCTGTGCGGCGACGACGGCCGCGTGCTCGTCGAGATCGAGGACTTCGTGCTCCGCCAGGTCGACGAGGGCGCGGTCAGCGGCGGGCTCACGGCGCCGGTGGCCAGGTCCACTGTGGACTCCAGCGGGATCCGGCCGGTCGACGGCGCCGAGGCGTTCCTCCGGGCGCTGACGTCGGGGCTCGGCGGCCAGGTGGTGATCAGCACCCGCCCGGTGCGCGACCTGTTCGCCCGCCGGGTCACCGCCGAAGCGCTGGAAGAAACCGAAGAGGTCGCCGAAACCGTCCAGCCGACGGCCCAGGACGACTACGTCGCCCCGCGGACCGACCTCGAAGCCGAGATCGCCCGGCAGTGGGCCGAGGTGCTCGGCGTCGAGCGCGTCGGCGTCGACGACGACTTCTTCGCCCTCGGCGGCAACTCGCTGGTCGCCATCCAGCTCATCGCCCAGGTCCGCAAGACCACCGGCGCCCGGCTGGCCATGAAGACGCTGTTCGAATCCTCCACGGTGGCCGCGCTGGCCGAGCGGATCGAGGAGCTGCGGACCGCCGCGGCCCCCGCCGCCGAGGCGCCGGCCGCCACCACCATCCCCAAGCTCGAGCGCTGAAGCAGGAGACATGACCGACACGAAGGAATGGACGTTCCCGGCCTCGTTCGGGCAGGAGCGGATCTGGCTGTCGAACCAGCTCGACCCGGCGTCCCCGGTGTACAACCTCCCTTGCCAGGTGCGGCAGGACCTGCCGCTCACCGAGGGGCAGTGGCGGGCCGCGCTCGGCGTGGTCGTCGGGCGGCACGAAGCCCTGCGCACGGCGTTCCGGATGGACGGCGGCGAGCTCGTCCAGGTGGTGCACGCCGACGTCCCGATCGACCTCGAGGTGCACGACCTGCGTGACCTCCCGGAGCGGGAGGCCCGCGCGGCCGAGCTCGCCGAGGCGATCGCCCGCCGCCCGATCCCCCTGGACTCGGCCCCGCCGTGGCGGGCCCAGCTGTGCCGGCTCGGCGACGCCGACTGGCTGCTGACGTTCGTCGTGCACCACACGGTGTTCGACGCCGGCTCGGTCCTGGTGCTGGCGAGCGAACTCGACGAGGCCTGCGACGCGGCCGCGGAGGGGCGGCTGCCGAAGCTGCCCGAGCTGGCCATCCAGTACCCGGACTACTCGGCGTGGCAGCGCGGCCAGCTGCCGCTCGTGCGCGCGCAGCTGGACTACTGGCGCGAGCGCCTCGCCGGGCTCCCGCCGGTGCACAGCCTGCCCACCGACCGGCCGCGGCCCGCGGGCTTCGGCTTCGACGGCGGCCAGGTCGACTTCACCCTCCCGGACGGCCTGCTCGACCGGGTCGGGGAGGTCGGCCGCGAGCTGTCGGCGTCGCCGTTCATGGTGCTGCTCGCCGGGTACACCGCGCTGCTGGCGCGGCTGTCCGGGACGACCGACGTCGTGGTCGGGGTGCCGGTCGCCGGGCGCGACCTGCCCGAACTCGCGCCGCTGATCGGCATGTTCGTCAACCAGCTCGCCATCCGCGTCGACTGCGGCGGCGACCCGGCGTTCGCCGAGCTGGTCGGCCGGGTCCGCACCGCCGTGCTCGACGCCATCGAGCACGGCCGCGTCCCGTTCCAGCTGGTCGCCGACGCGGTGCGCCCGGAGCGCGACCCGGCGGTGCAGGCGCTGTACCAGATCGGCTTCAACTTCATCCCCGACTCGGGCATCGAGCCGGTCCGCTACGCCACCGCCAAGGACGACGTCGCCATCGACCTCACCGCGACCGGTGGCCGGCTGCTGTACCGCACCGACCTGTTCGACCGCGAGACCGCGGAGTCGATGGCGGAGCGGTTCCTGCGCCTCCTCGTCGCGGCGGTCGAGGACCCGGCCGTCGCGGTCACGGACCTGCCGCTGCTGTCGGACGCCGAACGCCGTCAGGTCGAAGAGTGGAGCGGCTCGTCCACCGAGGACGCTCCGCTGTTCGTCGAGCGGTTCGAAGAGCAGGTGCGGGCGACGCCCGACGCGGTCGCGGTGGACCTCGGCGGCACGTCCCTGACGTACGCCGAGCTGAACGCGCGGGCCAACCGCGTCGCGCACCGGCTCGGTGCCGGCGGGGTCGTCGGCGTCTGCGCACCGAACTCGGCGGAGCTGGTCGTGGGCATCCTGGGCGCGCTCAAGAGCGGCGCGGCCTACGTCCCGCTCGACCCGGCGAACCCGGCCGCGCGGCAGGCACTGGTCCTCGCCGACGCCGGGGCCCGCGTCGTGCTGACCGCAGGCGACGGCACCCTCGACGTCGAGACGCTGGACCTGGGCGATCCGGCGGTGTGGGCGGAGTCGTCCGAAGCGGACCCCGCGCGGCCGGGGCCGGACGACGTCGCCTACGTCATCTACACCTCCGGCTCGACCGGGCGGCCCAAGGGCGTCCAGGTGGGGCACCGGGCGCTCGCCACCTACCTCGGCTGGGCGCGGGAGGCGTACCCGAGCCTGGCCGGCCGCGCGCTGCTGCACACGTCGGCGTCGTTCGACCTCACCGTCACGACGCTGCTCGGCCCGCTCACCGCCGGCGGGTCCATTGTGGACTCGGGGCGGCCGGACTTCGTCAAGGCCACCCCGACGCACCTCGCCGTGCTGCCGGAAGAGTCGTACCCGACCGGTGACCTGGTCCTCGGCGGCGAGGCGTTGCCGGGCGAGGCCGTGCGGCCGTTCGCCGAAATCTCCGTCACCAACGAATACGGGCCGACCGAAGCGACCGTCGGGTGCATCGCCCACCGGCTGGACGGCCCGGTCGACGGGCCGGTGCCGATCGGCCGCCCGACCCCGGGCACCCGCGCCTACGTCCTCGACGAGCGCCTGCGGCCGGTGCCGCCGGGCGTCGTGGGTCAGCTCCACCTGGCGGGCGCCCAGCTCGCCCACGGCTACCTCGGGCTGCCCGAGCTGACCGCGGAACGGTTCCCGGAGGGCCCGTACGGGCGGATGTACGCCACCGGCGACCTCGCCCGCTGGCGCCGCGACGGCACCCTCGACTACCTCGGCCGGACCGACGACCAGGTCAAGCTGCGCGGCTTCCGGATCGAGCCGGGGGAGGTGGAAGCCGCCCTGCGCGAGCTGCCGGAGATCCGGGACGCGGCCGTCGCGGTCCGCGAAGGAACCCTCGTCGGGTACGTCGTCGGCAACGCGGACGGCGCCGCGGAGGCGCTACGGGCCACGCTGCCCGAGTACCTGGTGCCGACGGTGTTCGTCACGCTCGACGCGCTGCCGGTGGCGGCGAGCGGCAAGCTCGACCGGGCCGCGCTGCCCGATCCGCAGCTCGGCGGCGAGGCGGAGTACGTGGCCCCGAGCACCGCGGCCGAGGAGCTGGTCGCCGAAGTGCTGGGCGAACTCCTCGGCATCGAGAAGCTCGGCGTGCACGACGACTTCTTCGCCCACGGCGGCAATTCACTGCTCGCGATCCGCGCGATGGCCCGGATCCGCAAGCAGGTCGGCGTCGAACTGCCGGTCCGCGGCCTGTTCTCGTTCACCACGGTGGCCGGGCTCGCCGCCGAGGTCGAACGGCGGCTCGAAGCCGACCTCGACCAGCTCAGCGACGAAGAGGTCCGGGCCCAGCTGGCCGAAGGTGAGCAGGCGTGACGACGATCGACGAAACCAGCAGCGCGGCCGCGCGCCGGGCCCTGCTGGAACGGCGGCTGCGGCGGCGCGCCGAGCCGGCCGCGACCATCACCCCGCGGCCGGAGGGCGACGACGTCCCGTTGTCGTACCAGCAGGAACGCGTCTGGTTCATGGAGCAGTTCGCGCCCGGGACCACGTCGTACAACATCCCCGTGCCGATCCGGCTCACCGGCCGCCTCGACGTCACCGCGCTGCGGGCGGCCCTCGATTCCCTGCCCGTGCGGCACGAGGCCCTGCGCATGCGGTTCCCGGCCGGGGACGACGGGCAGCCGTCCGTCCACGTCGAACCGGTCGTCACCGTCCCGCTGTCCCTGGTGGACGCGGCGGACGAGGAAGCCGCCCGGGCGGCCGTCGACGCCGCCGCGGCCGAGCCGTTCGACCTGGCCGGAGGACCGTTGCTGCGCGCGACCCTGGTGCGTGTTGCCGATGACGAGCACCTCCTCGCCGTGTGCACGCACCACATCGTCGGCGACGGCTGGTCGGTCGACCTGCTGCTGCGCGACCTCGCGGCGGGCTACCACGGGACGGCGGCCGCGCTGCCCGCGCTGTCCATCGGCTACGGCGACTTCGCGCACTGGCAGCGCCGGACGCTGACCGGCGCCGAACTGGACCGGCAGCTCGACCACTGGCAGGAGACCCTCCGCGGCGTCGAACCCCTGGAGCTGCCCACCGACCGGCCGCGGCCGGCGACCCAGACGTTCGACGGGGCGATCCACGAGTTCTTCGTCGAGCAGGACCTCGTCCGGGCGCTCGGGGACCTGAGCCGCGAGCACGGCGTCACGTTGTTCATGACGTTGCTGGCCGCCTACCAGGTGCTGCTGTCCCGGTATTCCGGGCAGGAGGACTTCGCGGTCGGTTCGTCGTCGGCCGGGCGCGGGCTGCCGGAACTGGAAGGCGTCGTCGGCATGTTCATCAACATGCTGCCGCTGCGCGCCCAGCTCGAGGGCGACCCGGGCTTCACCGAGCTGCTGGCCCGGACCCGGCGGCACGTGCTCGACGCGTTCGACCACGCCGACGTCCCGTTCGAGCGCCTGGTGAACGCGCTCGGCGTACCGCGTGACGTCAGCCGCTCGCCGGTGTTCCAGGCGATGTTCGTGCTGCAGAACTACGAAATGGGCCGGCTGGGTGCGGCGGGGACGTCCGAAGTGGACTTCCGCTGGCTGCCGATGGACCTGCCCTCGACCCGGTTCGACTTCGAGTTCCACGCCATCGAGGTCGAGTCCGGGCTGATCGGCAAGTTCGTGCACAACACCGCGCTGTTCGGCGCGGAGACCGTCGCCGGCATGGCCGGGCGCCTGGTCACGCTGCTGCGTTCGATCGTCGCCGACCCCACGCGGCCGCTGTCCGGGCTGGACATCCTGGGCGACCAGCGGGACCTGGTCGTGCACCGGTGGAACGACACCGCGGGGGAGATCCCGCCGGGCACGCTGCACGGCCTCGTCGAGGCGCAGGTCGCGCGCACGCCGGACGCGCCCGCGCTGACCTTCCGCGGTGACTCGCTGTCCTACCGGGACCTGGACGCCCGGGCCAACGGGCTGGCGCACCGCCTGCGTGAGCTGGGCGTCGGGCCGGGCACCTTGGTGGGCGTCTTCGCGAACCGCTCGTTCGAGCTGGTCACCGGCCTGCTCGGGGTGCTCAAGGCGGGCGGCGCGTACGTGCCGCTCGACCCCGAGTACCCGGCGGACCGGCTCGCGTTCATGCTCGAAGACGCGGCCGCGCCGGTCGTGCTGACCCAGGCCGCCCTCCGGGACACCCTCCCGCCCGGCGACGCGACCGTCGTCGTGCTGGACGAACTGACCGGCCCGGCCACCCCCGTGGAACCCTTGGCGAGCGCGGAAGATCCCGCGTACGTCATCTACACCTCGGGCTCCACGGGACGGCCGAAGGGCGTGCCCAACGGGCACCGCGGCATCGTCAACCGGCTCGACTGGATGCAGCGCGAATACGGCCTCGACGGTTCGGACGCGGTGCTGCAGAAGACCCCGGCGAGCTTCGACGTCTCGGTGTGGGAGTTCTTCTGGCCGCTGATGACCGGCGCCCGGCTGGTGCTGGCCGAGCCCGGCGGGCACAAGGACGCCGCCTACCTGCGGGAACTCCTGGTCACCGAGGGGATCACGACCGCGCACTTCGTCCCGTCGATGCTGACCTTGTTTTTGAACGAGCGGGGCATCGAGTCGGTGACGGCGTTGCGCCGGGTCGTCTGCAGCGGCGAGGAACTCCCGCTCGACACCGCCCGCGAGTTCGTCCGGCGGCTGCCGCACTGCGAGCTGCACAACCTGTACGGCCCGACCGAAGCCGCGATCGACGTCACCGCCTGGCACTGCACGCCCGAAGCGCTGGCCGAGGTGGCGTCCGTGCCGATCGGGGCGCCGATCCGCAACCTCCGCGTCTACGTCCTGGACGGGCGCGGCAACCCGTGCCCGGTCGGCGTACCCGGCGAACTCCACATCGCCGGCGTGGGCTTGGCGCTGGGGTACCACAACCGGCCGGAGCTGACGGCGGAACGGTTCGTCACGGATCCGTTCCACGGCGGCCGGATGTACCGCACCGGCGACCTCGCGCACTGGCGATCCGACGGCACGATCGCGTTCCTCGGCCGCCTCGACCACCAGGTCAAGCTGCGCGGGCTGCGCATCGAGCTGGGCGAGATCGAGGCCCGGCTGCGGGAACAGCCCGGCGTGGCCGACGCCGTCGTGCTCGTCCGGGAGGACACGCCGGGGGACAAGCGGCTGGTCGGGTACGTCGTCGGGGCGGTGGAAGGCCTGCGGACCGCGTTGAAGGAGACGTTGCCGGACTACATGGTGCCGCCGTCGTTCGTCACGCTCGACGCGCTGCCGCTGACGCCGAACGGGAAGCTCGACCGCAAGGCGCTGCCCGCCCCGGTCGCCGCCCGGGACGCGAGCACCGCGCTCGTCGCACCGGCCGGCGCCCTCGAAGTGCTGCTCGCGGACATCTGGCGGGACGTGCTCAAGGTCGAGGAACTGGGCGTCGACGACGACTTCTTCGACCTCGGCGGCCACTCGATGCTCGCCACGCAGGTCGTCGCGCGGATCGCGAAGGCCGGGCACCAGGCCGGCGTGATGGACCTGTTCCAGCACCGCACGATCCGCGAGCTGGCCGGGTTCCTCGACGGCGACCGCGACGACTCGGGACACCTGCTGTACGAGCTGACCAAGCCCGTCGCGAAGCCGACCCTGACCTACGTCTGCTTCCCGTACGGCGGCGGCAGCGCGATCGTCTACCAGCCCCTCGCCGACGCGCTGCCCGGCGGGTATTCGCTGTTCTCGGTCGCGATCCCCGGTCACGACGTCGGCCTGTCCGAGGAGGCCGTGCCGTTCGACGAACTGGTCGAGCGCCTCGCCGGCGAGGTCCTCGAGCGGATCGACGGGCCCCTGGCCATCTACGGCCACTGCGGCGTCGGCAACGCCCTCGCCGTGGGCGTGGCCCGGCGCCTGGAGGAGCGCGGACGGGAGCTCGAAGTCGTGCACATCGGCGCGATCTTCCCGTTCGCGCGGATCAAGGGTGCCGTCGGGACGCTGCGGACGCGGCTGGAGAAGCTGCGCAGCAACCGGTACTACGCGAACTGGCTCAAGGGCATGGGCGTCGACACCGACGACCTCGACCCGGCGCAGGCCGACCGGATCATCAGCAACATGCGGGCCGACAGCCGCGCCGCCGAGGAGTACTTCAGCGGCCTGCTCGACGCCCGCGTCGCCAAGCTGCGCGCGCCGATCATCTCGGTCGTCGGCTCGGAGGACCCGGTCACCGACTACTACGCCGAGCGCTACCGCGAATGGGAGTTCCTCACCGACCGCACCGCGCTCGTCGTGCTCGACCAGGCCGGGCACTTCTTCCTCCGCTACCGCGCGGAAGAACTGGCGGAGATCATCACCCGGGTGCACCCCGCCGTGGACGAGCCCGGTGACCTGCACGTTTCCGCCCGGGGCGAGGACGCGGGCTGGGCGGTGCACGACACCCACCGGTCCGAAGTGGACGACAAGCCCGCCGTGCAGCCGAGCATGGCCCGGTTCGTCACGGTCACGGTGGGCCAGCTGGTCTCCTCGACCGGCTCCGCGCTGACGTCGTTCGCGGTGCCGATCTGGCTCTACACCAGGACCGGCTCGGTCACCGACCTCGGCCTGCTCTGGGCGCTGGCCCTGCTGTGCGGGGTGCTGGTGCTGCCGGTGGCGGGCGCGCTCGTCGACCGTGGCGACCGCCGCAGGATCATGATCGCGGCCAGCGCGCTCGCCGGCGTCATCCAGCTCGCGCTCGCGGTGCTGCTGACGGCGGGGAACCTGCAGCTCTGGTGGCTCTACACGCTGATCCCGCTCGGGTCGGTCGCGGGGTCGATCCAGCGCATCGCCTACCAGTCGTCGGTCGCGCAGCTGGTGCCCAAGCAGTACCTGGGCCACGCGATGGGGCTCGCCCAGCTGTCCAACGGCTTCGCGCAGCTGCTGATGCCGGTGATCGCGGCCGGGCTGCTGGCGGCGATCCAGCTGACCGGGATCCTGGTCCTCGACATGGCGAGCTACGTGTTCGCCATCGTCAGCCTGCTGTTCGTCCGGTTCCCCGACCTGCTCGGCTGGCGCCCGCGCGAGCCGCTGCTGACGGCGATCGCGGGCGGGCTCAAGTACTCGTGGAACCACCGCGGCTTCCGCACGATGCTGCTGTACTTCGCGCTGGCCAACGTCTTCCTGGCGCCCGCGCTGGTGCTCGTCTCGCCGCTGGTGCTGTCCTTCGGCACCGTCACCGACGTCGCCCAGGTCGCGCTGGCCGAGGCAGTCGGCGCGGTGGCCGGCGGCATCGGCATGGCGCTCTGGGGCGGCCCGCGCAAGCGGCGCATGGTCGGCGTCCTCTTCGGCAACGTCGGCATCGCGCTCGGCAGCCTCGTGATGGGGCTGCGGCCGTCGCTCATCGTCGTCGCCGCGGGGGTGTTCCTGCTGGCCGCGGCGATGGCCGTGTCGCAGGGCATCTACGCGACGCTGGTGCAGGTCAAGGTGCCGCAGCGCTACCACGGGCGGGTGTTCGCCATCAACCAGACGATCACCTGGTCCACCCTGCCGATCGGGTTCGCGGTGCTCGCGCCGCTCGCGGTCGGCTGGTTCTCGCCGCTGCTCGCGCCCGGCGGCGCGCTCGCCGGGTCGGTCGGCACGGTCCTCGGCACCGGCGAAGGCCGCGGGGTCGGGCTCGCCTTCGTCGTCTACGCGCTGATCCTGCTGCTGATCAACGCCGGCGGGTTCGCCGTGAAGCTGCTGCGCCGGTTCGACACCGAGGTCCCGGATTCGCTGCCGGACGACCTCGTCGGCGCTCAGGAACGGGAGCGCAAGCTCGCCGGGAAGGAGGCCGCGTGAGCGACGTCGTGCTGATCAGGGAAGCGCGCGGGCACTGGGTCGGCGAGGTCGCCGCCGCGGTGCACGCGGCCGGGCACCGCGCGGTGCTGTTCGCGCCGCCGGTGGACGAGGCGTCCCTGGCCGGGGTGGTGGACGAGGTGGTCGCCGTCGACGACGTCTACGACGCCGAAGCCGTCGCCGCCCGGATCCGCTCGGCGGTCGGCGTGCCCGCCGCCGTGCTGACCGGTTCGGACGGGGCCATCGCGAGCACCGCCCGGGTCGCCGAGCTGCTCGGCGTCGCGCGGTGCCCGGCGTCGGTGTTCGCCCTGTGCGCGGACAAGTTCGCGGTCCGGGAAGCGCTGGCCGCGGCCGGCCTGCCGGGTCCCGCGGTGGCGCTGATCTCCTCGGCCGCTTCGGCGGCCGAGGTGGCGGAGCGGGTCGGGCTGCCCGCGATCGTCAAGCCGGTCAACGGCGCCGGGAGCAACCTCGTGCGCACAGTGTCCACTGTGGACGAGCTGGCGGCCGCGTACGAGCTGCTGGCCGCGCGGCTGCCCGAGTCCGCGGACCCGCGCTACCACCGCCGGTTGGGGACGCTCGACCCGGCGTCGACGTTCCTGGTCGAAAGCCTGCTGCGGGGGCCGGAGTACGCGGTGGACGTGCTGGTCCGCGACGGCGTCGCCGAGCCGGTCGAGATCCTCGACAAGCCGCTGATCGACGAGCGCAAGTTCGAGCTGGTGCTGTCCTGCCCGCCGGCCGGGCTCTCCGGCGAGCGGGCCGCACTGGTCACGTCGGCGGCGTCCGCCGCGGTCCTCGCGCTGGGGCTCGACAACACGATCGCGCACGTCGAGGTGATCGACGACGAGCGGCGCGGCCCGACGATCGTCGAGGTCAACGCGGGCCGCCCGGCGGGCTCGATCATGCCGCTGCTGGCCAAGCTGCGCACCGGCGTCGATGTGTTCGCCGAGCTGACCGCGCTCGCCCTCGGCGCGCCGCCGCCCGCGCGCGAGCCGGCGAAGCTGCCGATCCCGCTGGGCATGCTGATCCTGTACGCGACCGGGTCCGGCACCCTGACCGGCATCGGCGGCCTCGACGAGGTCGCCGCGCTGCCAGAGGTCGTCGACGTGGTCACGACGGTATCGCCCGGCCAGGTGCTCACCGACGAGCAGGAGACGTACGCGGTCAACCTCGTCGTCGCCGGGTTCGCCGACCACGAAGACCTGGCCGCGCTGCACGCCGAAGCGAGCAACCTGATCCGGCTGGAGGTCGCGTGAAGACCGCGTTCATCGTGCGGGAAACGCACGGGCAGTGGATCGCGGACTTCGCGGCCGCCGTCCGGGCCGCCGGCTGGCGGGCCGAGCTGGTCACCGAGCCCCTGGACGACGGCGAGCCGGAGTACCAGGTCGACGGCTTCGTCGTGGTCGACGACGTCCGGGACGCGCCCGCGGTGGCCGAAGCGCTCCGCGACCGGGAGCCCGCCGCGGTGCTGACCGCGGCGGAGGGGATCATCGCGAGCACCGCCCGGATCGCCGAGCTGCTCGGCGTCGCCCGCTGCCCGGCGGACGTGTTCACGCTGGCGCACAACAAGTTCGCCGTCCGGCAGGCCCTCGCCGCGGCCGGTCTGCCGGGGCCGCGGGCCGCGTTGTTCGCCGACCCGGCGCAGGCGCCCGCGATCGCCGCGGAGGTCGGTCTCCCCGCGATCGTCAAGCCGGTCAACGGCGCCGCCAGCACGCTCGTCCGCACGGTGTCCACTGTGGAGGAACTGGTCGCGACCTATCGACTCCTGGCCACCCGGCTGCCGGAGAACCCGGACGCGCGCTACCACCGCCCGCTGCCGGGACCGCTCGACCCGTTGCGGGTGTTCCTCGTCGAGAGCCTGCTCGACGGGCCGGAGTACGCGGTGGACGTGCTCGTCCGGGACGGGGCCGCCGAACCCGTCACCGTGGTCGGCAAGCCGCTGATCGACGAGCGGAAGTTCGAGCTGGGCATGGTCTGCCCGCCGTTCGGGCTGGCCGGGGAGCGGGCCCGGCTCGTCACCGAAGCCGCGTCCGCCGCGGTGCTGGCCCTGGGGCTGGACTCGACGTGCGCGCACGTCGAGGTGATCGACGACGCCGTCCTCGGCCCGGTGGTCGTCGAGGTCAACGCCGGGCGGCCCGCCGGGGGAGCGCAACCGGCGCTGCTGAAGCTCGCCACCGGCATCGACGTCACCGCTGAAGCGGTTTCCCTCGCGCTCGGTACGCCGCCGCCCGCGCGCGGCACCGGGCTGCCCGTGCCGGTCGGCTACCTCGTCCTCTACGCCGAGGGCACCGGACGGCTCGTGCGCGTCGAAGGCACCGAAGAAGTCGCGGACCTGCCGGAGGTCCTCGACGTCGTCACCATCGTTTCGCCCGGCCAGGTGCTCAGCGACGACCAGGAGATCTACGCCGTGAACGTCCTCGTCGCCGGCTTCGCCGACGTCGACGACCTGGCCGCGCTGCACGCCGAGGCCGCCAAGCTTGTCCGATTCGAACTGGAGGGGTCATGACCGCCGATCTCGCGGCGCCGCTGGGGCAGCTGCAGGGCAACGAGCACACCAAGATCGCCGTCTTCCCGGCCGCGGACTTCGCGGCCGTCGAGGCGCAGCTGCCGCAGGTGCGGGAGCACCTGCGCGACCACGGCGCGATCCTGCTGCGCGGCCTGCCCGCCGACCTCGACCTGTTCAACCGGGTCACCGAGACGATCGGTGGCGCGCTGCTCAGCTACACCGAACGTTCGACGCCGCGGTCGAACGTGGCGGGCAACATCTACACCTCGACCGAGTACCCGCCCGCCGAGTCGATCCCGATGCACAACGAGAACTCGTACTCGGCGAGCTGGCCCGCGCGGCTGTTCTTCCTGTGCGACACCGCCGCCGAAACCGGTGGGGCCACGCCGATCGCGGACAGCCGGGCGATGTACCGGCTGCTGCCGGCAGACCTCCGCGAGCGGTTCGCCAGCGGCGTCACCTACGCGCGTGCTTTCCGCGAAGGGCTCGGGCTGACGTGGCAGGAGGCGTTCCAGACCGAGGACCGCGCGGTCGTCGAGGACTACTGCGCGCGCAACGGCCAGACGTTCGAATGGACCGAGGAGGGGCTGCGGACCCGGCACGTCCGGCCGTCGTTCGTGGTGGAAGAGCACACCGGGGAAACCGTGTGGTTCAACCAGGCCAACCTGTTCCACGTCTCGAGCCTCGGTGAAGAGGTCAGCGAGGCGTTGCTGGAGCTGTACCCGGAGGCGGACCTGCCGCGCAACGCCTACTTCGCCGACGGCAGCCCGATCCCGGTCGAGGACCTTGCGAAGGTGCGGGAGGTCTACGACGAGGTCAGCTTCGCGTTCCCGTGGCAGGCCGGCGACATCATGGTGATCAACAACATGCTGATGGCGCACGGCCGCGAGCCGTTCACGGGCAAGCGGCGCATCCTGGTGGCGATGACGGGATGACCGCCCCGGTGGTGGTGCTGCTCGCGCACCCGCGGCCCGGGAGCTTCAACCACGCGCTCGCCGGCCGGGTCGTCGCGGCGCTGGAGCGGGCCGGGGTGCCGGTGCGGTTCCACGACCTGTACGCCGAGGGCTTCGACCCGGTGCTCACCGCGGAAGAGGCCTACACCAGCGGCACCCGGGCGGAGGAGTTCCTCGCCGCCGAACCGGACCCGCTGGTGCGGCGCCACCGCGAGGAACTGCGCGAAGCGGGCGGGCTCGTCGCGATCCACCCGAACTGGTGGGGCAAACCACCGGCGATCCTCAGCGGCTGGCTCGACCGGATCCTCGTCCCCGGCGTCGCGTACCGCCTCGACGACGCGGGCGGCGCCCCCGAGTCGCTGCTTTCGTTGCGACGGCTGCTGGTGGTGAACACGTCCGACACGACGGAGGAGCGCGAGCGAACGCTGTTCGGCGACCCGCTCGACGCGATCTGGCGGCGCTGCCTGCCGCCGTACCTCGGCGAGCCGGAGGTAAACCGGCTCGTGCTGCGGGTGGTGGCCGACGCGGGCGGAGACCGCCGTGCGGAGTGGCTCGACGAGGTCGAAGCAGAGGCGGCCCGGCTCTTCGGGGCGCGGGTGACGTCGGACGGCGGGTCTTGACCTCAGCGCGGTAGGGCGGCCGGGTGGCGGGTGTCTTGAAAGAGTCGTTCAGGTTACCGGAGGTCCTGAATGACTCAAGACACCCGCCGCCCGCCGCCCGAGCGGCCAACCCGCCGACTCGACGCCTTCCCCGACCCGCCAACCCAACGCCCGACCCAGCGCGCGCCCGACCCGGCAACCCCATGCCCGCGCAACCCCACGCCCGCGCAACTTCAGCGCTCGCCGGACCCGCGCAACCCCACGCCCGCCCGAGCCGCTATCCCCCTACCGGCGGCCGCCGCTCGCTGGCGGGGCTGGCCGGGGCCAGGGAGCCGGCGCGGTGAACGACCCTTTCATGAGCTTCTCCGGGCCCTCAGCGGTAGGTGTCGAGGGTCAGCTTCGCCGCCTGGGCGAGCAGGCGGTCGTCCGGCTTGGCGTTCTTCGCCTTGCGGTCGGACAGCACCACCAGCACGATCGGCGCGCGGCCCGGCGGCCAGACGACCGCGATGTCGTTGCGCGTCGCGTAGTCGCCGGTCCCGGTCTTGTCGGCGACCGTCCAGCCGGCCGGGGTGCCCGCGCGGATCACCGCGTTGCCCGTGAGGTTGGCGCGCATCGTGTCCGTGTAGAAGGTCCGCTGCTCGGCGGGCAGCGCCGTGCCGACGGCGAACGCGCGCAGGTCGGCCGCCATCGCGTGCGGGGTGCTCGTGTCGCGGACGTCGCCCGGGGCCAGGTCGTTGAGGCCCGGCTCGATCCGGTCGACGTGCGTGGTGGTGTCGCCGATCCCGCGCAACACCGCGGCCAGCCCGACCGGGCCGCCGAGCTCGCGGAACAGCAGGTTGGCGGCGGTGTTGTCGCTGTAGCGCAACGCCGCGTCGATCGCGTCGCGCAGGGACAGCCCGGTGTGCTTTTCGCCGATCGGCGAGTTCGGCTGGACGTCGGCCTTCGTGTAGGGCAGCACCTTCGCCAGCCCCGCCATGCTCGTGCGCTGGAGGACGGCCGCGGCGGAAAACGCCTTGTGCGTCGACGCGTAACCGAAGCGCTCGTCGGCCCGGTGGGCGATCTCGCGGCCGGAGCCGGTGTCGATCGCGTACACGCCGAGGCGGGCGTCGAATTCGCGTTCGAGCGGAGCGAAGTCCGGTTGAGGCGCCACCGCGATCGAGGACGTCGACGGCGCTGCCGGGGCCGGCGTCACGGCCGGCGTTTCGGCGGCGCACGCGGTGAGCGGGACGAGGGCCAGCGCGGCGAGCGCGGCCCACCGGACGTGGGGGAACGGCACGGTGCTTCCTTCCGGTCTTGATCGACATCCGCAGTGTCGCCGCAGTCGCTCATGCTGTCCAAGACGCGAACGCACGGTTCGATGCCGGAATCGCATAGAGTGAGGTCGTGGACCTGGTCGGCGGCTGCAGAGCGTTCGTGAGCGTGAGCGAGACGGGGAGCTTCACGGCGGGCGCGGCGCTCGCGCGCATCCCGCAGCCGGTCGCGAGCCGGCGGATCGCGGCGCTCGAGCGGCACTTCGGCGAGCGGCTCTTCGACCGCTCCACCCGCCGGGCTCGGCTGACCGCGTTCGGCCGTGACGTGCTCCCGTCGGCCCAGCGGCTCGTCCGGCTGGCCGACTCGCTGGAGCACGACGCCCGGCGCGCGCGGCTGCGGCCCATGCGGGTGGCCGTGCCCGGCACGTGCGGGGTGCGCGAGCTCGCCGAACTGGCCGCCGAAGCCCGGGCGCTCGACGTCCACCTGGAGTTCCGCGCCGCGGAGCCGGGGGAGCGGGCCGAACTCGTCCGGACGAGCGAAGTGCGGGCCGCGCTCACCGCCGTCCCGGCCGAGGAGGGCGTGTGGTCGGTGCCGCTGGGCGTCGCCGGGGTGGCGCCGCCGGGAGCGCGGGTCGTGCACCTGGAGACGCTGCGGGCGGGCCGGTCCGGCGGCCCGCGGCGGCGCGTGTGGATCCAGCCCGAGGACGACGTCCCGCACGTCCGCGACCGGGTGCTGCGGGTCCGCGACGCCGTCGGGCTCCCCCCGGCGCAGGTCGCGGTGGCCGGCTCGCTGACCGCGGCGGCCGCGGAGGTGTTCGCCTCGGCGGACCTGCTGGTCTGCTCGGTCGCGCAGGCCGCCGACCTCGGGCTGCACTGGCGCCCGATCGGCGAACTCGATCTCGCGCGCGGCTTCGGCGTCGCGGCCACGCTGGGCGAAGACGCCGAACGGCTGCGCACGGTGCTGCGGGAAGCCGTCGGACGCTGCCTGGGAGCCGCGTCGTGAGCACCGAAGCACTGGTCCGTGACCTGCGGGCGGAACTGGACGACGGCGGCCTGCGCGGCTCGTTCCTGGTGCGCGACCTGCGGTCGGGCGCCGAGGTGGGGATCGACCCGGACCGCGAGTACCCGATCGCGTCCCTGGTGAAGGTCCCGCTGGCGGCGGCGACCCTGGAGCGCATCCGCCGCGGCGAGCTCGACGGCGCCACCCAGCTGGACGTCCCACCCGGCCGCGTCACCACGCCCGGCCCGATCGGCGTGACCCGCTTCCGCCACCCGGCCCGCATCGCCGTCGAGGACCTGCTGTACCTGAGCACGTGCCTCAGCGACGGCCAAGCGGCCGACGTCCTCTTCGGTCTGACGCCGCCGGCCGAGGTGGCGGCCCTGCTGACCGGCTGGGGCCTGAGCGGGATCGCGCTCCGGCACGAGCTGCGCGACCTGGTGGACACCCCGGCCGAGCGCTTCGACGCGGCCGAAGCCGACCTCGCCCACGCCCTGGCGATCGGCGCGGGCACGGCGGGCCAGGGCCACCGCCTGGCCCAGCTCGACGTATCGCGCGCGAACACGGCGTCCGCACGGGCGGTGCTGGAGCTGCTGCAGGCGCTGTGGACCCCGTCGAAGATCGACCCGACGGTGGCCGCGGGGGTGCGCGAGCTGATGGCGAACAACGTGATCCGCCACCGCCTGACCCCGGACTTCGCCTCAGACGCTGCGAAGTGGTCGTCGAAAACGGGAACGCTGCTGAACATGCGCCACGAGGCCGGCGTCGTCGAGCACGCGGACGGCGGGGTGTTCGGTGTGGTGGCCTTGACTGAATCCCGTGTACCGGCGGCGGTCCAGCCGGAGGCGGACGTGCTGATGTCCCGCGTCGCGCGGGCGTTGCGCGACCACTTGCGTGGTGCGTGAACGTCGATGGCTACGCGGCAATGGACGAGCACGGACGCGAGCTGACGGTCCTGTACTACCGCGACGCGGCGGCGATCGAGGGCTGGAAACAGCAGTGGTACGCGAACTACCACATCGAGGTGACGAGGGGGGAGCGCGCTTACGGCTTCACGCGGCAGGAGGAGCCGAGCGAACCGGCGTGGCTCGGCAGGCGCGCGGGAGGACCTGCGCGCGAAATCGACCGTTGGCCGACGAGCTTTTCTGTCGCGCCTTCGCTCGCGCGCGGATCGGCCGGAATCCGCAACCCGCTGTCGCACCGCGCTCGGCTCACCCAGAGCCCTCGGCCCGCCGCCGGACCTCGCGTCCGAAGCCCTGCCGACCCCAGCCGCCGGCCCGCAACCCGGTCTCTCTCAAGCCGGCGTGGTCACCCCGAACTCCACCTCCTCCGTGGTCATCGTGCCCGCCGTGCGGCCTGGCGCCGTCTGGTACTGCCAGTACAGGTTGGTGTGGGCGATCACCTGCCCCGGCGGCGGAGCACCATAGGCCGACAGGTCCTCCGTCGTGTGCGCGTCCGAAACCAGCGCCGCGTCGTACCCCCGCGCGAGCGCCCCGTGCAGCGTCGACCGGATGCACGCGTCCGTCTGCGCTCCCGCCACCACCAGCGCACCCACCCCTCGTTCGGCCAGCACCGCCTCGAGATCGGTGGCCTCGAACGAGTCCCCGTATTCCTTGTGCACCAGCGGTTCCGCCTCCCGCCGCACCAGCTCCGGCACATAAGCCCACGTCTCGCTGTCTCGTGGCAGCTCGTCGCTGGTGTGCTGCACCCACACCACCTCCGTCCCCGAAGCGCGGGCTTTCTCCACCAGGGTCACGATGTTGGCGAGCACGGACGAGCGGTCGTGGGCCGACGCCATCACGCCGTTCTGGACGTCGACGACGAGCAACGCGGTCTTCGGCCGGTCAGTCAATGTGGTCATGGCGGAACCCTAGCCACCACCACCGACAATTTCCGGAAGTAGCATGTCCCGCCATGGACTACGGGATGGTGTTGCTCGGTGTCGCCGTGCTGGCCGGGGTCGTCGCGCTGGGAACGTCGGCCACCGACCGGCGGCTGACGCGGGTCGACCGGCGGCTGGCGCGCGTGGAGCGGAAGCTCGACGCCATCGCCGAAAAGCTCGGGGTGGCCGTCGAGGAGCCGGCGCTGCCGGAGGTCGTCGCGCTGGTGCGAGAAGGCAAGAAGATCCAGGCGATCAAGGTCTACCGCGAACGCACCGGCGCCGACCTCAAAGACGCCCGTGACGCCGTGGAGCGCCTCGGCTGACGCCTACGGCGCCCCGCCGATGTGCTTGGCCGACACCGCCTCCCAGACGGCGTCGAAGTCCTCGTACCGGTCGCTGTGCGGCAAGCCGCCCAGTGAGCCTAGGACCGAGTCGCCGCCGCCGGCCGCGGCCGCTCGGCGGAGGAGTTCGTCGCGGCCGCACGGGTACTCCGTCTCGGCCAGGTGCTGTTCGAGGCTGGTTCGGTCCGGTGCAGGCATGCTCGTCGCGTACCCGCCGCGCCCGGCCCGAAACTCAGCCGACGACGATCGTGTGGTCCCCGCGCGGGACCAGCTCCCCGATCACGGGGTGCCCCGGCAGCTCCCCGGCGACCAGCAGCCCGCCGGACGTCTGCGCGTCCGCGAGCAGCAGCGCCTCGTCCTCGGACACCCTCGACAGGTCCGTGTGCGGCCGGACCCAGTCGAGGTTGCGCCGGGTGCCGCCGCTGACGTACCCCTCGCGCAGCGCCGAACGCGCGCCGTCGAGGTACGGCACCGCCGCCGGGTCCAGCCGGGCCGTGACGCCGCTGGCCCGCGCCAGCTTGAACAGGTGGCCCAGCAGGCCGAACCCCGTCACGTCGGTGGCGCACGTGGTCCCGGCCGCCAGCGCCGCGCGGGAGGCGGGCGCGTTCAACGTCGTCATGACGTCGATCGCCTGCTCGAACCGTTCCCCCGTGGCCTTGTGCCGCGAGTTCAGCACGCCGACGCCGAGCGGTTTCGTCAGCGTCAGCGGCAGCCCGGCCCGCCCGGCGTCGTTGCGCAGCAGCCGCGCCGGATCCGCAATGCCGGTGACGGCCAGGCCGTACTTCGGTTCCGGGTCGTCGACGCTGTGCCCGCCGGCGAGGTGGCAGCCCGCCTCGCCGCAGACGTCCAGGCCGCCGCGCAGCACTTCGGCGGCCAGCTCGAACGGCAGCGTCTCCCGCGGCCAGCCGAGCAGGTTGAGCGCCACCACCGGCGTCCCGCCCATGGCGTAGACGTCGGAGAGCGCGTTGGCCGCCGCGATCCGGCCCCAGTCGTAGGCGTCGTCGACCACCGGGGTGAAGAAGTCCGTCGTCGCGATGAGCGCGGTGTCCCCGGAAATCCGGACCGCGGCCGCGTCGTCGCCGGTGTCCAGCCCGACGAGCAGCTCGCCCGGCGGGTCGACGGGCGAGGCGCCGGTGAGGCCGCGGACGGCCGCTTCGAGTTCGCCGGGCGGGATCTTGCACGCGCACCCGCCGCCGTGCGCGTACTGCGTCAGTCGGTAACCCACGGGTTCATCGTGCCCGCTCGCCGCGACCTTGGCAGGATGGCTGCCATGGTTCAGGGAGGCGTATCCGGCCTGGTGACCGGCGCGATCTTCAAAATCGCCGAGCGGCAGGTCCTGCCGCTGGCGGGTTCGATTCCCGTCCGCCTCCGCCATGCCTGACCCCCGCCGCGCGATCCCACGCACCGACGCGCTCCTGGCCGAGCCCGGGATCGCCGAAGCCGCCGCTGAAATGGGTCGTGACCTGGTGAAATCCGTCGTCCAGGACGTCCAGCGGGCGGCGCGGGCGGGGGAACTCGCCCCGGCCGACGTCACCGCCACCGTGCTCGCGCGGTTGCCCGGGAGTGCCGCTTCGCTGCGGCCGGTGATCAACGCGACCGGCGTCGTCGTGCACACCAACCTCGGCCGCGCCCCGCTGTCGGCGGCCGCGCTCGCCGCCCTCGTCGCGGCCGGCGGCGCCACCGATGTCGAGTTCGACCTCGCGACCGGTGACCGGGCCCGCCGCGGCCGGAGCGCGCTGTCCGCGCTGGCCGCCGCCGTGCCGGACGCCGGCGCCGTCCACGTCGTCAACAACAACGCGGCCGCCCTCCTGCTCTGCGCGCTCGCCATGGCCCCCGGCCGCGAGATCGTCGTCAGCCGCGGCGAGCTGGTCGAGATCGGCGACGGCTTCCGCATCCCGGACCTCCTGGCGTCGACCGGCGCGCGGCTGCGGGAAGTCGGCACCACGAACCGGACGTCGGTCCGCGACTACGCCGCCGCGCTCGGCCCGGACACCGGCTTCGTGCTCAAGGTCCACCCGTCGAACTACCGGATCACCGGGTTCACGGCGGAAGCACCGCTCGAGGAGCTGGCGAAACTCGGCGTACCGGTCGTCGCGGACATCGGCTCCGGCCTGCTCGCCCCGCACCCGCTCCTGCCGGACGAACCGGACGCGGCGACCGCGCTGCGGGCGGGCGCCGCGGTCGTCACCGCCAGCGGGGACAAGCTCCTGGGTGGCCCGCAGGCCGGGCTGCTCTTCGGCGACGAGGACGTGATCGAACGGCTGCGGCGGCACCCCGCGGCCCGCGCCCTGCGCGTCGACAAGCTCACCCTCGCCGCGCTCGAGGCGACCCTGCGCGGCCCGGTGCCCCCGGTGCGCGCCGCGCTCGAAGCGTCCGTCGAGGACTTGCGACGCCGCGCCGAAGCCTTGGCGCGGAGCCTGCGTGACGTCGGCGCGGAAGCCGTCGAATCGGCCGCGGCGGTCGGTGGCGGTGGCGCGCCCGGCGTCGAACTGCCCAGTGCCGCGGTCAGCCTGCCCGCGCGGTACGCGGCGGCCCTGCGGACGGGCGAGCCGCCGGTCGTCGGCCGGGTCGTGCGCGACCGCTGCCTGCTCGACTTGCGGACCGTGCGCCCGGACGAGGACGCGAAGCTGCGGGAAGCCGTGCGCCGATGCGGGTGATCGTCACCGCCGGCCACGTCGACCACGGGAAGTCCACACTGGTCCGCCGGCTGACCGGGATGGAGCCCGACCGGTGGGCCGAGGAGCGCCGCCGCGGGCTCACCATCGACCTCGGGTTCGCGTGGACGCGGATCGGCGGGGAGGACGTCGCGTTCGTCGACGTGCCGGGCCACGAACGGTTCGTGCCCAACATGCTGGCCGGGGCCGGACCCGCGCCGGCCGTGCTGTTCGTCGTCGCCGCGGACGAGGGCTGGATGCCGCAGTCGGCGGAGCACCTCGCCGCGCTGGCCGCGTTCGGCGTCCGCCGCGGCCTGCTGGTCGTGACCAAGGCGGACCGCGCCGATCCGGCCGCGGCCACCGGGGCGGCGCTCGCCGAGATCGCCGGGACGTCGCTGGGCACCGTGCCGAGCGTCGCCGTCAGCGGCCGGACGGGCGAGGGTCTCGACGAGCTGCGCACGGCGATCGGCGAGCTGACCGGCGGCCTGCCCGCACCCGATCCCGCCGCCGACGTCCGGTTGTGGATCGACCGCGCCTTCACGGTGTCCGGGGCGGGCACGGTCGTCACGGGCACCCTGTCCGCGGGGACGATCGCCGTCGGCGACGAGCTGCACCTGGGCACGACGCCGGTGAAGGTCCGCGGCCTGCAGGCGCTCGGGGAGCCGCACACCAGCGTCACCGCCGTGGCCCGGGTGGCGGTGAACCTCCGGGGCACGCCGCGGGGTGACGTCGGCCGCGGCGACGTCCTGCTGACGCCCGGCCGCTGGCGCACCACGGCCGAGTTCGACGTGCGGCTGCGCGGTGCGGCGACCGCCGACCTGCACCGGGACCTCGTGCTGCACCTGGGAACGGTGGCGCGGCCGGTGCGCGTCCGTCCACTGGGGACGGACACCGCACGGCTCACCACGACCACCGCGCTGCCGTTGCGCGTGGGGGACTGGGGCCTGGTGCGCGACCCGGGCGAGCACCGGATCGCCGCCGGGTTCGACGTCCTGGACGTCTGCCCGCCGCCGTTGTCGCGCCGCGGCGCCGCGCGGGACCGCGGCCGCGAGCTGACCGACCCCGACCTCGCCCGGAGTTACCTGCGCCGCCACGGTTTCGTCCGCGCGGACGACTTCACCGCGATGGGCCTGCCCGAGACGGGGGAGCGCCTGGGCGGCTGGTGCGCGGACCAGGACCGGTTCACGGCGTTGCGCGCGGAGGCGGCGGAGATCGTGGGCGGCTGGGACCGGACCGCCGCGGGCGTGCCGGTGGAAGCGCTGCGGCAGCGACTCGGCTTGCCCGCGCCCGAACTGGTCGTCCCCGTCCTGCGCGGGACGGGCTTCGAGGTCGCGGGCGGGCTGGTCCGCCGCCCCGGCGCCGGGCTCGCCCCGGCGGTCGAGGAAGCCCTCGAAGCGGTGGCGAAGCGGCTGGCCGAGCACCCGTTCCGCGCCCCGGAAGCGGACGAACTGCGCGCACTCGGCCTCGGCCGACGCGAACTGGCGGCGGCGACCCGCCTCGGCCGGCTGACAGCGCTCGCCGAAGGGGTCGTGCTCGGCCCGGACGCGGAGGACCGCGCGGTGGCCGAGCTGAGCAGGCTTCCGCGCCCGTTCACGGTTTCCGAGGCGCGCAAGGCGCTCGACAGCACTCGCCGGGTGATGATCCCGCTGCTGGAACGCCTCGACGCGGCGGGCCGCACGGAACCGCTCGGTGACGGGACCCGCCGGGTGCGCTAGATCCCGCTGCCACGCGTCCGAGGTGCGTCGACCGCGGCCCGGCTCGGCCCGGCCGTCGGACAATCGCGACCCTGGATCCCGCCGAAGAAGTCGCCGAGCGCGGTGGCCAGTGCTTCCGGGTTCTCCTCGGCCATGTGGTGCCCGGACTCGATCGCGTGCCCGCGCAGGTCGGTCGTCCACCCGCGCCAGATGTCCAGGACATCGCCGTAGAGGTCTGCCAGGTCGTCGTCGCTGGACCACAACACCAGTGCCGGGCAGGTGATCCGCCGCCCGGCGGCCTGGTCCGCGTCGTCGTGGGCGCGGTCGATGCCCAGGCCCGCGCGGTAGTCCTCGAGCATCGAGGTGACCGTCGCCGGGTTGTGGATCGCGCGGTGGAAGTCGGCGAAGTTCGCTTCGCCGAGCCGCTCGGGCGTGTTCTTGGTGCCGACGTTGTACCAGGCGTCGGGGTCGGCGGTGATCACCCGTTCGGGCTTTTCCGGCTGGGCGAAGAAGAACCAGTGGAACCACTCGCGCGCGAACCGCGCGTCGCAGCGGGCGAGGGCCTCACCGATCGGGACGGCGTCCAAGATCGCCGCGCCGCGCACCACCGTGGGGTGGTCGAGCGCCAGCCGCGTCGCCACGTACGCGCCGCGGTCGTGCCCCGCCACGAAGAACCGGGAGTGCCCGAAGTGCTCCATCAAGGCGACGCAGTCGGCCGCCATGACGCGTTTGCTGTACGGCGTGTGCCCGGCGTCGGTGGGCGGCTTGGTGGACTCGCCGTAGCCGCGGGTGTCCGGGCACACCACCGTGAACCGCTCCGCCAGCCGCGGGGCTACGCGGTGCCACGTCGTGTGCGTGCGCGGGTGCCCGTGCAGCAGCAGGACCGGCGGGCCGGAACCGCCGTGGCGCACCCGCAGGGTCACGTCGCCGACGTCGACGTGGTCGAGCGTGAAGCCGTCGAACATGGTCGCCCCCGAACGCGAAAAGCTGCCGCACCCCGGGAAGCCCGGGGTGCGGCAGCGGCAGGACAGGTCAGTTCTTGTCCTTGACGCCCTTCACGGCGTCCTTGATCTTCTCGCCGGCCTGCTTCAGCGAGCCCTTGGCCTGGTCGGACTTGCCCTCGGCCTGCCACTGCTCGTTGCCCGTGGCGTCGCCGACGGCTTCCTTGGCCCGGCCCTTGAGCTCTTCGCCCTTGTTTTCGATCTTGTCGTTCATCGGGGTGCACCTTCCCGTTGCGGCGACATTTCCGGATCGGCCAGTCGCCAAAAGGGCCTTGACAAGTGGTTACCCGGCCGTCGCGGATCTACACATCAGGTCGCCGGGAGGTGGCCGCCCATCCGTTCGATCCGCTGGATCGCCGGTTCCGCGATAACGCCGTGCACCAGCACCGACACGGCGACGGCGAGCGCGCCGACCCGCCACAGCACGTCCTGCTGCGGCACCGGGAGCCGGTTGAGCGCGTAAGCCAGGTAGTAGAGCGTGCCGATGCCGCGGACGCCGAAGAACGCGATCGCCGCGGTGGCCGGGCGCCCGGCGGAGCTGCCGAACAGCGAGAGCCAGCCGATCACCGGCCGCACGACCAGGACCGCGGTGACGGCGATCACCACTTCGAGCACGCGCAGGCCGCGCAGCAGCCCGTCGCCTATGGCGAGCCCGAGCCCCAGCAGGGCGAGCGGGACGAAGAGCCGCTCCAGCTGGTGGCCGAAGGCGTGCAGGACGCCGTGGTAGTCGTGCTCCCGCTCCAGCTTGCGGACGACGACCGCCGCGACGAACACGGCGGCGAAACCGTTGCCGTGGGCCACTTCCGCCAGCGCGTACGGCAGGAAGGCGAGCGCGAGCAGGACCAGTCCGTCGCCGTATTCGGCCAGCCGCAGCCGGTCCGACGACGTGTGGAAGATCGCCCAGCCGAGCGCGCGCCCGGCGAGCAGGCCCACCAGCACGCCGATCGCCACGGGCAGCAGGAGGTCCACCAGCACCCACGAGAAGCCGAGGTTCGGCCTGCTGCCCGCCAGGGCGAGGCCGAGGAGGACGAACGGCATGGTCAGGCCGTCGTTGAGCCCGGCCTCCGTGGTCAGCGTGAAGCGGATTTCGTTGTTCCTGGCCAGGTCCGGTTCGACGTCGGGGTGCGGCACGCCGACGTCCCCGGCCAGCACCGGGTCGGTCGGCGCCAGCGCGGCGGCCAGCAGCAGCGCCACCCCGGGGGCGAGCGCGAGCCACCAGTACCCGAGCACGGCGATCACCGCGATCGACAGCGGCATGGTCAGGGCCAGCAGCCGCCACGTCGAGCCCCAGCGCTTCAGGCCGAACCGGCGGTCGACGGACAGGCCGGCCCCGGCGAGCGCGACGAGGATACCCAGCTGGGTGAAGGATTCGACGCCTTCCAGGTGGGCGGCGGGATCGCTCCAGCCGTTGCCGTAGGGCGCCGGCAGCGGCAGCAGGCCCAGCACGATCCCGGCGATCAGCATCACCAGCGGTACCGAGAACGGCCGGTCGGCCACGAGTTTCGGGACGATCGCGGCGGCGAGGGCGAGCAGTCCGGCCACACCGAACAGCACCGTCAACGACGACAAGGGTTCCTCCTGCCCGCTCAAGCCGTGCCGCCCGGGCGGGAGGTCCGTGCCGGGACCAAGCCGAGCGTGAGCCGGGTCCGCCGTCGCCCCGGATCGGCCGTGCCGGAGTAGCGTTGGCCGTCAAGGTGCGTCGCGCCCGGAGTTCCCGGCTGTGCGTGCGGCGAAACCGGTGAGGAGGCGGCGTGACGGCGAGCAACGGGGCCGGCCGGCCGTGCCGGTTCTGCGGCCGGAACCGCGACCCGCGGGTCCCCGGCCGGTCCGGGCCGATCTGCCTGGACTGCGTGCGGGCCGGCCTGCGGGTGATCCGGGACGGCGCGGACCGCCGGACTCCGGCGGGTGACGTGCTGGCGGCGGTGACGTCGCCGCTGGCCGCGGTCTGCGACTTCTGCGGCCGTCGCGAGCGCCGGACGTTCCTCGGCCTGCGGCGTCCGCTGCTGCGCGTGGACTGCGCCGCGCGGGACGCGGTGATCTGCGCGGACTGCCTCGACCACGCGGGGGACGTGCTGAACGTCGCACTGCGCGGCTGACGGCGTTTCCGGCGGGGCGGCCCAGGGTAGCCGGACGCCATGACCTCCACCCGAGGGAAGATCGACACCGCTTCGGTGGCCGAGACGGTCAAGGTCGCCATCGGTGTGGCACTGCCCACTTTGGTCGGCGGGGTGATCAAGCGCCGCCCGCCGGCGATGGCGCTGGTTGAGAAGCTGCAGGCCGACCGCCCGGCCGTGAAGCTGTTGCGGCGCCTGCGCGAGCGCCACGAGGGGCGGCCGCTGAAGCTGCGCGTGCCCCGGCCGGTCGGTGGAGCTGGCGTTGTCCGGTGAAGACGTCGGCGCGCTGCTGGCCGCCGCGCCGACGCCGTTCAGTCCGTCCACAGTGGAGAAGCGGGCCGCGCTGCGGCACTTCCAGCCGCACGGCCTGCTGATCTCGGACGCGGCGGAACGCGAGCCGCGCCGGGCCTTCACGGAAGCCGTGCTCGAGCCGGGCCGTCCGCTGCACGAGCTGGCCGGGCCCTTCGCCCGGGCGATCGCGGACGAGACCGCCGTCCTGCTGGGTGAGGCGACCCACGAGGGCGAACTGAACTGGGACGCCTTCAACGTCGCTTGGTGGCGGCTGGTCCGGCGCGTGGTGCTCGGCGAGCGGGCCCGCGACGACGAAACGCTCACCGACCTGCTGGAGAAGCTGCGCTTCGACGCGAACTGGGCGTACGCGCACCCGCGGCGGAAGCGCGTGCGCGCGGAGTTCCACGAACGGCTGACCGCCCACCTCGGCCGAGCGGAGCCGGGCAGCCTGGCCGCGGCGATCGCCGCCACGCCCGGCGACGGCACGGCGGCCGACCAGGTGGCGCACTGGCTGTTCGCCTTCGACGCGGCGGGCATGGTGGCCTTCCGGACCCTCGCCCTGCTGTCCACCCACCCGGCGGCGGCCGATCGCGCCCGCGGGGAAATCGCCGGGATCGACCCGGGGGAGCCGCACCAGCTGAGCTACCTGCGGGCGTGCGCACTGGACGCGATCCGCCTGTGGCCGACGACGCCGATGCTGCTGCGCGAGAGCACCGAAGAGACGCCGTGGAGCCCGGCGGGGACGACGGTCCTGGTCTACACGCCGTTCTTCCACCGCGACCCGGAGCTGCCCTACGCCGACAGCTTCGCCCCGGACATCTGGCTGGACGGCCGCGCGGCGGCGAACCCGGCCCTGGTCCCGTTCAGCGCGGGCCCGGCGATCTGCCCGGGTCGTGACCTGGTCCAGTTCTGCGTCAGCACGCTGCTGGCGAACCTGCTGCGCAACCACGCGTTCGAGCAGACGACGGGCCCGGTACTGGCCCCGGACCGCGCACTCCCGGCAACCCTGGACAACTTCCACCTGAAGTTCACCGTGCGGCCGGTACCGTGAACACTATTTCTTCAGCTCGATCACTTCCGAGAGGGACTTGGCGTTCTCAGCCGGGAAGAGCTGCTTGGCTCCGGCCATCGCAATGAGCCGGTTGCGCAAGTCGGCGTCGTCGAGCAGTTCCAGAACGTCGAGTGCTCGCTGGAGATTGTCACTCTCTTTGAGGTTGTCGCCAGCCTTTTCGAACCAGGTGCTGGCGCGTTTGTCGGCGACATCGGACCGCTGGTAGAGGAGGGCGGCGATGGACGTGTTGACGACTCCGGCTGCTCCGGACACGTTCGATGTGTCCAGGCTGGCGAAGTAGGCCATGACCGCGCCTGCCAGGATCGTCGCAAAACCGATGGCGCCCAGCGTCAGACTGAACCAGAACGCGATCTTCGACCGTGTCAGCGCCTCATCGGCGTACCGCGTGTATCGGTTGACATCGCGAGAAGCCGCGTCGGCGGCGTTCACGACGATTTCGGCCGCAGCGCTTTTGAGCCGAACTTCCTGGGGGTGCTGTCCATCGATGGCATCTCTGCCACCGTCGGTTGGCCGGTGGTGTCGTTCGCCGTCGGCGGCCTCGCGCTCGAGCGCTCGCTGCCGTGAACATCGCGTCGTCGCCAGATCACCTGCCCTGCGACCGCTGCCGTACCTGCGACCACCGCGAAAGTCGTTGAATCACGGTAGGTCGCTTCGGAGAGGCCCCCTGTTACAGGGCAGATCCACCCATGCGAAAGGGTGGCCTTCGGTGCGGCAAACGCACCGAAGGCCACCCGGGGTGCTTCAGCCGGTCACGCGGGAGCGGTGAACACGTACGAACCCGCCGGCACGAAGTACGTCCCCGCCGCCGACGGGACCGCCTCCGCCGGGGCCACCACCGCGCCCGGGTTCGACGTCGGGACCTTGACCGTCGCCGACGACCCGGGCGGGACAGTCACCCGCAGCGTCAGCTTCCCGGCCGACACCGACCAGTCGCTGACTGCGCCGCCGTACGGCGTCTCATAGGCCGACTTCGCCGACGTCAACCCACCGCCCGGCCTGGGCGCCACGAGCAGCGACCCGTACCCCGGGGACGCCGGTGACAGCCCGCCGACGGAGCGGTACAGGAAGTCGCCCACCGAGCCGAGGCCGTAGTGGTTGAACGAGTTCATGCCCGGGTCGTTGAAGGTGCCGTCCGGCTTGATGCCGTCCCAGCGCTCCCAGATCGTCGTCGCGCCGTGGCCGATCATGTAGCCCCAGCCGGGGAAGCCCGGCTGCAGCAGCACCTGGTACGCGACGTCGGCGTGGCCGTGCGCGGCCAGCACCGGCAGCAGGTTCTCGACGCCGAGGAAGCCGACGCTGAGGTGTCCGTTCGCCGCCGCCACCCGGGCGGCCAGCTTGTCCGCCGCCGGCTGGACGCGGGCCGCCGGGAGCAGCCCGAACGCCAGCGCCAGGACGTACCCGGCCTGGGAACCGGACCCCACCGTGCCGTCGGCCTGCGAGAAGCGCGAGGTGAACGCCGCCCCGATCTGGTCGGCGAGCGTCCCGTACTTGGCCGCGTCCGCCGTCCGGCCGGTGGCCGCCGCCATCCGGGAGACCAGCCGCGACGACCACGCGAAGAACGCCGTCGAAATCAGGTCCTGCGCGGTGTTGTCGTTGACGTTGAGCCAGTCCCCGAACGTCTGGTGGTCGCGGATCAGGTCCGCGCCGGACGTCGAGCGCAGGTACTCGACCCACTTGACCATCGCCGCGTAGTGCTCGTCGATCACGCCGGTGTCGCCGTAGCGCTGCCACAGGGTGTAGGGCACGATGACGCCCGCGTCGCCCCAGCCCGCCGTGCCCGAGCCGCCCAGCACACCCGGCGCGACGTCGGTGAACGAGCCGTCGTCGTGCTGCGCGTCGACCAGGTCGTCGCTGAACTTGCCGAGGAAGTTCGCGACGTCGAGGTTGAACGTCGACGTACCCGCGAAGATCCCGATGTCGCCGGTCCAGCCGAGCCGCTCGTCGCGCTGCGGGCAGTCGCTCGGGACGGACAGCATGTTCGACCGCTCACCCCACAAGATGTTGTGCTGCAGCTGGTTGACCAGCGCGTTCGACGTCGTGAACGTGCCCGTCTGCGCGCCGGACGTCCACATCGCCCGGCCGGTCAACGTCGAGGCCGTCGGAGCTGACGGCAGGCCGGTCAGCTCGACGTACCGGTAGCCGTGGACGGTGAACCGCGGCTCGTACGTCTCCGCGCTCCCGGTACCCGCCAGGGTGAAGCGGTCGGTCGCCTGCGCCGCGCGCAGGTTCGTCGTGTAGATCGTGCCGTCCGGGTCGAGCACTTCGGCGTGCCGGACGGTCACCGTCGTACCCGCCGCTCCGGTGACCGAAAGCCGGTTCCAGCCGCTGAAGTTCTGGCCGAGGTCGGCCACCCACACGCCGGGCTTCGGCTGCGTCCACGCGACCGGCTTGAACTCTTGCTGGACCGTGACGCCGTTGTCCACTTGGGACACCAGGTTCGGCTTCGCACCGGACCGCAGGCGGGGTGCCGCCCAGCCGCGGTCGTCGAAGCCGGGCCGGTCCCAGCCCGCCGGGGCGAGCCGGGCGTCGTACGTTTCGCCCTGGTAGAGGTCGTCGGCGCGGATCGGGCCGTCGGTGGTCTTCCAGGTGCCGTCGGACGCGACCGTCGTGCTGGTCCCGTCGGTGAACGTCAGCACGAGCTGCGCCGAGTACCACGGCTCGGTGCCGTACTTCTGGCTGCCGGCGATGCCGACGCTGCCGGAGTACCAGCCGTTGCCCAGCATCGCGCCCAGCGCGTTCTCGCCCGGCCGGATCTGCCCGGTGACGTCGGAAACCCGGTACTGGACGCGTTTCGCGTAGTCGGTCCAGCCGGGTGCGAGGACCTCGTCGCCGACCTTGACGCCGTTGAGGTGCGTCTCCTGCAGTCCGAGCGCGGTGGTCAGCAGCCGCGCGCTGGCCACCGGCTTCGAGATCGTGAAGCTCTTGCGCAGCAGGGGAGAGGGCGCCGAGACGGCGACGTTCGCGCCCCACGGACCGGTGCCGTACGCGGTCAGCGCGCGGGCCGCGGTCCACGAGCTGTCGTCGAACGTCCGCTGCTGCCAGCCGTCCGGGCCGGTCTGGCTCGCCTTCCACGAGCTGTCGGTGCTCACGGCCGGTCCACCGGGGACGGTCAGCTTCGCGATCAGCCCGGCCGGGCTCTGCGTGGTGTTCTCGGCGCTGATCGCGACCGTGTTGGACCCCGCCGTGAGGAGGCTGCCGACGTCGACGACGGCGGCCGTCTTCCACGAGTCGGTGACCCGCGGGGAATCGCTCACCTTCGTGCCGTTGACCCACACGGTCGCGGTGTCGTCGCCGGTCACGACCAGCGTCGCCTTCCCGGGCGCCGCCGCGAGGTCCACGGTCTTGCGGAAGAACCGCGTGGCCGGGGGCACTCCGCCGAGCGGATCGCCTTCGGGGTACCAGATCCAGTTCGCGCCGGCCAGGTCCGGGCCCGCGGTGGCGCGGCCGAGGAACGCGCCGGTCCATTCCGCCGTCGGCGCGCGCAACGCGGTTTCGAAGCGCTGCACCGCGCTCCAGCCGCTCTGCCGTCCCTGGCCATCCCAGACGCGGACGCGCCAGGTGTACGCCGTGAGCGAGCCCAGCGCCGGACCGCCGTAGGCCACGTCGGCCTGCTGCGCGGAAGCTACGCGGCCGCTGTCCCAGACGTCCGTCCCGCCGGCGGACACCACGAGCTGGTACGCGGACTGCCGTTGCTGCGGTGCGGAAGAGCCCAGTTTCCAGCCGAACCGCGGCTGCGCCGGGTCGACGCCGAGCGGGTTGACCCGCTGCCCGACCGTGGCGCTCGCGACCGACAGCGGGGTCTGGTCCGAGCCGTTCGGCGCACTGACGCCGGTGCCCCACGGTGCCGTGCCGAACGCGCCGAGGTCTTGGGCCGCGGCCCAGCCGCCGTCGGCGAAACCGGGCTGTTCCCAGCCTTCCGGCGCGGTGGTCGCGCTCTTCCAGGTGCCACCGGTGGTCACGTCCGTGGTGCCCGAGCCGGTGGTGACGCGCAGCCGCCCGAGCAGGCCCGCCGGTCCGCCGGCGTTGCGGGCGGCGACGGCGAGGGTGTTGACGCCGGGCTTGAGCGCCGGCTTCAGGTCCACGGTCAGCGCCGTCCGCCAGGAATCCGCGGTGCGCGCGGAGGAAGCGAGCGGCGTGCCGTTGAGCCAGACGTCCGCGGTGTCGTCGCCGGTGACGGCGAACCGGGCGTCGGTGACGGCGCCGGCCGGGACGGTGAACGTCGTGCGGAAGTACCGGGTGGCGGCGGGCGCCGAGACGCGGGCGTCGCCTTCGGGGTACCAGATCCAGTGCGCGCCGGCGAGGTCGACGGGTGGCGCGGCGCCGGCCGGGGGCACCGCGGCGGCCGAAAGGACCAGGATCGCGGCGAGCGTGGTGGTGGTCGCGCGCCAAAGCTTGGAGGGCAGCATACGGGCTCCCTGGTGGCGGGGATGGGCGACGAATTTGAACGTTTCAATAAGACGTGATACGTGACTGTAATGACGAACTCACACGTTGGCAATACTCCACCGGGGCGCACGCGCTGCATCGGTGCAGGTAAATGTAAATCGTTTTAGATCGCAAGGATGTCCGTTTCGCGACTGATGGGGGCGTTGACGAACGGGGGATCGGACTGGATAGTGCTCGCTGGTAACGCTCACATCATTCGGCCAAGCCATGGAGGCTTTTATGTCTCACCGTCGAGACGGCAAGAATGTTAGCGCTAACAGTCGGCCGAGGTTTTGGCTCTCGCTCGCCGGTGCCGTGGTTCTGGCACTCGCGAGCTTGATGACCGCCTCGACCGCGTCGGCCGCCGCTTCGCTGCCGTGCGATATCTACGGGGCCGCGGGCACACCGTGCGTCGCCGCGCACAGCACCACCCGCGCCCTCTACGCCGCCTACAACGGCCCGCTCTACCAGGTGCAGCGCGCGTCCGACGGCGCCAAGACGAACATCGGCCTGCTGGCCGCGGGCGGGTACGCCAACGCCGCCGCGCAGGATTCGTTCTGCGCCGGGACGACGTGCCTGATCACCGAGCTCTACGACCAGTCGCCGCGCCACAACGACCTGACGATCGAAGGCCCCGGCGGCGCGGGCGGGCAGGACACCGGCGTGCCGGCGGACGCTCTGCCGGTGACCGCGGGCGGGCACCAGGTCTACGGCGCTTCCTTCTCCGGCCGCATGGGCTACCGCGACAACTCGACGTCCGGCGTCGCGAAGAACGGGCAGCCCGAAGGCATGTACATGATCACCTCCGGCACCCACGTGAACGGCGCCTGCTGCTTCGACTACGGCAACGCCGAAACGAACAACCAGGACACCGGCAACGGCCACATGGACGCCCTCAACTTCGGCACCGAGTGCTGGTTCCAGCCCTGCCACGGCGCCGGCCCGTGGGTGCAGGCCGACCTCGAGAACGGGTTGTTCCAGTCGAGCGCGGGCGGCAGCCAGAACACCGCCAACACCGGGATCACCGCGCCGTTCGTCACCGCCCTGCTGAAGAACAACGGCCAGAACTTCCTCGCGCTCAAGGACGCCAACGCCCAGTCCGGCGGCCTGCGGACGACGTACTCCGGTCCGGAACCGACGCGCGCCGGGTATTCGCCGATGCACCAGGAAGGCGCGATCGTGCTGGGCACCGGCGGGGACAACAGCAACGGCTCGATCGGCTCGTTCTTCGAAGGCGTCATGACCGCCGGGTTGCCGTCGGACGCGGCGGACAACGCGGTCCAGGCCAACGTCGTGTCGGTCGGTTACGGCGGCCCGACCGGCTCCACCGGCACCTTGAACCCCGCTTCGGAGATCTCCCTGCGCGCGACCACCGCGTGCTGCACGAGCGACTACATCCGCCACCAGAACGACAACGCGGTGATCTCGGCCGTCAGTTCCACTTTGGACAAGGGCGACGCCACCTGGATCGTCCGCCGCGGGCTGGCCAGCGCGTCCTGCGTGTCGTTCGAATCCCGCAACTACCCCGGTGACTTCCTGCGGCACTTCAACTTCCAGGTGTACCGCCAGCCGATGGACGGCAGCGCGGCCTTCCGCGCCGACGCGACGTTCTGCCCGGTGACCGGGAAGAACGGCCAGGGTTCGTCGTTCCGGTCCTACAACTACTCCGGCAAGTACCTGCGGCACTACAACAACACCCTCTACATCGCCGACACCAGCGGCGCCCACGCCTGGGACGCCGCCGGGTCGTACAACGACGATGTCAGCTGGGTCGTGGCCCAGCCCTGGGCGCCCTGATCCGGCGCACGGCCACGACCACCGCCGCGCCGAGCAGGATCAAGACGATCGGCACGGCGGTGGGCAGCCACGGCCAGGCCCGGCCTTCGAACACGACCCCGTCGGTGGGCAGCTCCAGCACCTTCGCCGTCCAGCGGGCGGTGGCCACGTCGGTGCTGCGCGCGAGCCGGCTCACCGCGGTGTCGTAGGCGAAGCCGGGCCGGTCGTGGACGTACTCGGGGGCCGGCCCACCGGCCGGTGGCGTGATCCCGCGGGCCGCGCCCGGCACGAGCAGCCGGTCGAGGCCCGGCGCGGTGAGCGCCGCCCGCGGCAGGAACGTCAGCCCGTGCCGCGACCGGACCGGGCCGCCGCCGGCGCTGAGGGCGAGCGTGCGCGCGGACAGCGACTGCCCCTCGGTGTCGAACACCGAGGCCAGCTCGATCTCCCCGACACCGTCGGTGAGCAGCACCCCGACGGTGTCGGGGTTCCAGCGGAACCCCGCGTTGACGATCGCGGCGGCGTCCGGGACCCCGGCGGGCGGCGTCACCGGCACCCGGGTGCCGTAGTGGCGCCAGCCGATCTTCGCCGCGGCGCCGGCCGCCACCGCGGGCCCGGCGAGCCGCTCGACCCAGTGCAGCGTCCCGTCGATGCCGGAGAGGACTCCGGCGGTGGTGACGACGTCGCCGTCGTCGACGAACCGCTGCCCGCGCACCCACTTCCCGGCCGGGTACTCCTTCGCCCAGTCGTCGAGCTTCAGCCAGTGCGCGGTGGCCGGGCGCCCGTCGAGCAGCCCCGCCGAGGCGAGCACCCCGCCGCCGTTGCAGACGCTCAGCAGGTTCGCGCCGTGAGCGGCCTGGGCGCGCAGCCACGCCGTGACGACGTCGCTGCCGGGCTCGCCGACGTCCGGCAGAGCGGGCACGACGACCAGGTCCGGCGCCTTCGGTCCGAGCCGCGCGGCCAGGTCGTCGAAGCCGAAGTCCGGCACCAGGTCGAGGCCGCCGGTCAGCGGCTCCGGCTCGCGGTGCGGGGCGACCGTGTAGACGTTGAACTTCCCGGTCGCGGCGAGGATTTCGTACGGCGCCAGCGCGTCGGAGACGACGGCGCCGTGGTCGCCGACGACGATCACCGCGGTCGGCTTGGCCGGGTCGTGGGGGACCGGCGCCGCGGTCGGGAGGGGCCGCACCGGACCGGGGGCGTAGAGGGCGTCGAACGCCGAGAGGGCGGAGACGGTCGCGCCGACGGCCGGGACGGCGAGCACGGCGACGACGAGTGCGCACCACTTCAGGAAGGTCCGCACGTCAGTGCCAGTACTCGGCGCGGCGCCACACCATGGCGGCGAGCATCAGCGGGACCATGAGCACGTGCCCGGCGACCATCAGCGCGGTGCCGGAGAGCGCGCCGAGCCAGTAGGGCACGAGCAGCGCCACGAACGGCAGGTACATGGCGGCGGCCATCTCGGCGATCCGTGGCCAGGAGTGCCGGCGCAGCGCCATGGCGAGCACCATCGCGACGGTCATGTCCGTGGCCATCACGAGCGCTTCGACATCGGCCCGATCGAGCCAGGCCGACGGCCACAGCGGGGCGAGCGCGACCATGCCGATCAGCATGGCGACGACCATTTCGACGTAGTGGCCGGCGAACCGGGCGAGCTTGCGGGTGGTGGATCTCGGTGTCTCGGCGGTGGTCATCGCGGGTCCCTCCAGGTTTCGTCCTGGACGAGGATCCCGGTCCGGCGCCGTGCTGCCAGGTGCCGGAAGTCATGACCCGGGTCATGTGACCGCGTCAGAGCAGGCCGAGGTCCCTCGCGCGCAACGCGGCCTGCGTGCGGTCGCGGGCACCGAGCTTGCCCAGCAGGTTCGTCACGTGGTTCTTCACCGTGCCCTCGGCGAGGAACAGCGTCGTGGCGATCTCGCGGTTGCTGCGGCCGCCGGAGAGCAGGCGCAGCACCTCGAGTTCGCGGTCCGACAGCGGCACGACCAGCGGCTGCGGCCGCGGCTCGGGCGCGTCGGCCAGCTGCGCGAACCGCGCGACGACCTTCGCGGCGACCGAGGGCTGCAGCACGGATTCCCCGCGCGCGGCGGCCCGCACCGCCTCGATCAGCCGCGCCGACGAGACGTCCTTGAGCAGGTAGCCGACCGCACCCGCGCGCAACGCGGCGAAGACGTCTTCGTCGTCGTCGAACGTGGTCAGCGCGATGACCTGGACGGCCGGGTGCGCCCGCCGCAGCCGCCGGGTGGCGCCGACGCCGTCGAGGACCGGCATGCGCAGGTCCATCAGGACGACGTCCGGGGTCAGCGCGGCCGCCTGGCTCAGCGCTTCCTCGCCGTTGCCCGCTTCGCCGACGACGTCGATGCCGTCGTGGGTGGCGAGGAGGGTGCCGAGGGCTTCGCGGAAGAGGGCCTGGTCGTCGACGAGCAGGACGCGGACCGGCGTCATCCCGGGACCTCCATGCTCAGCGCGCTGCCCTCGCCGGGCGCCGAGGTGAAGTCGAGCTTGCCACCCAGGTTCTCGGCGCGTTCCCGCAGCCCCAGCAGCCCGAAGCCGGCGGGCGCACCGTCGTCGCTGCCGACGCCGTCGTCGCGCACCGAGACCCGCACCGACGTCTCGGCGTAGTCCAGCAGGAGGTCCACCCGCCCGGCGGACGCGTGCTTCCGGACGTTCGTCAGACCCTCCTGCGCGGCCCGGAACAGGGCCTCCCGGTGTGCTTCGGGCAGCGGGCGTTCGGCGCCGGACACGGTGAGCCGCGCCGGTACCCCGGCTTCGGTGGCCAGTGCCTCCAGGGCGTCCGGCAACGGCGCCGGCCGCGGTTCGCGCAGCGCCTTGACCGACCGGCGGACTTCCGCGAGGGCGTTCTCGGCCTGGTCCTGAGCCTTGGCCAGGACTTCGTCGGCCTTGCCGGGATCGGTCGGCAGCACCGCCCGCGCGGCCTTGACCTGCATCTGGACGACAGTGAGCGAATGCCCGAGCCCGTCGTGGATGTCCCGGGCGACCCGGTTGCGCTCCTGCGCCGTGGCCAGCCGTTCCGCCTGGGTGGCGTAGTCGCGCAGCTTCGCGTGCGCTACGGCGAGTTCGCCCCGGGACCGCTGCTCGCGCACGAGGAGTTCGGTGATGACGGCCGCGAACAGCACCGAAACCAGGGTGCCGAGCCCTTCGCGCAGGCCTTCGCCGAGCGACATCCCGAGGTGCACGAGCGGCACCACGGCGATCACCAGCGCGACCACCGGGAGCGGCAGCCGCAGCAGCACGCACTGGCTGACCAGCACGACCAGGAACAGCGTCGCCCCGACGCCGGCGTTGACCGTGAAGACGAAGAAGGACAGCGGGAGCTGCACGGCGACGTAGCCCGCCGCCCAGCCGAGCCGGCCGCGGTCCTGCACCCAGCCGAAGCCCAGCGTGGCGAGGGCGGCGAAGACGGCGCCCAGCACGAGGGAGAGCACGGGTTCCCCGGAACCGAGGACCCCGAGCACGACGGAGAGGAAGGCGCCGCAGGTCAGCACCCCGAGGGCCCGGTTCATGGAGCCACTCTGGGGCGTCGCCGGGCCGCGGTCAACCACCGCGGACCGGAGGAAAGCGCTCTCTGCTCACGCGGCCGCCCGCCGCCACAACCCGTAGGCTGGCGGTGACGGCGAAGCCGAGACGGGAGTCCGACATCGATGTCAGTGCTCTGGGGCGTGTCCTTCGACGCCACCCCGCTTTCCGGGGTCGTGGTGGAGTTCCTCAAGACGGCGGGCCGGCTGCGCGGGCGCCGGGTGCACCTCGACCTCGGCTACGACATCAAGGCCGGCAAGGGTGCTTTCTTCCGGCCCTACCGCGACGAAGCGGGCCTGCTGCCGGACTGGGTCACGCTCGACCGCGTCGAGGGCGTCGAGCAGATCCGCGGCTACGACCGCGCGTTCGTCGAACGAGTGCTCCGGGAAGTGGTCCAGGGCGGCGACGAGACGCTGCGCCCGGAGATCGACCGGATCGCCGGGGAGCTGGCCACCCGCATCGTCGCGACCTGGGAACGCCTCGGCGTGACCATGGTGGCGGTCGAAAACGGGACCCTGCCGGAGAACTTGACCTACACCGAAGCGCTGTACCGGGCGATCGACCGCTACGGCGCCCGGCACCGGCTCGGCCGGTTCGTGTTCTGGCGCGACCACGACCTGATGTGGCAGAGCGAACCGGGGATCGCCAAGTACGGCCGGTTCCCGTACCCCGGCGTCCCCGCGCCGCGGAACTCGCCGCACATCCACTACTTCGCGCTCCACGAGCAGGCGAAGGCCCGGACCCTGGAATGGGTTCCCGGTCTGCGGAACATCGACGTCCTGCCCAACGCGTTCGCCATCGCCCCCGCGCGGATCGACGAGCGCAACGGCGGTTTCCGCCGGGACCACGGCATTCCCGCGAACGTCCCGCTGCTGGCCCGGATCACCCGGATCATCCCGCAGAAGCGCGTCGACCGGGACCTGCACCTGCTGGCGCTGCTGCCGGACGCCTGGCTGTTCGTCGCCGGCGACGTCGAAGAGGCACCCGCCGAGCACACCCGGCTCGTCGCGCTGGCCGACCGCCTCGGCGTGCGCGACCGCGTCGTCTTCGGCGGCTGGCTGACGCCGTACGACACGGCGCTGCCCGGCCGCTACTCGGTGCGCGACCTGCTCGCGCACGCGACGGTCGTGTCGTTCCTGACCTCTTACGACTACGAGAGCTACGGCAACCCGGTCAGCGAAGCCATCGCCTCCGGGACGCCGTACATCACCAGCGGGTACGAGCTCTACGACGTCGTCTACGGCGGGTTCCGGGCCCCGGTGCTGGACATCCGGGCGCGCGACCTGCCGGACGCGGCGTTCGCCCGCGAGGTGGCCGAGCTGATCACCGACGAAGGGAAACGGGCGGAAGTGGTGCGGGCGAACTCGGAACTCGGGCGGGCGCGGTTCGGCACGCCGGTCGTCGACGGCCTCGTCGACCGGCTCTACCCGCCGCCGATGGGGGCGGGTACGCGGCTGAGCGTCGTGCTGCCGGTGTACAACGAAGCCGCGAACCTGCCGGAGGTGCTGCGGACGCTGCACGACCAGCGCGACGGCGACGGGCCGCTCGACCGGGGCCGCTACGAGGTCGTGCTGGTGGACAACAACTCGACCGACGACACCGTGTCGATCGCCCGCGACTTCGCGGCGGCCCACCCGGACCTGGCGCTGCACGTCATCCACGAGTCCGAGCAGGGGGTTTCGTGCGCGCGGCGGGCCGGGATGGACTTCGCCGCGGCGCGCAGCCGCAACCGGCCCGACACCGATCCGGGGGAGCGGTTCTACCTCGTGTCGGCCGACGCCGACTGCCGCGTCGACGCGCACTGGCTCAGCGAGCTCTTCGCCGCGATGGAGACGAGCAAGGCCGCGATCGGCGTCTGCGACTACTACTACAACGCCGGGCACTTCACCGGCCGCCCGCGGCTGTGGGACGCGATCCAGCGGACGCTGCGGTGCCGCGCGGTGACGTTCTCGCTGTTCGGCGGCTTCCCGGACGGCAAGGGGTTCGCCGTCGAGCGCGACGCCTACGAGCGCGCCGGCGGCATCGAGATCTTCTACCAGCTGCAGGACGGGAAGTTCGTCAGCCACCTCTCCGACGACTGGGACTTCGGGATCAAGGTGGCCAGCGGCGGCGACGCGATCACGTACGCGCCGCGCTCGCGCGTCGAGATCAACCCGCGGCGCGTGGACCACGCCATCGACGAGGTGATCGCGGGCCGGGCGTACGGCTCGGACGGCATCATCGTCATGCGCGACATCCGGCCCGCGACGCCCGGCGCCGCGGCGGACCTGACCGAAGCCGAGGCGCGGCAGGCGTGGGAGTTCTCGATCAAGGACTTCACGCCGAAGAACACCATCCTGCCGGTGCTGCTGACCCCCGCGCTGCTCGAAGACGACGCCGTCATCGCGTTCTTCGGCGCGGAGCTGGCCGCCCGGCTGGCCCGGCGGATCGCGGAGATCCGGGACGAGATGCGCGTCGTCGACTTCACGCCGATCCACGCCTACAAGACACCGTCGTACCGGCTGTACTTCGAATTCGCCGACGAGCTGTTCGCGTGCCTGCGGGAGCACGTCGGCGAAGACATCGGCTTCCCGCCCCCGCTGCCGCCGTGCCTGACGGAGATCCCTCCCGCTCGCTTCGCGGAGTTCGTCCACTACTACTGCGAGGATCGCGAATCGGGGGAAGCCCACAACTACTTCGGCAACGGAGGGGTGTTCTGATGACGCTCGCCTACGAAGCGGCGATCGGGTCGCTGCACGGTCTCGACCCGGCGTGGCCCCGGCCCGCCGTGCTCGACGCCCTGGAAGCGCCCGAGAACCGGCACCTGCTCGAGTTCGTCCGCGAGGACCCGTTCGGGGCGCACGTGTTCCCCGGCAACGTCCCCGGCACGCCGGCGGAGTTCCTGCGCGACCTGGACGCGCAGCTCGCGTCCGCCGGCCCGATCCACCTCTGGTCCTACATCCCGACGTGCGCCTACCGCTGCCGCTTCTGCCAGTACCCGGTGGTGCTGGTGAAGGGCAAACCCGAGGTGACGTACGAAAAGGCGAAGCACTGGGTCGACCTGAACATCGCCGAGGCGAAGCTGTGGCTCGACGCCGTGCCGAACCTGGCCGGGGCCGAAGTGGGGGAGTTCAACGTCTTCGGCGGCACGCCGTCGCTGCTGCCGGAGCCGGAGATCCGCCGGCTGCTGGAGTTCTACCGCGCGCACTTCGGGTTCACCGGCGACACCACGATCCGCTTCGAGGGCGATCCCAGCACGTTCACCCCGGCGAAGCTGGACCTGCTGCGGGAATTGGGCTGCACCAAGCTGTCCAGCGGCGTCCAGTCGTTCGACGACCACGTGCTGGAGCTGTGCGGTCGCGAGCACAGCGCGGCGATGTGCGTCGACTTCGTCCGCAACGCGCAGCGCGCCGGGTTCGACTGGATCAGCATCGACCTCATGTACGGCCTGCTCGACCAGACCCTCGACAGCGTCCGGCGCGACCTGGACGTCGTGCTGGAGAACGAAGTCACCGCGGTCGTGTGCACGAAGCTGCACCTGGCGTCCTACAGCGACACCCGTACCGGCGTCACGGGAGAGAAGCCCGCCGCGTGGCAGCTGCCGTCCTACCGGGACAAGCTGGTGCGCGACGGCCACCGCTGGCCGACGCTCGGCGAGCAGTACCAGATGCGCGAACTGCTCACCGACGGCTTGCGCGCGGCCGGCTACACCGAGCACCCGACGATGTACTTCGCGCGCGACGGCCTCGGGCCGGAGAAGTGGAAGTCCATCATGGTCGACCAGGACAAGCAGGAGGCCGAAGTCGCGATCGGGCTCGGCGGCAGCTCGAGCTGCCGCGCGTCCGAGGCGATCACCGACGTGAACTCCCGGCGCTACCCCGAAACCGTGGCGGCCGGGCGCATCCCGCTGGGGTCGGCGACGCGGTTCACCCCGGAGGCACAGGAGGCGCGGGCGGTCAAGATGGCGCTGACGACGTTGCAGCCGCTGCGGGACTCGCTGCACCGCTCGCGGTTCCCCGGCCGGTCGCTGTTCGCGGAGCCGTGGCTGGGCAAATTCCGCTCGCTGGCCGCGCGCGGGCTCGTCCGGCTGGACCCGGACGACGGCGTCGTCGAACTGACCCGGGTGGGGGAGGTCCTCGTGGAAGCGATCATCACGACCGAGCTGTGAGTCACTACATCGAGTGACAGAAGTGTCGCGAAGAGCGACACGGGCGGGCAGCATGGGCTTCGGACGTGCCAGTACCGAGATCGGAGCCCGGATGAGCCGAAGCCTGGCCGAACAACCGAAGTGGCGGGCGCGGCTCGCGGGAGCGGGCGCGCTGGCCGCGCTCGCGGCGGTCGTCACCGCCCCGCCCGCGGCGGCCGCCCCCGACTATTCGCTGGCGGACGCGAACTACGCCGGCACGCAGATCGCGCTGCACGAAGGCGTCCAGGGCACCCCACGCCTGGACGACGTCGGGCAGACGCTCGGCCACGACGTCAGCGGGCACCAGGGCCCGGTCGACTGGGCCGCCGCGGCCGGCGCCGGCGCGCAGTTCACCTACGTCAAGGCGACCGAAGGCACCGGGTTCGTCAACCCGCAGTACGGGCAGCAGTACGACGGCGCGCACGCGGCGGGCATCATCCGCGGCGCCTACCACTTCGGCCGCCCGGACGTCTCCGGCGGCGCCGAGCAGGCGGAGTACTTCATCGCCCACGGCGGTGGCTGGCGCGCCGACGGCACGACCCTGCCTGGCGCGCTGGACATCGAGTACAACCCGTACGGCGAGGTCTGCTACGGCAAGAACGCGGCCGACCTGACGGCGTGGATCGCCGACTTCACCCGCACCTACCTGGCGAAGGTGAAGCGCAGCGCGCTGATCTACACGAGCACGGCGTGGTGGAAGCGCTGCACCGGCAACGCGGGGCAGTTCGGGAACACCAACCCGCTCTGGCTCGCGCGTTACGGCGCGGACGTCGGCGAACTGCCCGCCGGCTGGGACAAGCAGAGCATCTGGCAGTTCGCCCGCGGCGGCGGCCTGCCGGGGGACCAGAACTACTACAACGGCCCGTTCGGCCGCGTCCAGGCACTGGCCAAGGGCGCGGCGGCCGGCGGCGCTTAACGGCGCAGGGAGACGTCCGGCCACGGCGGCCGCCGCAGCACCGCGAGGGTGCCGAGCGTCGCGGCCACCAGGCCGGTCGTCACCGCCAGCAGGGCGACGCGCGTGGCGTCGACGGCCGGTTCCCACTTGACTTCGCCCTCGCGGATCGCGAACACCCCGACCGGGCGGCTGACGGGGATCACCGTCGTGCCGTCCTGCGTTTCGTACGGTTCGCCGAAGAGTGGCGGCAGCTGCTCCATCACGCCATCGAACCGTGCGGGCGCCTCCGCTGACAAGATCGGACAGAATCCTGTCGGTTCCGTGATCGGCTGCTTACGATCGGCGGCAGGGCCGTCGCCGCCGACTGTCCTCAGTGGACAAGGGAGCCGCCGTGCGCAGGATCGCCCTTCTGACCGCGTTTTCCGTGGCCGCGGCCGTCGTCGCGTCGGCGCCGGGAGCTGCCGGGGCCGGGCCCGCGTGGTTCACGTCGTGGGCGCAGTCGCAGGACGGCCGGGCCGACGCGCCGGTGTCAGCGCAGTCGGTGCGCATGATCACGCACCTCAGCCAGGGTGGCGACGCGGTCCGCGTCCGGTTCCAGAACACGTTCGGGACCGGCCCGCTGACCATCGGCCACGCGACCGCCGGGCCGAGCGCGGGCGGCGCCGCGGTGTCGGCGGTGCGCGGGCTGACGTTCGCCGGCCGCGCGGGTGTCACGATCCCGGCGGGCGGTGAGGTCTGGAGCGACGAGACCAAGCTGGTGACGAAGCCGGACACGAACCTGGCCGTGAGCATGTCCGTCGAGGGCACGGCGGTGGTGGGCCGCCACGGCGCGGCCCTGCGCGACAACTACCTCACCCCGCCGGGCTCGGGCGACCACACGGCCGACGGTCCGGGCACCGCTTATACGTCGACGGTCGGGTCGACGTACGTCGTCAGCGCCGTCGACGTGCACAACACGGCGCTGAAGGGCACGGTCGTCCCGTTCGGCAGCTCGGTGGTCGACGGCGTCGGCAGCACGAACTGCGGCCCGGGCTGCACCCAGCTCGGCGCGGATCGCCGGTGGACCGACGACCTGGCGCGGCGGTTCGTCGCATCGTCGGCGCCGCTCGCTGTCGCCAACGCCGGCGTCTCGGGTACGACGAGTGCCCCCACGTGTCCCGGCATGCCGCCGTCGGTCGCGGGCCTGGACGCGGCGAGCCGGCTGGACCGCGACGTCCTGGCGCTGCACGGCGTCCGGTCGGTGATCTACTACTACGGCACGAACGACCTCGCGTACGGCTGCGACGCGGCGGCGATCCTGGCCAGCTACCGCGCGGTGTTCCAGCGCCTGCGCGCGGCGGGCATCGCGGTGTACGTCACGCCGAGCACGCCCCGCCCCGGCTACGACGACGCGGCGAACCTGGCCCGCCACGAGATCGGCCTGTTCGTGTCCAAGTGGAGCAGTTGCGGCGGAACGTGTTCGGGCGTCGTCGACTTCGACCAGGTGCTGAAGGACCCGTTGAAGCCGAACAGCATCCTCCCGGCGTACGACAACGGCGACGGCATCCACGCCAACGCGGCGGGTCAGCAGGCACTGGCCGATTTCGTGTCGGTTTCGCTGCTCGCCCGATAGGGGCCGGTTCTTCACACGATGGGTTGACCACGCGAGTCGGACCGGCGGTTTTGTGCGGGGATGCGCAGAGTACGCCGTGTGATCGCTGACTCGATGGACGACGCCGGGTGCTGCCTGCTGTCGGTGGCCTGGAACGTCGCCCCGTTGGCCGAAGCCCACCCGGACTCCCGCCGCGGCTCCTTGCGACGCCGCGTCGTGGCCGCGTGCCGCACGGCGGGCCACGGCGCCCGCGACTGGGCGGTGGCGCACGGGCCGGGTGTCGAGGCGGAGTACCGCCCGTTCCTCCAGCTGGCCGACGTCGCGTACGAGATCGCGACGTTGTTGTTGCTGGTGGAGGACTTCCTGGTCCCGGACCTCGAGAGGGAGCACCGGCGCTGGGCCGAGATCGAGGAGCTGACAGTCCGGTTCACGGAGCTTTCGGAGTGGACGTCGTCGTTCCTCTTGTCAGGCGCTCCCTTACGCTTGTAAGGTCAGCCCTGACAAGGGAGGTCCGATGGCGGTCATCGCCCGCTGTTCGTTCTGTTCGAAGCCGAACACGGAAGTGGAGACGTTGGTCGGCGGCCCAGGTGTCTTCATCTGTGACGGCTGTGTGCAGCTTTGTGTGTCGGTGATCGAGGGCAAGCCTTCCGACGCGCCGCTGATCGCTCCGTGGGAGCACGACCTGCCACTGGCACAGGTCCTCCAGAACCTGGCTCCCGTGTCCGCGGCGACCACCCAGGTCCAGCAGAACCTGGCGGCGTGGGTCGGAAAGGCCCGATCACTGGGCGGCACGTGGTCCCAGATCGGCGAGGCATTGGGAATGACCCGCCAGTCGGCGTGGGAGCGCTTCGGTTCTACCGCTTGACGCCCACGCCGGCGTAGAGCCCGTCTTCCTCAGGATCGACGACGGCGGCCAACCGGTCCGGTCGCCAGTTCGCGGAGGTCGTCAGCCCGGGTTCGACGAGCTCGAAGCCGTCGAAGAGTGCCAGTACTTCGCTCTTCGTCCGCGGGAAGATGTGGTCCTGGGTCGACCGCATGGTCTCGGCCACCCGCGGATCGTTCAGGACGGCGAAGTCGTTCGTCAGGTGGGTGAGCGCGAGGTAGCTGCCGGGCGCGAGGACTTCACGGTAGTTTTTGAAGATCTCGCTGACGTCGGGGAGGTAGTGCCCGAGGGTGATGGCGAGCAACCCGACGGGTTTCCCGAGGTCGAGCAACCTCTTGGTGGCTTCGGCTTGCAGGACCGCGTCGGTATCGGTGGCATCGGCCTCGACGGCAGCGGCGTTGCTGTTCCCCTTGAGCAACATCCGGCTGTGCGCAACGGCGACGGGTTCGTAGTCGACGTAGACCACTTTCGCCGCGGGGTCGGTGGCTTGGGCGACCTCGTGGACGTTGCCGACGGTGGGGATGCCGGAGCCGAGGTCGAGGAACTGCCGCACGCCTTGGTCGAGCAGGAACCTGACTGTCCTCCGGAGAAAGGCCCGGTTCCGCCTGGCCACGGCGGCGACTTGGGGCTGGATGGCCTCGAGCCTCCGCGCAACCTCCCGATCGGCGGTGAGGTTGTGCGCCCCACCGAGAAGGTAGTCGTAGATGCGGGCGGCGCTGGGGCGGGAAAGATCAGCCCCGGGCGGGATCCAGTCCGCCCCCTCCTGCTCGGTCATGGTTCGTCCCCTGCAATCGGCTGCGGTCACCCTAGCTGGTCTGACTGTCGCTGTGCTTGTGCTTCGGGAGAACCAGTCCGGCAGGTGGGCTGTCCCACTCGTCAAACAGCGGTGGCCGGGACCAGTCCGCGGGGTCACGGAAAACGACGCGGGTCCCGGCGAATTCAGCCCCTTCGAAGGTCACAGGAGTTCCGCTGAAGGCGGACTCCGCGAAGAAGACGATCCCCTGCCTCAACTTCGCGCCGCCGAAGCTCACGTTGCCGTCCTGGAACTTCGTGTCCTTGAACGCGACCGTTCCTCCCTCGAAGCGTGCGTCGTTGAACAAGACGCGGCCCCCGGAAATTCGGCCTCGGTGAAGTTGACCGTGCCGCCGGCGAACTCGGCCGTGTGGAAGCTGACGAGCGCACCGGAAAACTTCGCGTTTTGGAAGTGCACGTAGCCGCCGGTGAACCGGGCTCTCTCGAACAGGACCATACCGCTGGTGAACTCGGCGTTGCTGAAGTCCCCGCCGTCGAAGTGTGCCCCGGTGAAGTCGAGGTTTCGGCCACGCCACGAAACCTGCGCCTGAGGACGAAGGTGCGTGGAGATCAGCCGGATGATGGTGTCGCGGACGTGCCGCTCGCCACGATCGGCAGGATCGTGCTCGCTCCCCCTCGGCGCGGACGACGCGCCATGGCCGGGTTGTCGCAGTCCCAGTGTTCTGCTTTGACCGGCGGCCGGAAGGGAATTTTCCTCCGATCGATACGGCATGCGCAGGTACGCGCAGAGTACATCGATGCACGTCTGCCGCCCGGCGTACCAATCATCGGCCAGCCCGCCCATGGCGTACACCCCGGCCAATCGCACGGCGGCCTTGTCCGACCCGAGCTGTTCCGCGGCCTTGGTGAACCGTTCGGCGAAGAACTTGGCTTCCTCGCGCCGTTCGGCCGCCTCGTTGAGCTGTTGCTTCCGATACGCGACGACCAGGGCCACGATCCCACCGATCCCACCGACGACGGTCAGCGTGATCTTCAGCAGGTTCAGGCTCTGATCCGCCGTCCACGGGGCGGTGACACTGATCCGCGGCCGTCCAAAGGCCCACCACAAGAGGGCCGCGATCCCGGCCGCGGTCGCAATGGCAGCCACGAGCAGAACGGCAAGGTTCACCCCGAGCGACATCCGCACCGTGTGCCGCGGAACATCGGAACGGCGTCGGCGCTTGAACGACGGCACCGGGAGCCTCCTCGTCGAAACTGTGATCACCCGGATCACGAGTAGTCGGCACCGCCGGGCTCCGCGTTACGGCCTCGGATACGACGAAAGCCACGTTCACCTGAGTGAACGTGGCTTGTCCGTCGGGCTGACAGGATTTGAACCTGCGACCCCTTGACCCCCAGTCAAGTGCGCTACCAAACTGCGCCACAGCCCGGACCCGCACTCGCTGAGTGCGTGAGAAGTACTCTAGCGTGCCCCTCAACCCCCTCTGCAAGCAGGGTCCCCAGTCCGCCTGACCTGCGGAAACAACTCAGGCGGACCGGAGCCCAAGATCAAGCCGGGTTGCTTGCGTGGGTCAACGTCTGCCAAGCCACGAACAGGTTGTTCGACCCCGCCGGCCGCTGGCGTTCCGTCAGCGTCTGCGTGTTGGACATGGCGATGCCCAGGCGCGTGTGGAGCGCGTTGAACCCCACCTCGGTCACCGGACCCAACCCCAGCTTCAGGGAGCCCGAGCAAAGCCAGGAAGGCACCGCAGTCCCCAGCTGGTACTTCGACTGGAAGCCCAGCGCCTGACGCAGCCGTTCGCCGACGTCGGTTCCGTAGACGTCCTGGCCCTGGATGCGGAGCGTCTCCGCCACGTCCGCGATCGCCGCGATGCCGTAGCCCGTGTGGGTGAAGTCGCGGCAGGTCTCCTGGGTCAAGCCGTCCACGAAGGTCGACTGGCCCTGCCAGTAGCCCACGATCTGGTCGCGCGACGACAACCCACTGCCAGGGACCGTCTTCGGCAAGGCGCCGTCCGAAGACAGGTACACGTACGCCGCCACTCGGTTGCGGTACCGGGTTACCGCCTTGTCGAAGTTCGGCTTGTCCTCCAGGAACACCGTGATGCCGACCGCGGCCTCCATCATGGACAGTTCCCAGTTGCCGTTGCTGTTGCTGCCGTTGATGATTTTGTTCAGGTACACGTTGCGCAGCATCGTGCCGAAGCGCCCCGAATTGGGCCAGCTCGTGTACGTATATTTGATGATCTCCGCCGCTCGGGGCCACGACGAGCCCGCCCAGCCCGTCTGCAGGGGTGCGTTGCTGTTGGTGTGGCTCGTGATCGTCGCCGACCACGCGTCCATCAGCGCTATCGCCTTCTGTGCGTAGCGGGCGTCACCCGAGATGTACCAGATCAGGGCGTCCGTGTACGCCGCGATCGCGTCTTCGCGCTCGTCCGTGCAGCCGTAGTTCGGGTTCGAATAGGAGCCGCATTCCACGACCGCGCGGGGTTTCGGGGTTCGGGACAACGAGGCGTACGAGCTCGCCAATGCCTGGTCGTACGCCGCTTTCCAGGGTTGGGCGCCCGCGTTCACCTGGGTTTTGACGAAGTCCAGCTGGGGGCGGCTCACCAGTACTCCGGGGTGGGTGAACGTCGCCGGGGCGGCCGGGGCCGGGGTGGCGATCAGCCCCAGTGCCAGCGGGATCGCTGCACCCAAAGCGAAAAACAAGCGTAAGCGGGACATGGCTCTCCTCGAGACGACGGTGTCCTGGATCCCCTGCGCGCTGCGCCCAGTTTCATGGTCCAGACCATCGGGAGTCAAGAAGTTGAGAGCCTTTGTTCGCGATTTGAAGGAAAGGTTCAGCCCGCTGAACGGAAAGGCCGATTCCGTTCAGCGGGCTGAACAACCTAACCGAGTCCGGCGCTGACCGCGTTCATCAATGCGCCGGTGTCACCGGACATCTCCCACGCCATCACGCCGAGCAGGCCGCGCTGCTTCAGCCACGTCGTCTTCAGCCCGATCGACCACGCGTCGTCGAACGTCCACCACTGGCCGCCGTTGCCCGTGTAGCAGGACGTCGCCACCGCCGCCGTGTCGTGGTAGACCGTGCAGTTCGGGACGCTCGCCAGCAGGTTCGCGTAGCCGCGCGTGCCCGCCTCCTCGGCGAACTGGCCCGGGGCCGCGCCGGTCGCCGACTGCCACTCGCCGTTCTTGCCGCCCGCCGCGACGCCTTGCCAGCCCCGGCCGTAGAAGGCCAGGCCCAACGTCAGCCTTCGCGGATCGACGCCCGCGTTCGTGTACGCGTTGATCGCCGCCTCGGCGCTGAAGTGGAACGGGTACGGGTCGTCCGCGTCGGCGTACAGGTTGCCCTGGTGGCCGGTGCGGTTCGGTTCCCACGAGTTGTCGCTGCCCGAGCCGTGGAAGTCGTACCCCTGCACGTTCGCCACGTCCAGGTAGTTGAACACCTTCGAGAGGTCCCACCCGGACGCGACCTTGTTCGGGTCGGCCGGCGTGAACGCGTGCAGCTGGTAGCGCTTGCCGGTCGTCGCGCCGTACGCGTCCATCTGCGTGCGGAACTCCGCCATCAGCGCGGTCAGGTTGTCCTTGTCGTTCGGGCTCCAGTGGTTGCCCGGGTGGCCGTCGGCGCTCGCCGGCCACTCCCAGTCGAGGTCGATGCCGTCGAAGATGCCGGCCGCGGTGCCCGGGCCGCCCGCGCCGCCGTAGGACGCGATGTTGCCCTTCAGCCACGTGTCGACGCACGACGAGACGAACTTCTTGCGCGACGCGTCCGTGGCCGCGACGTCGGAGAAGTACTTCGAGTACGTCCAGCCGCCCAGCGACACCAGCACCTTCAGGTTGGGGTGCTTCGCCTTGAGCTTCTTCAGCTGGTTGAAGTTGCCGCGCAACGACTCCCAGCCCGTGTCGGCCACGCCGTCCACCGACTGCGCCGCCGAGAACGGCCGCGAGTAGTCGGCCTCGGCGTCGCCGGCGCCGTCACCCTGGTTCGGGTCCTGCGGGTTCGCCGTGGTGCCCTTCGTGACGCCGGACAGGCACGTCAGGTTCACCGGGTCGATGTTCTCGAACGCGTACAGCAGGTGCGTCAGCTTGGCCGCCGCGCCCGACGTCTCGAGGTTCTTCACGAAGTACTGGCGCCCGTAGATGCCCCACTGCACGAAGTAGCCGACCTTCGCGTAGCCCGAGACGATGTCGCCGGTCTTCGCGGTCACCGCGGCGCTCGGCGCCGACACGTTGTCGTAGCCGTCGCGCGCCCGCACCGTGAACGAGTACGAAGTGGACGGTGCCAGCCCGGTCACGACGGCGGACGTCGTGGTCACCGTGGTGGCCAGTACCGATCCGCGGTACACGTCGTAGCCGATCACGCCGGTGTTGTCCGTCGACGCCGTCCAGGACAGGGAGACGCTGCCCGAGTCCGCGGCCGTCGAGCGCAGCCCGGCTGGGGCGGACGGCGCCTGCGTGTCGTCGGAGGGGCTGTTCGTCGTCACGGCCAGTGCGGCGCTCGCCGGGGACGTGTTCCCCTTGGCGTCCTTGGCCTTCACCGTGAACGAGTACGCCGCGCCCGGGGTGAGCCCGGAGATCGTCGCGCTCGTCCCGGTCACCGACGCGGCGAGGGACGTGCCCTGGTAGACGTCGTACCCGGTGACCGGCAACGATCCGGCCGCCGACGCGGTCCAGGCCAAGGCGACCGTCTTGGTCGTCTTCGTGACCAGCCTGAGCCCGCCGGGCGCACCCGGTGGCGTGTCCGGTGAACCGTCGCAGTTGGCGTTGTCGACGCGGCACTGCGCGGGTGCCGCGGCGGCGCTGAGCCGGAAAGTCGGGCTGTACGGGTAGGTGGTCCGGCCCGGCGCCAGCGTCGCGATGTAGTACGCGGGGGTCAGCGTGACCTGCGTGCCGTTCTGGGTCACCGTGCCGTTCTCGCCGGTCGACGCGGTGACGCCGGCGGGCAGCGTGAAGGTGATCGCCCAGTTGCTCACCGAGGCGGTGCCGGTGTTGGCGACGGTGTAGGTCCCGGTGGTGCCGCTCATCGCCAGGGTGGCGGTCAGCGAGCCGGCCGCGGCGGCGGGTGGCGCGAGCGCCGCGGTGCCGCCGAGCGCCACCAGTAAGGCGGCGAGCGCGGAGCGTAGTCGTACGGGGGTGCGTCTCATGGCGGTTCTCCAGACGGCACGGGGGCGGGGACGACGTGGTCTAGACCACATCGAATGTAACCCGGTGCGGGGAGAACCGCGCAGGCCCGAACGGCGGCAACCGCCGTCCGAACGGCCGGTTAACGGCCCGAGAACGTCGCCTTGCCCGGCCCGTCGGCCAAGAACGACTTCACGGCGCCGCGGAGGTCCTCGGTTTCGAAGAGCTCGGCCGCGATCGACGTGATGTGCGCGTTCGCCTCGGGAACGCCGCCGGCGGAGAAGTGGTCGAGTACGCGCTTGGTCGCCGCGTGGGCCCGGGTCGGCCCGGCGGCGAGCTGCCGCGCGAACTCCCGCGCGGCCTCGTCGAAGCCCTCGTCCGGCAGGACGCGGTTGACGACGTTCCAGCGCTCCAGCGTGGCCGCGTCGTAGGTGTCGCCGGTCATGACGAACTCCTTCGCGCGGCCCACTCCGGCGCGCGAAGCGAGCCGCTGGGTGCCGCCCATGGTCGGGGTCAGCCCGACGACCTTCTCGACCAGCCCGAACTTCGCCCGCGACGCGGCCAGGATGAGGTCGCACGCCACGGCGACCTCGAACGCCCAGGTCAGGCACAGGCCGTGCGCGGCGAACACGGTCGGGAACGGCAGCGCCGCGATCCGGTCCGGCACCGCGAGCATCTCGTCGAACAGCACCTTCGCCTCGGCGGGCGAGCCCTGGGCGTCGAACAGCGAGACGTCCACGCCGCCGCTGACGATCTTGCCCTCGGCCCGGATCAGCAGGGCCCGGGCGGGCGCCTCCTCCAGCGAGCCGAGCGCCGAAGCGAGCTGAGACTGCAGCGAAGCCGTGTAGAGGTTCAACGGCGGAGCGTCGACGGTCAGGACGGCGAGCCCGCCGTCACGATCGAGGCGGACCTGCTGAGTCATGTTCACCCTGCTTCTTCGGCTTCGACGATGTCGTCCCAATACTGCTGGGCCTCGGGGCGCCAGTCGACGTGTTTGTGATGGAACAGTTCCCCGGCTTTCGTCCCGCTCCACTTCGCCGGGAGGAGTTCGGCGGGCAGCTGCGGGTCGAGGAACGGGAACCGCCGCCACTCGTGCACCAGCTCGGTCTGCGCGCGCAGCACCGCCCGGCCGCCGGTCGGGTGCAGGCCGGTGAACCGGTCGATGAAGTCTTCGTAGCGGTCCTTCAGCTCGGTCAGGTCCCAAGAGCGCGAGACCATCGACTCCTGTTCGCCGACCTCGCCGTACGCCGCGGTGAACGACATCGCCTGGGCGTCGAGGCCGAGCTCGCTGACGATCTGCTGCGCCTCGCGCTGGCGGGACAGGTCCGGGCTGACCCACACGCCGGCCACCGGCGAACCGAAGCCCGCCCAGGTCAGCCGCGTGCGCAGCCGGTGCCGCAGGTCGCGCTTGGCCTCCGGGACGGACACGATCAGCATCAGCCACTGCCCGTTCCACGGCGGGCGCTCGCGGCCGAAGGCGTAGATCCGCTCGGCGCCCTCGGTCAGCAGCCGGCGCCCGGGCGGGGTCAGCGACCAGCGGACGCGGCGCCCGACGCGCTCGGAGACGACCCAGCCCTCGGCGGCCGAGCGGGCCAGCGCCTGCCGGGCGGACTTCTCCTCGATGTCGAGGATGCCGAGGACCTCGACCAGCATGGACGTCCAGACGGGCTTGTCACGAGGCAGCGCGTACTCGCCGAGCACGGTCATCAGCAGCGACCGGGCGCTGGCGTGGCTCACCTCGCGGCGCCGGCTCACCGTGGGCCGGGGCGCGGATGGGCGGCCTTCCCTCGGTTTCGGCCTGCGGCCGAGGGTCACCGGGGGAGCGGGTTCGCCCATCTGTGTTCACCAACCTCACTGCACGGAAGACGCGACAACCGAACAGGGTACCCACACTCAGTGATCAAAGCGCCACCCGACACACACAGCCGGTGGCTTTGACCTTGATCTGACAGTCCACCACGGCCCCGTAGACTCGGCGATCTCATGAGCGCAACACTCGTCGCGAAGGACCTGGCCGCGGGCCACGGTGACCGCATCCTCTTCTCCGGCCTCGATCTCGTCGTCGCCCCGGGCGACGTCGTCGGCCTGGTCGGTGTCAACGGCGCCGGCAAGTCGACGCTGCTGCGGACCCTCGCCGGGCTCGCGAAACCGGACGGCGGCGAGATCCGGCTGAACCCGCCGTCGGCGACCGTCGGGCACCTGCCGCAGGAGCCGGAGCGGCGGGACGGCGAGTCGGTGCGGGCGTTCCTCGCGCGCCGCACCGGCGTGTCGGCGGCCCAGGCGGACCTCGACGCGGCGACCGAAGCCCTCACCGCGGGCGAAGCGGGCGCGGACGACCAGTACGCGACGGCGCTCGACCGCTGGCTCGACCTGGGCGGCGCCGACCTCGACGACCGCGCCGCCGAAGTGGCCGCCGACCTCGGTCTCGCCGTCGACCTCGACCAGCCGATGACGTCGCTCTCGGGCGGTCAGGCCGCGCGCGCCGGGCTCGCGTCGCTGCTGCTGAGCCGCTACGACATCTTCTTGCTGGACGAGCCGACCAACGACCTCGACCTGGACGGCCTGGCCCGGCTGGAGCGGTTCGTGACCGGGTTGCGGGCGGCGACCGTGCTGGTCAGCCACGACCGCGAGTTCCTGGCCAGGACCGTCGACCGCGTCGTCGAGCTGGACCTGGTGCAGCAGCAGGTCAACAGCTACGGCGGCGGCTACGAGGCCTACCTCGAGGAACGCGAGGTCGCGCGCCGGCACGCGCGTGAGGACTACGAGGAGTTCGCCGACACGAAGGCCTCGCTCGAGGCGCGCGGCCGGATGCAGCGGGCGTGGATGGAGAAGGGCGTCAAGAACGCCCGCCGGAAGCAGCCCGACAACGACAAGAACGCCCGCAAGTTCCGCGCCGAGGCCACCGAGAAGCAGGCGTCGAAGGCCCGGCAGACCGACCGGATGATCGAGCGCCTGGACGTCGTCGAGGAGCCCCGCAAGGAGTGGGAGCTGCGGATGGAGATCGCCGCGGCCCCGCGCGCGGGCGCGGTGGTCGCGACCCTGCGCGGCGCGGTCGTCCGCCGCGGCGGCTTCACGCTCGGGCCGGTCGACCTGCAGATCGACTGGGCGGACAAGGTCGCCATCACCGGCGCCAACGGCGCGGGCAAGTCGACGCTGCTGGCCGCGCTGCTCGGCCGGGTCCCGCTCGACGAGGGCAACGCCGCGCTCGGGCCGGGGGTCGTGGTCGGCGAGGTCGACCAGGCCCGGCGGCTGTTCCTCGACGACGTCCCGCTCGCCGACGCGTTCGCGCGCGAGGTCCCGGAGCTGGCCGACGCCGACGTCCGGACGCTGCTGGCGAAGTTCGGGCTCAAAGCCGCGCACGTGCTCCGGTCGGCGGCGACGCTGTCGCCGGGGGAGCGGACCCGCGCGGCGCTGGCGCTGCTGCAGGCCCGCGGGGTCAACCTGCTGGTGCTGGACGAGCCGACCAACCACCTCGACCTGGCCGCGATCGAGCAGCTCGAGTCGGCGCTCGACAAGTACCCGGGCACCCTGCTGCTGGTTACGCACGACCGCCGGATGCTGGACGCCGTGCACGTGACGCGCCGCCTGGAGGTCGACGGCGGGCGGGTCCGCGAGCGGTGAAGCTCCGCCCGGCGACCGCCGACGACGCCGACTTCCTGGCCGACGTGCTGGTGGCCGCGGTCAACTGGTCGTCGGAGTGGCCGCCGAAGAGCCGTCGTCGCGTGCTCGCGGCTCCGAGCACCGCCTGCTACGTCGCCGGCTGGCCGCGGGAAAGCGACCTGGGCGTGGTCGCCGAGGCGGACGGCAAGAGGGTCGGCGCCGCCTGGCTGCGCTTCTTCGCTCCCGATAAGCCGGGGTACGGGTTCGTGGCCGCCGACGTCCCCGAACTCACCATCGGCGTGGCCGAGGAGTGGCGCGGCCGGGGTGTCGGACGCGCGTTGCTGCACGCCGTCGAGGACCACGCGAAGGAGGCAGGGATCGCGCGGATCAGCCTCAGCGTCGAACGGAAGAACTTCGCGCAGCGGCTGTACTTCGCGGCCGGTTACGAGGTCGTGGGCGCGGGGTCCGAGCAGTCCGACACCATGGTGAAGGTTCTGTGAAGAAGCGGCACTTTCACGTGAAAGTGCGCGCTAGCCCTTCGTCGCGCCGCCGGTCAGGCCCTTCACGAACTGCTTCTGCAGCGCCAGGTAGAAGATCAGCACCGGCAGCGTCGCCAGGAACATCAGGGCGAACACGCTGCCCAGGTCCGCCTGGTACTGGCCGATCGAGCGGTAGATGCCCGTCGTGATCGTCGTGCCCTGCCCCGGGCCGAGGATGATCAGCGGGTCGATGAAGTCGTTCCAGATCCACACGCCCAGGAAGATCAGCACGGACGCCGTCGCCGGGCGCAGCAGCGGGAACACCACGCGCCAGAACACCTGCATCCGCCCGGCGCCGTCGAGCAGCGCCGCCTCCTCCAGCTCGACCGGGACCCCGCGGACGAACCCGCTGAACACGAAGACCCCGAACGGCACGTAGTAGCCGACGTTGAACAGGATCAGCCCCGGCAGCGACGCCATCAGGTGGGTGACGCGCAGGACGTCCGTGATCGGGATCAGGATGACCTGCGGCGGGATCATCAGGCCGGCCAGCAGCACCAGCGTCAGGACCTTCGTCCACCGCTTGCGCGAACGCGCCAGGTAGTGGCCGAGCATGGCCGACAGGACGGTCAGGACCAGGATCGACGACACCGTCACGAGGACGCTGTTGGCCAAGCTGACCCAGAACAACCCGTCCGGGCGGGTCAGCACCGCGTGGATGTTGGCCGGCGTCGGCGGCAGCGGGAGCGACGCGGGCTCCTTCGCGATCAGGTCGCCCCGCTTGAAGACGTTGGCCAGCACCAGGTACAGCGGCACGAAGAACACCGCGCCGACGAGCAGGGCGACCAGGCGACGGGTCACAGGTCCACCTCCCGGCGGCGGAGGAAGTTCAGCACGACGGTCGTCACGGCCGCGACGATCACCAGCATCAGCACGGCCATCGCGGACGCGTAGCCGACGTGGTTGGCGTCGAAGCCGGTCTGCAGCACGTCGAACGCGATCGTCGCCGTGGCCCCGGAACCCGGGCCGCCGTTGGTGATCACCTTGACGTAGTCGTAGGTCTTGAACGCGGAGATCAGCAGCACGACCGTAGTGATCGTCAATGACGGCGCGAGCAGCGGCCAGGTGACCGCGCGGAACCGGCGCAGCGGCCCGGCGCCGTCGATCTCGGCGGCTTCGAGCAGTTCGGCCGGCACGCCCTGCAGCCCGGCCAGGTAGACGACGACGCAGAACCCGAGCAGCTGCCAGCACACGATCGAGGCGACCGAATACAGCGCCAGATCGGGGTCCGAAAGCCAGCCCGGCGGGTGCTCGACCCCCAGCGCGCGCAACAGGTTGTTCAGCGGCCCGGCGTCGTCGAGCAGCCGCGACCAGACGATCGAGACGACGACCGAGCTGAGGATCACCGGGGTGAAGAACACGCTGCGCAAAGCGTTGTACAGCCAGCCTTTCCGGTCGAGCAGCAGCGCGACGCCGAGACCGAGCACGTTGGGCACGACGACCACGATCAGCGTCAGGATCGTGGTGACCTCGAGCGCGGCGAGGAACTGCTCATCGGTGAAGAGCAGCCGGTAGTTGTCGAAGCCGACGAACCGCACCGGCGGGTGGAACGGGTTGTAGTTCGTCAGGCTGTAGCCGAAGCTGATCAGGATCGGAGCGAGCACGAAGCACACGTAGACGAGCACGCCCGGGGCGCCGAACGACGCGAAGTGCCCGACCCGCGGCAGGACCGGCTTGCGGGTGCCGGCGGTGGCCAAGTCAGCCCGCCTTCGCCCACTCGGTGTCCAGGAACGCGCACGCGTCGGCCACCGTCTTGCGGCCGGTGATGACGTCCTGGGCGGCCTGGTCGACCTTGTCCTTCATGCCGGGCAGCAACCCGTCGTCGGCGGTCTCCCAGCGGAACGCGTGGACGACGGCGTTCTGCCGCACCGCCTGGGTGTAGAGGTCGTACCCGGCCTTGAACGTCGGGCCCACGTCGGCCGGCGGGGTGTAGCCCTTGATCGCCGGGAACAGGCCGTCCGCCTTGACCGACGCGTCGAGCTGGTCCTTGTCCAGCTGGAAGCCGAGCGCGAACTTCCTGGCGGCGTCGAGGTTCGCGGCCTTCGCGTTCACGATCATGCCGCCGCCGGTGTAGGCCGGGACGACGAGCTTGCCGTCCTCGGTGGGGAAGTCGAACACGCCGACTTCGAAGTCGTGCTTCTTGGAGTCGGCGTTGGCGGCGAACCAGTTGCCCATCGGGTACATCGCGCTCTTGCCGTCGAGGAAAGCCTGCTCGGTCGCCGCGTAGTCGCGGGAAACGCTCGTCTTGTCCACGTACCCCCGCGCGGCGAGGTCGGCGAGCTTCGAGAAGGCGTGCTGGAACGCGGGATCGGCGAACTTGACCTTGTCCTGGCGCCGCTGGGTCAGCCAGTCCGGCGTCGTGGGGTAGACCTCGGTGCCGACCAGGCCGGAGAGGATCATCGACGACGGGAAGCCGTCCTTGCCGCCGCCGATGGTGAACGGCGCGAAGCCCTTGTCCTTGAGCTTGCCGGCGTCGGCGACCAGCTCGGCCCACGTCTTCGGCGGCGCGGCGATACCCGCGTCGGCGAACATCGTCTTGTTGTAGTAGACCGGCGGGATGGTCTGGGTGTTCGCCGGCAGCTGGTAGTACTTCCCGTTGACCGGGTTGGCCTCGGGGAACTGGAAGTCCTTGAGCTCGTCGGGGGTCCAGGCGTAGAGGTTGCCTGCCTCGGCGAAGCCCGCGGAGTCCACGGCGATCAGCACGTCCGGGAACTGGCCGGACTGCAGCAGCTGCTTCGCGTACGACGTCCGGCCGTCGGCGGTGGGGGCGACGAGCTTCTTCACCTTGATGCCGGGGTTCTTGTCGGTGACGCGCTTGATCGCGGCGTCCCAGTAGGCGGGCGTGAGGTTCGGTGTCTCGAAGGTGAGGAAGGTGATTTCGGTGCCACCGCCGGTGTTAGACCCGACCGAGCACGCGCTCACCGCCAGGAGCACCGCGGCGCCCAGCGCCAGTGACCTTCTCATCGAGCCTCCCGCCAGATGTGATGTATGACGCATTTGATCTGACGTCTGATGGGCTGTCAAGCGTTCAGTGGCGGTGAAACCGTCGAAGGGTGGCCGATAGATCCGATCTCTAGCGCGAAATTCGCTCCAGCCGGACGACTGCGCTCGCGAAGTCGCCGGTCGGGAGCCCGAGACGCAGTCCGTGGGCGAGCAAGACGGCGCCCGAGTGCGTGGTGCCGGAAGCCGGATCGAGGTACCGGTCAGCGGAATCGAGCCCGCCGAGCCGCAGCGGCCGGTCCGGCTCGGCGAAGTGCGCGGCCTGCCGGTAGGCGAACACGACCGACCGGCCGCCGAGGACGTACTGGAGCGCGACGAGGCCGTCGTCGACCGGTGGCCGGAGCCGGTGCAGCGCCCCGTGCTGCACCACGGGCTGGATGTCCCGGTACAGCGCGATCATTTCCCGGGCGAGCGCGAGGTCTTCGTCCGGCCAGTGCGCGATGTCGCCGCCGAGACCGAGCACGCCGGCCATGGCGACGTGGAACCGGAAGCGCAGCGGCACCGAGCGGGCGGTGACGAAGTTCGGGTCGTCGGTGACCCAGGCCGCCATCGCGCGGGCCGGGTAGAGCTGGCTGTAGCCGTGCTGGACGCGGAGCCGGTCGAGGGCGTCGGTGTTGTCCGACGGCCAGACCTGGTCGGTGCGGGCGAGCACCCCGAGGTCGACCCGGCCGCCGCCACCGCTGCACGCCTCGATCCGCAGGCCGGGGTGGTCGCGGCGGAGGCGGTCCAGGATCGCGTACACCGCACGGGTGTGCTCGACCCACAGCCGGTCCTGGTCCGTTTCGCCCGGCCAGCCCGCTTCGCTGAACGGGCGGTTCATGTCCCACTTGAGGAAGTCGACGCCGTGGTCGCCGACTAGCCGGTCGAGCCAGCCGTGCGCCCACGCGGCGACGTCGGGCCGCGCGAAGTTGAGGACGAGCTGGTTGCGCAGTTCCGACCGGCGCCGGTGCGGGTGGTGCAGCACCCAGTCCGGGTGGGCGCGCTGGAGGTCGCTGTCCGGGTTGACCATCTCGGGCTCGACCCAGAGCCCGAACTTCATGCCCAGCGCGTGCACCGCGTCGACCAGCGGCCGGAGGCCACCGGGGAAGCGCTCGCGGTTGACGTGCCAGTCGCCGAGCCCGGCGTGGTCGCCGGTGCGGGCGCCGAACCAGCCGTCGTCCAGCACGAACAGCTCGACGCCGAGCGCCGCGGCCCGCTCGGCGAGGGCGAGCTGGCCGCCTTCGGAGACGGCGAATCCCGTGGCTTCCCAGGAGTTGTAGAGGACCGGACGCAGCTCCGCGGGGTGCGGCAGGACGTGTTCGCGGACGTAGGCGTGCCACGCACGGCTCGCGGCGCCGAACCCGCCGCGGGTGTGCAGGCCGGCGGCGACCGGGGTGGTCAGCGGCCGGCCGGGCCCGATCCGGTGGACGACGCCGTCTTGCCCGAAGCCGCCGCTGACCGTCAGGCGCCCGGTCGAGGAGCGGGTCGTGGTGAGGCGCCACGAGCCGCTCCACGCGAGCGCGACGCCGTAGACCTCGCCGTGGTGTTCGGTGGCGGTGCCGTCGTCGACCATGACCCAGGGGTTGGCGTGGTGGCCGGTGATTCCGCGGCGGCTGCCGAAGACGGTCTCCCCGTGCGGGGCGGGTTCCCGTCGCAGCTGGGTTTCCGCGGCCCAGCGGCCGGTGGTGTGGCTGAGCCGGTAGTCGTCGAGGACGGGCAGGGCCCAGGTCGCGGAGTCGGCCCGGGCGACCTCGACGTCGGTGTCGGCGGACAGCTCGGTCCAGCGTTCGAGGACGTCGGACCGGAACCGGTAGTGGAGGGTGATCCGAACGGAGTAGTGGCGGTCGGTGCAGTGGATCGCCAGGTGATGCTCGGTGATTTCGTGGCGCTGGTACCGCCATTCGAGGCCCCGGGTGCCGTCGGCGAAGCGGAGTTGCAGGGCCGGGGTCCAGTAGCGGGTGCCGCTGTCCGCCGCGAGTTCGTCGAGGCCTTCGTTCGGGTCGTTGAAGCCGTCCCAGCGGGGAAGCGTTTTCTGCGTGAGTTCGACGACCTGGGGCGGGGACAGGCGAGGACCCCAGTACACGTGGGTGGGGACGTCGTCTTCGTCGAGCCGCAGGGCGTAGGTGGTCGTCGTGCCGGTGAGCACCCAGGTGCGGTGGGCGTCGAGGAAGCTGATCCCGGGCATGCGGGTCATCCTGGCCGCCGGGACACCGCGGCGGCCAGGAATTCCCGCTCACCGGATCAAGGCCGGTCGGTCAGGTACCCGCCCATGGTCTTGAAGTACTCGTGCGCCGGCAGTTCCGTGCCGTCGGCGGTGCGGACCCGCTCGACGACCAGGCCGGCCGACTGACCGCGGCGCGCCTGCGGGCCGGCCACGATGACGACGCCGTCGCCCTCCTTGATGAAGATCCGGCCCGGCGTGCCGCCGTAGTGCCCCTTCGACACCGATGCCTTGAGGATCCGCAGCTCCTCGCCGCGGTGGTGGGTGAACGCGTTCGGGTACGGGTCGGACAGCGCGCGGACGAAGCGCTCGAGGTCCTCGGGCGGGAGGGTCCAGTCGATCAGGCTGTCGCGGCGGGCGCGCTTGTGGAAGAAGCTGGCCTTCGAGCGGTCCTGCGGCACCGGGGTGTACCCCGTCTCGATCTTCGAGATCGCTTCGGCCGTGAGCGGGGCGATCAGGTCGACCGTGCGGTGGAACAGATCCGTCGTGGTGTCCGCCGGGCCGACCGGGACCGCGCGCTGCAGGACGATGTCGCCCGCGTCGAGCTCGCCGTCCATCATGTGGGCGGTGACGCCGACCTCGGGCTCGCCGTTGATCAGCGCCCAGATGAGCGGGGAGAAGCCCGCGTACGACGGCAGCAGCGAGTCGTGGATGTTGAGGGTGCCGTGCCGCGGGAGGTCGAAGATCTCCGGGGGCAGCCAGGTGCGCCAGTTGTTCGCCACGATCAGGTCGAGGTCCGCGGCCTTGAGCTCGGCCAGCAGTTCGGCGTCGTCCGGGCGGGTGCGGAGCAGGACGCGGATGCCGTTGGCCTCGGCGAGGTCGGCGACCGAATCGGCCCAGATCCGCTCGTAGGCGTGGTCGCTCTTCGGGTGCGTCACCACGAGGGCGACGTCGTGCCCCGCGTCGATGAGCGCCTGCAGGGTCCGGTGCCCCCAGGTCTGGTAGCCGAACATCGCCACGCGCATTCGAGAGTGCCCTTTCGTGATCGGGGGACGAACATCACCACGAACGTACTAGGCGAGGCTCGCCTAAGTTAGGTTAGGGTTCCCTGAACGGTACCGGAGCACGCGAGGGAGCAACATGACTGCAGAGGTCCCGATCTACGACATCGTCGGCGTGGGCTTCGGACCGTCGAACCTGGCCCTCGCGATCGCCCTCGCCGAGCACAACGCCGGCGCCGGGGAGCCGGTGACCGCGCACTTCCTCGAGCGGCAGCCGAAGTTCGGCTGGCACCGCGGGATGCTCATCGACACGGCCACGATGCAGGTGTCGTTCCTGAAGGACCTGGTCACCATGCGGAACCCGACCAGCGGGTTCAGCTTCCTCAACTACCTGCACTCGGCGGGGCGGCTGGTCGACTTCATCAACCACAAGAACCTCTTCCCGCTGCGGGTCGAGTTCCACGACTACTTCGAGTGGGCGGCCGCGAAGGTCGACGACGTCGTCTCGTACGGCACCGAGGTGGTGTCGGTGAAGCCGGTGTACGACGGTTCCGAGGTGGCCTACTTCGACGTCGAGGCTTCGGACGGCTCGTCGTTGCGCGCCCGGAATCTGGTGGTGGGTACCGGCTTGCGGCCGCAGCTGCCGGAAGGGATCACCGCCGGGCCGCGGATCTGGCACAACAGCGAACTGCTGTTCCGCGTCGACGCCCTGCGCGGAACATCGCCCCGGCGCCTGGTCGTGGTGGGCGCCGGGCAGAGCGCCGCCGAGGTGGCGGCGCTGCTGCACGACGAGTTCCCGCAGACCGAGGTGTGCGCGGTGTTCGCCCGCTACGGCTACAGCCCGGCCGACGACAGCTCGTTCGCGAACCGGATCTTCGACCCGGACGCCGTCGACCAGTTCTACCGCGCGGGCGAACCGGTCAAGGACCGCCTGATGCGCTACCACGGCGCGACGAACTACTCCGCGGTCGACATCGACCTGATCGACGAGCTGTACCGGCGGGTGTACCGCGAGAAGGTGCTCGGGGTCCAGCGGTTGCGGCTGCTGAACGTCTCCCGCCCGGTCGAGGTGACCGACACGGGCACGGCGGTGTCGGTGACGATCGAGTCACTGACGACGGGCGAGTGCACGGTGCTGGAGGCGGACGCGATCGTCTACGCGACCGGTTACCGCCCGGCCGACCCGACGCCGTTGCTGGGCGAGCTCGGCCCGCGGTGTTCCCGGGACGAGGAGGGCCGCTTGCGCGTCGAGCGTGACTACCGCTTGACCACGGAACCTGTGCTGCGCGGCGGGATCTACCTCCAGGGCGGAACGGAGCACACGCACGGCATCACGTCGTCGCTGCTGTCGAACACGGCGGTGCGGGTGGGGGAGATCCTGCAGTCCGTCGTGGACCGCCGGGTGGTGGCGGCGCCGGCGGGGGAGTACGCGGTCAGCGCCCGCTGACCCGCCAGACGGAGATCGTAACCGCTGTTCGAAGTCGGACGGACACTTCGGGTGGGCGTTGTGTCAGTCCCTGGCAGATTTTGTGGCTGCTGGTGACGCTCGCGGCCGCGGCGGCAGGCGTGATGTTCGCTTCTGACGTTCAAAAAATCACCTGCTCACGTGATCGTACGATGAAGGTCGGGCCGGCCTGAGCGCGCTCGAGCCGGTCCAGCGCCTCCTCGGCGGCTTCTGCGATGTCGGAGCCGACGATTCATACGCAGGTAGCCCTCGAGCGGGCCGTCGAGCCAGGTCGTTCACGCCGCAGGCTACGAGTTCAACGGGCGGCCAGCTGTTCCCGCAGGATGTCGCCGTGGCCGGCGTGGCGGGCGAAGTCCTCGATCAGGAGCAGGTAGACGAACCGCAGGTTCACCTCGCCGAGGACGTCGTGCGTCCACGTGTCGTCGAGGTCGAAGCGGGCCGCGATTTCCCGGGACCGGGCGCCGGCCCGCTCGAACTCGGCGATCACGTCGGCGACCGTTTCGCCTTCGGTGACGACGAAACTGGGGTCGCCCGGCGTCGTGGGACCGTCGCATTCGGACTCGGCGCGGCCCAGTAGCAGGCACTGGAACCACCGCCGCTCGGCCATGGCCGCGTGCTTGACCAGCCCGATCGGCGTGGTCATCGACGCGACCAGCCGCACGCGGGCATCGGCCTCCGACAGTCCGCGGGCGGTCGCGGCGACGGCGCGCCGGTTGCGGTCCATCGTGGCCTCCAGCAGGTGGCGCTCGGGACCGGTGGTGATTTCGGGCAGCACGAACATAGCTCTGCTTCCTGGAGGGGGTTTCGGCCGGACATTCCTCGGAACACGCGAGGCGGGCCGGGACCCAGGATAGCCGAAGTCGGGCTCGGCGCGAAGAAGGCTGTCCCTGCCAGTTCGCCGGGGTCAGCCCTGGTGCACCGGCGCCGGGTGGTGGCGGCTGATCGGGATCACCATCGGCGTCCCGCTCACCGGGTCCGCGGTGATCCGGCAGCGGACGTCGAACACCTCGTCCACCAGCTCCTCGGTGATCACCTCGGTCGGCGCGCCCGAGGCCACGATCCGGCCGGACTTCATCGCGATCACGTGGTCGGCGTAGCGGCACGCCTGCGGCAGGTCGTGCAGCACCATCACCACCGTGCGGCCCTCGCCGCGGTTGAGGTCGACGACCAGGTCGAGGACGTCGATCTGGTGCGCCAGGTCGAGGTACGTCGTCGGCTCGTCGAGCAGCAGCACCGGTGTGCCCTGCGCGACCGCCATCGCGATCCACGCGCGCTGGCGCTGACCGCCGGAAAGCTCGTCCACCGGGCGGTCGGCCAGGTCGGTCATCTCCGTCGCCGCCAAGGCTTCGCGCACCGCGCCTTCGTCCGATGTGGACCACTGGCGCCACCAGCTCTGGTGCGGGGCGCGGCCGCGGCCGACGAGGTCGGCGACCGTCATGCCCTCCGGCGCCACCGGCGACTGCGGGAGGATGCCGAGCTGCTGGGCGACCTGGCGGGTCGGCAGGTCGTGGATCGGCCGGCCGTCGAGGTAGACGCCCCCCGACTTCGGCGTGAGCAGCCGGGCGAGCGTGCGCAGCAGCGTCGACTTCCCGCACGCGTTCGGGCCGACGATCGCGGTGATCCGGCCCGGCGGGATCTCGAGGTCGAGGCCGTCGATGACGACCCGGTCGTCGTAGGCGACGCGGAGGTCCCGCACGCGCAGGGACGGTGTCATCTTCTCAGCCTCCGGAACCGGAACGGTTGGCCCTGGCCAGCAGCCAGAGCAGGATCGGAGCGCCCAGCACGCCGGTCACGATGCCGACCGGCAGCCCGGACGCGGTGAGCTCGCGCGCGATGATGTCGCTGCCCAGCACCACGACCGCGCCGGTGAGCGCGGACGCGGTGATCGGCGGCGACGACAGCCGGGCGAGCCGCTGCGCGATCTGCGGTGCGGTCAGCGCGACGAACGAGATCGGCCCGGCCGACGCGGTCGCGAACGCGACCAGCCCGGCGCCGGCCAGCAGCAGCCCGAGCCGGACCGGCTGCACCGGCGTGCCGAGCCCGGCGGCCACGTCGTCGCCGAGCAGCAGCGTGCCCATCCACCGCGACAGCGCCAGCACCAGCGGGAACAGCACGACCAGCGCGGCGAACAGCGGCACGACGTGGTCCCAGCCGCGGTTGGCGAGGTTGCCGACCAGCCAGCCGATCGACGCCTGCGCCTCGGTGATCTGCGCCTTGCTCAGCAGGTAGTCCGTGAGGCTCGTGCACATCGCGAAGATCCCGATGCCCACCAAGAGGATCCGGTAACCGGTGGTGCCGCGCCGCCACGCCAGCGCGTACACCAGCAACGCGGTCAGCAGGCCGCCGGCCAGGCCGAGGGTGGTGGTGCCGAGCCCGCCGCCGAAGCCGAACGCGATCCCGGCGACGACGAACGTGGCCGCGCCCGCGTTGATGCCGATCATGTCCGGGCTGGCCAGCGGGTTGCGGGTGATCGTCTGGAACACCGCGCCGGACGCGCCGAACGCGAGCCCGGCCAGCAGCCCGGTCAGCGCCCGCGGCAGCCGCAGTTCTTGCACGATGTAGGTGTTCCCGGTGTCGCCGCCGCCGAAGAGGCCCGAGAGGACGTCGGACACGCTCATCGGGACGTCGCCGATCGTCATGCCCAGGCAGAACAACACGAACGCGAGGACGGCGAGGATCCCGGAGACCAGCAGCAGCCGCGGCCGGACGCGGCCGGACACCGGGGGTGCGGCGAGGCGGAAGGTGACGCGGTCGCGCCGGAGGTGCAGCAGGCTCATGCGCACGCCTCGCTGACGCTCGGCGCGGCCTGAGCCGAAGGCGCGGTGTTGGTCGATTCGCTCGCAAGCTCGCTCATGTCAGGACTCCGCGAGCTTGCGCCGGCGGACCAGGTAGATGAAGAACGGCGCGCCGAGGAACGCGACGATCACGCCCGCGCGGATCTCGCTCGGCCGCGCCAGGACCCGGCCGAGGATGTCGGCGGCGAGCAGCAGGCTCGGGGCGAGCACCGCGGTGTAGGGCAGCAGCCAGCGATGGTCCGGGCCCAGCACGAACCGCACCGCGTGCGGGACGATCAGGCCCAGGAACAGGATCGGCCCGGCGACGGCGACGGCCGCGCCGGTCAGCAGGGTGATCGCCAGCGCGCCGCGCAGCCGCAGCGGGCCGAGCTTCCGGCCCAGCGCGATCGCGACGTCGTCGCCGAGGGCCAGGCTGTTGAGCGCCGGGCCGCTCGCGATCGCGAGCACCACGCCGACGACGAGGAACGGCAGCACCTGCAGCAGGGCGTTCGCGTCCACGCCGGACAGCGAGCCCGACGACCAGAAGCGGTAGCGGTTGAGCGCCACCGGATCCGACAGCACCATCGCGCTGGTGAAGGACGCCAGCAGCGCCGTGACGGCCGCGCCCGCCAGCGCCAGCTTGACCGGGCTCGACCCGGCCCGCCCGCGCGTACCGAGGAAGTAGACGACGGCGGTCGCGGCGAGCGCTCCCGCGAAGGCGAACCAGATGTAGCCGTAGAGCGAGCTGATGCCGAGCACGGTGATCGAGAAGACGATCGCGAACCCGGCTCCGGCGCTCACGCCCAGCAGACCGGGGTCGGCGAGCGGGTTGCGGGTCAGGGCCTGCATCACCGTGCCGGCCAGGCCGAGCGCGGCGCCCACCAGGACGGCCAGCAGGGTTCGCGGCATCCGGACACTGTGGATGATGACCGCGTCGGCCGAGCCGTCGTCGTGCCACAGCACCTGCCAGACGGCACCGAACGAGATCTCCTTCGATCCCAGCCAGACACTCAGCAGGCACAGGAAAACCAGGACACCGAGGGCGGCCAGCAGACCGAGCGCACGGCCCGTGTGTGGCGGGCGTCGCGTGAGAGCGATCCCTCCGGGGTCTGTTCGCACCGCACCTCCGACTGGTACTCATTTTAGGTAAGGCTAACCGATGGTACAGGAGTGCATCCTCACCATCCGTTTGTTAGGGTCGCCTAAGTTCGCGCCTCGTCGGAGGCGCCGCGAGCAGCGGGAGGCTGGTCTACCGGTGAGCAACGGTGACGCTGTGCAGCAGGTGTCGAGGCTCGGTTTCTGGCGTGATCGCCTCGCCTCGGCGCCGAAGGAGCTGGCGCTGCCGGTCGACCGGCCGTACCCCGCCGAGCCCGTCGCCGCGGTGACGCGCACCCGGCCGTTGCCCGAAACGGACGAGCTGACGCTCCTCGCCGCGTTCACGGTGCTGCTGTCCCGGTACGCGGGAACCACCGACCTCCTGCTCGGGATCGGCGCGCTGGTGCCGCTGCGGGTGGATCTCGGTGGCTCGCCCGGATTCGCCGACGTCGTCGCGCGCGTGCGTGCGGCGCGGGAAGAGGCGCTGGCGCACGAGGTGCCGTTCGCCGACCTGGTCACCGAGCTCGAGCCGGAGCCCGGGAGGGGTGGCTCGCTGCTCGTCAACGTCGGCTTCCACGCCGGGACCGACCTGCCGCTCGACCTGAACCTGACCACCGGCGGCCTGCGCTACCGCCCCGACGTGCTCGACGAGTCCACTGTGGACCGGATGCTCGACCACCTCGGCCACCTCCTCGCCGAAGCGGCGGAACGTCCACAGTGGCCGGTGGAGCGGCTCGCCCTGATGTCCGCGCCGGAGCTGCACCGGATCCTGGCCGGGTGGAACGACACGGACCTCGCCGAGCCGCTCTCGACCCTGCCGGAGCTGTTCGCCGCCCGGGCCCGGGAGACCCCCGGCGCCGTCGCCCTCGTCTTCGAAGACGAAGAGCTGACCTACGCCGAGCTGGACGCGCGCGCCAACCGGCTCGCCCACGTCCTCGTCGGCCGCGGCGCCGGGCCGGAACGAGTCGTCGCCCTCGCCGTCCCGCGTTCGCTCGACATGATCGTGGCCGAGCTGGCGGTGCTCAAGGCCGGTGCCGCCTACCTGCCGCTGGACCAGGACTACCCGGCCGAGCGGATCGCCTTCATGGTCGCCGACGCCCGCCCGGTGTGCGTGGTGACCACCAGCGACCTCGCCGGCCGCTTCGACGGTGACGTCCTGCTCCTCGACGAGACGGACCTGACCGGCGTCCCGGCCACCGGCCCGGCCGCGCGGATCGTCCCGGCGAACGCGGCCTACGTCATCTACACGTCGGGGTCGACCGGGCGGCCCAAGGGGGTCGTGGTTTCCCACGCGGGCGTGGCGAAGCTGGTGGCGACGCAGACCGAGCGGTTCGGCATCGGGCCGCACAGCCGGGTGCTGCAGTTCGCGTCGCCGAGTTTCGACGTCGCGTTCTGGGACCTGTGCCTCGGGCTGCTCTCGGGCGGCCGGCTGGTCGTCGTCCCGGCCGAGCGGCGGGTGCCCGGCCCCGAGCTGGCCGAGTACGCCCACGCCAAGGGCGTCGACTTCATGATCCTGCCGCCGGCTCTGCTCGCCGAGTTCCCGGAGGATTGCGATCTGCCGCGGGACAGCGTCCTGCTCGCGGGCACCGAGCGCGTGTCGCCGGAGCTGGTGCGGCGGTGGGCGCCGGGGCGGCGGATGTTCAACGCCTACGGGCCGACCGAGGCCACGACCAACTCGACGCTCGGGCTCTGCGACCCGGAGATCGCGCCCGGCTCGGCCGTGCCGATCGGCGTCCCCGACCCGGGCACCCGTGCCTACGTCCTCGACGCGCACCTCGCGCCGGTCCCGGTCGGCGTCGTGGGCGAGCTGTACCTCGCGGGTCCGGGGCTGGCGCGGGGTTATCTCGGGCGGCCGGGGCTGACGGCGGAGCGGTTCGTGGCGGACCCGTTCGGTTCGGGCGGACGCCTTTACCGCACGGGTGACCTGGTGAAGTGGTTGCCGGACGGCCGGCTGGTGTTCCTGGGCCGGGCGGACGACCAGGTGAAGATCCGCGGTTACCGGATCGAGCTGGGCGAGATCGAGTCCGTCCTCGCCGAACACCCGCGCGTCGGGCAGTCGGTCGTCGTCGCGCAGGACGGCCGGCTGATCGCCTACGCCGTGCCGGTGCCCGACCGCGACCAGGCGGCCGAGCAGGGCCACGTCGACGAATGGCACGACGTCCACGAAGAGATGCTCGCCGGTTCCCAGGGCATCGAGGAGAACTTCGCCGGCTGGAACTCCAGCTACGACGGTTCGGACATCCCCCTCGCCGAGATGCGGGAGTGGCACGCGGCGACGATCGAGCGGATCCGGTCCCTCGAACCGAAGCGGGTGCTGGAGATCGGCGTCGGCAGCGGGCTCATCCTCTCGCGGATCGCGCCGGACGCCGAGGAGTACTGGGGCGTCGACCTTTCCGAGAGCGCGATCGAGAACGTCCGGCGCGAGGTCGCGGCGACACCGTTCGCGGGCAAGGTCCACCTGGCCGCGCGTCCGGCGCACGACCTCGGCGAGCTGCCCGGCGAGCCGTTCGACACGGTGATCATCAACTCCGTCGCGCAGTACTTCCCGAGCGCCGATTACCTCACCGAGGTGGTGAAGACCGCGGCCGGTGTTCTGGAGCCCGGCGGGACGATCTTCCTCGGCGACATCCGGAACCTGCGTTCACTGCGGGCGTTCCGCACCGCCGTCGAGCTGCGGCACGGCCGGGGCGACGTCGCCGCGGTCGACCAGGCCATCGCGCGCGAGGGCGAGCTGGTGCTCGACCCGGACTTCTTCCCGGCGCTGGCCCGCGGTCTCGACGGGTTCGACGACGTCGACCTGTGGGTCAAGCGCGGCCACGCGCACAACGAGCTGACCCGGCACCGCTACGACGTCGTGCTGCGCCGGGGTTCCCGGCCGGAGCCGGCCGAAGAGCAGGTCGTCGCGTTCGGCGATCTCGGTGCGGTCGAACGGTTCCTGGCGGCGGAGGCACCGGAGCGGCTGCGCGTCACCGGCGTCCCGGACGCGCGGCTGTCCGGCGAGCTGGCCGCGGTCCGCGCCCTCGACGCAGGCACCCCGGCGGCCGCCCACGAAGCCCTCGACGGGCGCGACGGCGTCGACCCGGAAGCCCTGCACCGGCTCGGCGACGCCGCGGGCTACCGGGTCGCGGTGACCTGGGCCGCCGAAGCCGGCGAGCTGGAAGCCGTCTTCTCGAGGGGGGAGGACGGCACCGCCTACCGGCCGGGACGCTGGAGTGGTGCGCCCGGGTCGTACGCCAACAACCCCGCGGCGCGGCGGGAGACCGGTGCGTTCGTGGCGTCGCTGCGCGCGCACGTGCGGGACCGGCTGCCGCTGTACATGGTGCCGTCGGCGTTCGTCGTGCTGGACAAGCTGCCGGTGCTGGCGTCGGGGAAGCTCGACCGCAAGGCGCTGCCGAGCGCCGAGCGGTTCACCGCCGGGCCGGGCCGGGCGCCGCGCAACCCCGTCGAGCAGCTGCTGTGCGAGATGTTCGCCGACGTCCTCGGCGTGCCGCAGGCCGGCCCGGACGACGACTTCTTCGCCCTCGGCGGGCATTCCCTGCTGGCCACCCGGCTGATCCAGCGCATCCGCGCGGCCGTCGGCGCCGAGGTGCCGGTGCGCGCGGTGTTCGACGCGCCGACCCCGGCCGCCCTCGCCGAACTCCTCGCCGGGGCCGTCACCGGGTCCGAACGCCGTCCGCTCACCCGCGTCACCGAGCGGCCCGAGCGGCTGCCGCTGTCGTTCGCGCAGCAGCGGCTGTGGTTCCTGCACGGACTCGAAGGCGGGTCCGCGACCTACAACGTCCCGCTCGTCATGCGCCTGTCCGGCGAGCTGGACGTCGACGCGCTGCGCTGGGCGCTGAACGACGTCCTCGCCCGGCACGAAGCCTTGCGCACGACCTTCCCCGTCACCGACGGGGTTCCGTACCAGGAGGTCCTGCCCGAAGGCACGGTCGAACTGACCGTGCGCGCAGTGTCCGATGTGGATTCCGCAGTGGACTCCCTCGTGCGCGGGGTGTTCGACCTCGGCGCCGGCGTGCCCGTCCGCGCGGAGCTGCTGAGCGCCGGCCCGCGCCGGCACGTGCTGGTCCTGGTGGTGCACCACATCGCCGCCGACGGCTGGTCGCTTTCGCCGCTCTGGCAGGACATCGCCACGGCGTACCGCGCCCGGCTCCGCGGCGACACTCCCGGGTGGACACCGCTGCCGGTGCAGTACGCGGACTACACGCTCTGGCAACGCGAACTCCTCGCGGCCGAAGAAAGCACCCAGCTCGACTACTGGCGCGGCGCCCTCGACGGCCTGCCCGAGCGGATCACCCTCCCGCTCGACCGCCCGCACCCGGCCGTCTCCGCCTACCGCGGCGGGTTCTTCACCTTCGCCTGGGACGCCGGGCTCCAGGCCGGGCTCGCCGACCTCGCACGGGCGTGCGGCGCGAGCCCGTTCATGGTCGTGCACGCGGGCCTGACCGCGCTGCTGTCCCGCCTCGGCGGCGGCACGGACATCCCGATCGGCACCCCGATCGCGGGCCGCACCGACCCGGCGCTCGACGACCTGGTCGGGTTCTTCGTCAACACCTTGGTCCTGCGCGTGGACACCGGCGGCGACCCGTCCTTCCGCGACCTCGTCGCGCGGGTGCGCGAGCGCAGCCTGGACGCCTACGCCCACCAGGACGTGCCGTTCGAGCGGCTGGTCGAGGTGCTGAACCCGGCGCGGTCGCTGGCGCACCACCCGCTGTTCCAGACCATGCTCGCCTGGCAGAACACGCCCGGCAGCGGCGTCGAGCTGCCCGGGCTGACCGTCACCGAGCAGCCGGTCGGCACCGGGACGGCCAAGTTCGACCTGTGGTTCTCCTTCACCGAACGCGCCGACGGGCTGCACGGCCAGGCCGAGTTCAACGCCGAGGTGTTCGACCTGGCCACCGTGACCGGCCTCCTCGACCGGCTGGAGGTCCTGCTCCGCCAGGTCGTCTCGGCCCCGGACCGCCGCCTCGGGGCGCTCGACGTGCTCACGCCGGCCGAGCGCGACGGTCTCGAAGCGACCTGGTCGGGCGCGGCCGGGGACGTGCCCGCGGTGACCGTGCCCGAGCTGTTCGCGGCGCAGGCCGCCCGCACGCCGGACCACCCCGCGCTGGTCTTCGAGGAGGAAGAGCTCAGCTACGCCGAGCTGGACGCCGTCTCGAACCGCCTCGCCCACGTGCTGGCCGCGCGGGGCGCCGGGCCGGAACGCGTGGTCGCCCTCGCGCTGCCGCGCTCGACACACCTGGTGACGGCGATCCTCGCCGTGCTCAAGACGGGCGCGGCCTACCTGCCGCTCGACCCGGGCTACCCGGCCGACCGCATCGCGTTCATGCTCGAAGACGCGGCCCCGGCCCTGGTGCTGGCCGTCGAGGAGACCGCCGTCCCGGGCGCGCTCCTGCTCGACGACCCCGGCACCCTCGCCGACGCCCCGGACACGCCGCTCGATGTCGTGCTCCGGCCGGGCAACCCGGCGTACGTCATCTACACGTCCGGGTCGACCGGCCGCCCCAAGGGCGTCGTCGTCCCGCACGCGGGGATCGTCAACCGGCTGCTGTGGATGCAGGGCGAGTACGGCCTCACCGGCGACGACCGCGTGCTGCAGAAGACGCCGTCCAGCTTCGACGTCTCGGTGTGGGAGTTCCTCTGGCCGCTGCTCACCGGCGCCACGGAGGTCCTCGCGCGGCCCGACGGGCACAAGGACCCCGCCTACCTGGCCCGGCTGATCCGCGACCGCGGGATCACGACCGTCCACTTCGTCCCGTCGATGCTCCAGGTCTTCCTGCAGGAACCGGCGGCGGGGGAGTGCACGAGCCTGCGCCGGGTCCTCTGCAGTGGCGAGGCGCTGCCGCCGGACGCCGTCGCGCAGTTCGGCCGGGTGCTCGACGCCGAACTGCACAACCTCTACGGCCCCACCGAAGCCTCGGTCGACGTCACGGCCTGGCGGACGTCCACTGTGGACGTCACCGTCCCGATCGGACGTCCGGTGTGGAACACGCGGACCTACGTGCTCGACGCCGCCCTGCGCCCGGTCCCGCCCGGCACCCCCGGTGAGCTGTACCTCGCCGGGGTCCAGCTCGCCCGCGGCTACCTCGGCCGGCCCGGGCTCACCGCGGAGCGGTTCGTCGCCGACCCGTTCGGCGCGCCCGGCGCCCGGATGTACCGCACCGGCGACCTGGCCCGCTTCCGCGCCGACGGCGTCCTCGAGTTCCTCGGCCGCGGCGACGAGCAGGTCAAGATCCGCGGCTTCCGCGTCGAGCCCGGCGAGATCGCCGCGACGCTGTCCGCGCACGACGACGTCGCCCACGCGGTGGTCGTGGCCCGCGAAGACCGCCCCGGCGACGTCCGCCTGGTCGGGTACGTCGTGCCCGCCGACCTGTCCCCTGGGGACGAGACCGAGCAGGTCGGCGAGTGGCGCGAGCTGTACGACTCGATGTACGCGAGCGCAGCCGACGAATTCGAAGGCTGGAACTCCAGCTACACCGGCGAGCCGATTCCGCGGGCCGAGATGCGGGAGTGGCGCGACGCGATCGTCACGCGGATCCGGTCGCTGAAGCCGAAGCGCGTGCTGGAGATCGGCGTCGGCACCGGCCTGGTGCTGACCGAGCTGGCTCCGGACTGCGAGTCCTACTGGGGCACGGACTTCTCCGCCGAGGTCATCGCTTCCCTGGGCGCCCGGGTCGCGGCCGACCCGGCGCTCGCCGGGCGCGTCGAGCTGCGCACCGGAGATGCCGCCGACGTCACCGGGCTGCCGTCCGGATTCTTCGACACCATCGTGCTCAACTCCGTCGTCCAGTACTTCCCGAGCGGGACCTACCTCCTGGACGTCGTCCGGAAGGCACTGGACCTGCTCGCCCCGGGCGGGGCGCTGTTCGTCGGCGACGTCCGCGACCTGCGTCAGGTCCGGGCGTTCCACACGGCGGTGGCCGAAGCGCGCGGGGGTGACGTCGAGCAGAACCTCCTGCGGGAGAAGGAGCTCCTCGTCGCGCCCGAGTTCTTCGCCGGGCTCGACGGGGTCGCCGCGGACATCCGGGTCAAGCGCGGCCGGGCGGTCAACGAGCTGACCCAGTACCGCTACGACGTGGTGCTGCGCCGCGGTTCGGTGGAGGTCCCCGAGGTCCCGGCGCTCGCGTGGGGTACCGATCTCTCCAGCGTGGACGAGGTTGCCGGCCCGAGCCGGATCGAACGCGTTCCGAACGGCCGCACCGCAGCGGGCGGGGTGGACCCTGAAGACTGGTACGCGTTCGGCGACGCGCACGGCTACCGCACGGTGGTCACCTGGTCCGCCGAGGGCGACGGATCCGTCGACGTCGTGTTCACGACCGGCGAGACCGCCGGTGCGTTCCGGCCCGGCCCCGGCCCGCTGCTGTCCTACACCGGCAACCCCGGCCGGTTCCGCCGCGTCAGCACGCTGTCCGCGGACCTGCGGGCGCTGGCCGCCGAACGGCTGCCGGAGCACATGGTGCCCTCGGCGATCGTCGTCCTCGACGCGCTCCCGGTGACCGCCAACGGCAAGCTCGACCGCCGGGGCCTGCCGTCGCCCGACCCGGTCGCGCCGACGTCGGACCGCGAGCCGCGCACGCCGCTCGAGCGGCAGCTGTGCGAGCTGTTCGCCGACGTCCTCGGCCTGCCGCGGGTCGGCCCGGACGACGGCTTCTTCGCCCTCGGCGGCCATTCGCTGCTGGCCACCCGGCTGATCGCCCGGATCCGGACGTCCCTGAACGCCGAGCTGGAAGTCCGGTCGGTCTTCGAGACGCCGACCGCCGCGGGCCTCGCCGGGGTGCTGGCCACGGCCGGCGGGTCCGCCCGCCCGCCGCTGGTCCGGCAGCCCCGGCCCGAGCGGGTGCCGCTGTCCGGCGCCCAGCAGCGGCTGTGGTTCCTGCACCACCTCGAAGGACCGTCGGCCACCTACAACGTGCCGCTGATCATGCGCCTCGACGGCGACCTCGACGTCGAAGCGCTGCGCGCGGCGCTCACCGACGTGGTCGCCCGGCACGAAGCCCTGCGCACCCGCTTCCCGCAGCGGGACGGCGTGCCGTACCAGGACGTCCTCCCGGCCGAAGACGTCAGCCTGCCGGTGCGCGAGGTCGCGGACCTCGACGCGGCCCTTACCGGCCTCGTCCGCGGGCCCTTCGACCTCGAGCACGAGGTGCCGGTGCGCGCGGAACTGCTCCGCCTGGGCGCGCGCGAGCACGTGTTCGCGCTGGTGTTCCACCACATCGCCTCCGACGGCTGGTCGATGGCCCCGCTGTGGCGCGACATCGCCACCGCCTACGCCGCCCGCCGGTCCGGCGAGACTCCACAGTGGACTCCGCTGCCGGTCCAGTACGCGGACTACACGCTGTGGCAACAGGAACTGCTCGGCCGCGAGGACGACCCGGACAGCGTGCTCAGCGCGCAGCTGGACTACTGGCGCGACGCGCTCGACGGCCTGCCGGACCGGATCGAGCTGCCGCTGGACCGGCCGCACCCCGCGACCGCGACCTTCCGCGGCGAGCTGCACACCTTCGGCTGGGACGCCGGGCTCCACACCCGGTTGGCCGAGCTGGCCCGCGAGTCCGGCGCCAGCGTGTTCATGGTCGTCCACGCGGCCCTCGCCGCCCTGCTCACCCGGCTCGGCGCGGGCACCGACGTGCCGATCGGCTCGCCCATCGCCGGGCGCACCGACCAGGCGCTCGACGACCTCGTCGGGTTCTTCGTCAACACCCTGGTGCTGCGTGTGGACACCGGCGGCGAACCGTCGTTCCGCGACCTCGTGGCCCGCGTCCGCGAGCGCAACCTGGACGCGTACGCCCACCAGGACGTGCCGTTCGAGCGGCTGGTCGAGGTGCTGAACCCGGCGCGGTCGCTGTCGTACCACCCGCTGTTCCAGGTGATGATCGCCGGGCAGAACAACACCCGCGCCGAGGTGACCCTGCCCGGCCTGACCGTGTCGGAGATCCCGGTGACCACCGGGACGTCGAAGTTCGACCTGGCCATCTCCCTGACCGAACGGGAAGCCGGGATCGACGGCGTGCTGGAGTTCAACGCCGACGTCTTCGACCACGCCGGCGCGGACGCGATCCTGAGCCGCCTCGAAGTGCTGCTGCGCGCGGCCCTGGCCGAGCCGGACCGGCCGGTCGGCGCGCTCGACCTCCTCACCGGGGACGAGCGGGACCGGGCGCTCACCGAGTGGGCCGGGTCGCTCGACCCGGCGGGCACGGAGACGTTCCCCGCGATGTTCGCCCGCCGCGTCGCCGACGCGCCGGACGCGGTCGCGCTCGTCTTCGAGGACGAGGAACTCACCTACGCCGAGGTGGACGCGCGCGCCAACCGGCTGGCGAACCTGCTGCTCGCCCGCGGTGCCGGCCTCGAGCGGGTGGTCGCGCTGGCCGTGCCGCGGTCGGTCGACATGATCGTCGCGGAGCTGGCCGTCCTCAAGGCCGGGGCCGCCTACCTCCCGGTCGACGTCGACTACCCGGCCGACCGGATCGCCTTCATGACCGAGGACGCGGGCCCGGTCTGCGTGGTGACGACCCGGGACGTCGAGGCGAAGCTGCCCGCGAGCCTGCCGCGGATCCTGCTCGACGACCCGGCACTGGCCGAATCGTCCACTGTGGACCCGCGGGTGCCGGTGCGGCCGGAGAACGCGGCCTACGTGATCTACACGTCCGGCTCGTCCGGGCGGCCGAAGGGCGTCGTGCTCCAGCACTCCGGCGTCGCGAAGCTGGTTGCCACGCAGGTCGAGCGGTTCGGCGTCGGGCCGCACAGCCGGGTGCTGCAGTTCGCGTCGCCGAGTTTCGACGTCGCCTTCTGGGACCTGTGCCTCGGGCTGCTCTCCGGCGGCCGCCTGGTGGTGGTGCCGGCCGAGCGCCGGGTCGCCGGGCCCGCACTGACCGAGTACGCGCACCGGCACGCCGTCGACTTCATGATCCTGCCGCCCGCGCTGCTCGACGCCATGCCGGCGGACCTCGACCTGCCGACCGACAGCGTCTTGCTCGCGGGTACGGAACGGGTGTCGCCGGAGCTGGTGCGGCGGTGGGCGCCGGGGCGGCGGATGTTCAACGCCTACGGCCCGACCGAGGCCACCACCAACTCCACGCTCGGCGAGAGCGACCCGGCCGAGCTGGCGGACGCTACGGTCGTCCCGATCGGCATCCCGGATCCCGGCACCCGGGCCTACGTGCTCGACGCCGGGTTGCGGCCGGTCCCGCCCGGCGTGGTGGGGGAGCTGTACCTCGCGGGCTCGGGCCTGGCGCGGGGTTATCTCGGGCGGCCGGGGCTGACGGCGGAGCGGTTCGTGGCGGACCCCTTCGGTTCGGGCGGACGCCTTTACCGCACGGGCGACCTGGTGAAGTGGCTGCCGGACGGCCGGCTGGTGTTCCTGGGCCGGGCGGACGACCAGGTCAAGATCCGCGGTTACCGGATCGAGCTGGGCGAGATCGAGTCCGTGCTCGTCGAGCACCCCGCGGTCGGGCAGGCGGTCGTCACCGCGCAGGACGGGCGGCTCATCGCCTACGCCGTGCCCTCGGCCGGGCGCGACGAAGAAGCGGAGCTGGAGCACGTCGGCGAGTGGCGTGAGCTGCACGAGAACGTCTTCACCGACGCGGCGGCCGGCGGGCTGGAGGAGAACTTCACCGGCTGGAACTCCAGCTACGACGGCACCGAGATCCCCCTGGCCGAGATGCGCGAGTGGCACGCGGCGACGATCGACCGCATCCGCTCCCTCGCGAAACCCGCACTTTCACGTGAAAGTGCGGGTTTGGGGCGGGTGCTGGAGATCGGCGTCGGCAGTGGCTTGATCCTGTCCCGGCTCGCGCCGGACGCCGAGGCGTACTGGGGTGTCGACCTGTCCGAGAAGGCCATCGCCAACCTGCGGCGGGAGCTGGCCGGGACGCCGTTCGCGAGCAAGGTCCACCTGGCCGCGCGCCCGGCGCACGACCTGGGCGAGCTGCCCGACGAACCGTTCGACACGGTGATCGTCAACTCGGTCGCGCAGTACTTCCCGAGCGTCGGCTACCTCGCCGAGGTGATCCGCACGGCCGCCGCGCGCGTCCGGCCGGGCGGGGTCGTCTTCCTCGGCGACATCCGCAACCTGCGCTCGTTGCGGGCGTTCCGGACCGCGACCGAACTGCGCCACGGCCGCCGGGACACCGCGGCCCCCGACCAGGCGATCGCCCGCGAAGGCGAGCTGGTGCTCGACCCGGACTTCTTCGCGGCGCTGAGCCGGGAGCTCGACGGGTTCGACGACGTCGACCTGTGGGTCAAGCGCGGCCACGCGCACAACGAGCTGACCCGGCACCGCTACGACGTCGTGCTGCGGAAGGCGCCGAAGCCGGCGCCGCCGGCCGAAGACGTCATCGCGTTCGCTTCGCTCGAGGAGCTGGCTGAACGGCTCGAGAAGCGGCCCGCGCGGCTGCGCGTCACCGGGGTGCCGAACGCGCGGCTGTCCGGTGAGCTGGCCGCCGTCGCGGCGCTGGCCGGCGGGGACGCCGACGCCGCACTGTCCGCTTTGGACGGCGAGCCGTCCGGAGTGGACCCCGAAACCCTGCACGCGCTGGGCGAACGCCACGGCTACCGCGTCCACGCGACGCTCACGGCGGACGCAGGCACGCTGGAGGTCGTGTTCACCACCGGTGCGCCGATCCGGATCCACCGCACCCGCCCGGTCCGGGCCACCCTCGAGGCGCTCGGCAACCACCCGGCCGGGCAGCGGGACACGAGCGCGCTGGTGGCGGCGCTGCGGGCGCACGTGCGCGACCGGCTGCCGCAGTACATGGTGCCCTCCGCGTTCGTGCTCCTGGACCGCCTGCCGCTGCTGGCTTCCGGCAAGCTCGACCGCCGCGCGCTGCCGAGCCCGGACAAGCAGGCCGCCGGCACCGGACGGGCGCCGCGGACCCCGGTCGAAGAAGTCCTGTGCGGCCTGTTCGCCGAAGTCCTCGACACGGCCGCGGTCGGCGTCGACGACGACTTCTTCGCCCTCGGCGGGCATTCGCTGATGGCGACCCGGCTGGTCGCGCGGCTGCGCGCGGTCTTCGGCGTCGAACTCCAGGTGCGGTCGGTGTTCGAGACGCCGACCGTGGCCGGGCTCGCCGCGCTGCTCGCCGCCGCCGACGCCTCGGCCGCCCGGCCCGCCCTGGTGCGCGCCGACCCGCGGCCGGCGGTGCTGCCGCTGTCGTTCGCCCAGCAGCGGCTGTGGTTCCTGCACCGCCTCGAAGGCCCGTCGGCGACGTACAACATGCCGACCGCGGTGCGGCTCACCGGCGCCCTCGACGCCGACGCGCTGCGCACCGCGCTGTCCGATGTGGTCGAACGCCATGAAGCCCTCCGCACGGTCTTCCCCGAGGTCGAGGGTGAAGCCCGGCAGCGGGTGCTCGACGACGTCACGATTCCCCTGCCGGTGCGCGAAGTCACCGGCGCGACGCTCGCCGACGCGGTGTCGGAAGCGGCCCGGACGGTGTTCGAGCTGGAGTCCGAAATCCCGCTGCACGCGGAACTGCTCCGCCTGGGCGCCCGGGAACACGTCCTCGTGCTGGTGTTCCACCACATCGCCTCGGACGGCTGGTCGACCGCGCCGCTGTGGCGGGACCTCGCCACCGCCTACACCGCCCGCCACGCCGGTGAAGCTCCTCCGTGGACGCCATTGCCGGTGCAGTACGCCGACTACACGGTGTGGCAGCGGGACGTCCTGGGCGAGCCGGTGATCGAACCGCAGCTCGACTACTGGCGGCGCGCGCTGGCGAACCTGCCCGAGCGCATCGAGCTGCCGACCGACCGGCCGCACCCGGCGGAGGCGTCCTACCGCGGTGAGCAGTTCGCCTTCGGCTGGGACGCCCGCCTCCACAGTGGACTCGTCGACCTGGCCCGCGCCTGCGGGGCCAGCGTGTTCATGGTCGTGCACGCCGGGCTCACCGCGGTGCTCACCCGGCTCGGCGCGGGCACCGACGTCCCGGTCGGCACGTCCATCGCCGGGCGTACCGATCAGGCCGTCGACGACCTCGTCGGCTTCTTCGTCAACACCCTGGTGCTGCGCGTGGACACCGGGGGCGATCCGACGTTCCGCGACCTCGTGGCCCGCGTGCGGGACCGCAGCCTCGACGCCTACGCCCACCAGGACGTGCCGTTCGAGCGTCTGGTCGAAGCGCTGAACCCGGCGCGCTCGCTGGCGTACCACCCGCTGTTCCAGACGATGCTGGCGTGGCAGAACAACGCGGTCGCCGACCTGACCCTGCCGGGGCTGACCGTCGCCGAGGAGCCGGTCCGCACCGGTACCTCGCGCGCCGACCTGGTGTTCTTCGTCGGCGAGAGCCCGGGCGCGCAGGCCGGGATCCGCGGCACCGCCGAGTACAACAGCGACGTCTTCGACCGCGCGAGCGTCGAGGCGATCCTGACCCGGCTCCGGACCTTGCTGACCGCCGTCGTCGCCGACCCGGACACCCGGATCGGCGCGGTCGACCTGCTGACCGACGCCGAACACGACCAGCTCACGCCCGATCCCGCGACACCGCTGCCCGCGGAGACGGCCGCCGGGCTGTTCGCCGCGCAGGTGAGCCGGACCCCGGACGCCGTCGCGCTGGTGTTCGGCGGCGAGCGCGTGACCTACGCCGAGCTGGACACGCGGGCCACGACGCTCGCCCGGGCGTTGCTCGCCCGGGGTGCCGGGCCGGAGCGGGTCGTCGCGGTCGCGCTCCCGCGCTCGGCCGAGCTGGTCGTCGCACTCTTGGCGGTGCTCAAGACCGGTGCCGCCTACCTGCCCCTCGACCTCAACCACCCGGCCGAGCGCGTCGAGCTGATGCTCACCGACGCCGCGCCGCACCTGGTCATCGCCGAGGACGGCTTCGGCGACCGGCTGGTCCGGCCGGGTGACACCGGGCCGGCACCGGTGTGGCCGTCGATCAGCCCGGACCACCCGGCGTACGTGATCTTCACGTCCGGCTCGACCGGCCGCCCGAAGGCGGTCGCCGGCACCCAGCGGGCGCTCGCCAACCGGCTGCACTGGGGCCGCGACGCCGCCCGGGGCGTCCGCGTGGCCAAGAGCGCGCTGACGTTCATCGACGGCTCCACCGAGCTGCTCGGCGGCCTCGTCGCGGGCGACAGCGTGGTGCTCGCCGACGACACGACGGCCACCGACCCGATCGCGCTCGCCGAGCTGGTCCGCACGTCCGGCGCCCAGGTGCTGACCGTGGTGCCGAGCCTCCTCGACACGTTCGCCGAAGACACCGAAGCTGACGCGTTCGCCTCGGTGACCACCTGGATCACCAGTGGCGAACCGCTTTCCGGGGCCCTCGCCGAGAAGGTGGCGCGGCGGTGGCCGTCGGCGGAACTGGTCAACCTCTACGGCTGCTCGGAAGTCGCGGGCGACAGCCTGGCCCAGGTCTGCGGCCCGGTGGCCATCGGACGGCCGGTCGCGAACACCCGCGCGTACGTCCTCGACGCCGGTCTCCGGCCGGTCCCGCCGGGCGTCCGCGGCGAGCTGTACCTGGCCGGCGCCGGGCTCGCCCGGGGTTACCTCGGCCGTCCGGCGCTCACCGCGGAACGGTTCGTCGCGTCGCCCTTCGAGCCGGGGGAGCGGATGTACCGCACCGGCGACGTCGTCCGCCGCCGTCCCGACGGCGCCCTCGACTTCGTCGGCCGCGCCGACCAGCAGATCAAGATCCGCGGCTTCCGCGTCGAGCCCGGCGAGGTCGAGGCCGTGCTGACGACGGACACCGCGGTGGCCCGCGCGGTGGTGATCGCCCGCGAGAACCGGCTCATCGCCTACGTCGCACCGTCGGGCGACCCGGCCGCGTTGCGGGCGGCAGTGGCCGCGCGGCTGCCGGAGTACGCGGTGCCTTCGGCGATCGTCGTGCTGCCGGAACTGCCGGTCAACGCCAACGGCAAGCTCGACCGCGCCGCGCTGCCCGATCCGGCGGTCCGGACCTCGGGCCGCGTCGCGCGGACCCCGGCCGAGCAGGCGCTGTGCGAGCTGTTCGCCGACGTCCTCGGGGTGCCCGCGGTCGGCCCGGACGACGGCTTCTTCGCCCTCGGCGGGCATTCCCTGCTGGCGACGCGCCTGGTCAGCCGGATCCGCGCGCTGCTCGGCGTCGAAGTGCCGATCCGGGCGGTGTTCGACGCGCCGACCCCGGCCCGGCTCGCCGAAGTCCTGGACCCGGGCCGCCGCAGCCGCCCGGCGCTGGTCCCGGCCGAGCGGCCGGCCGTCCTGCCGCTTTCGTTCGCGCAGCAACGGCTGTGGTTCCTCGATCGCCTCGACGGGCCGTCCGCGACCTACAACATCCCGTGGGCGTGGGAGCTGACCGGGCCGGTCGACGCGTGCGCGCTGGAGGCGGCAGTGCGCGATGTCGTGGCGCGCCACGAGGTTCTGCGGACGCTGTTGGTCGAAGAGCAGGGCACCCCGCACCAGATCGTGCTCGACCCCGCGGATGACCGCGCCCGCCCGGCTCTCGTGACGGAAACGGCCACCGACCTCGACGAGCGCGTCACGGCGGCGGCGTCGTACTGCTTCACCCTCGACGCCGAAATCCCGATCCGGGCGACCCTCGTCTCGGCCGGGACGGAGCGGCACGTGTTCGTGCTGCTGGTCCACCACATCGCGGGCGACGGCTGGTCGCTGCCGCCGTTGAAGCGCGACCTCGACACCGCCTACGCGGCCCGGCTCCGCGGTGAGCGTCCACAGTGGACGCCGTTGCCGGTGCAGTACGCGGACTACACGCTGTGGCAGCGCGAGATGTTCGGCCGCGCCGACGACCCGGACAGCCTGCTCGGCCGGCAGGCGGCGTTCTGGCGGGACACCCTCGCGGGCCTGCCCGACGAGCTGGCGCTCCCGGCCGACCGGCCGCGCCCGGCGCGCTCGACCAACCGCGGGGCCGCGGTGCCGTTCACCGTGCCCGCGGAAGTCCACCGTGGACTGCGCGCGCTGGCGAACGTCAGTGGCACCAGCACGTTCATGGTGCTGCAGGCGGCGCTGGCCGCCCTGCTGACCCGGGTCGGCGCGGGCACCGACATCCCGCTGGGGACGCCGGTGGCCGGCCGCACCGACCACGCGCTGGAGGACCTCGCCGGCTTCTTCGTCAACACCCTGGTGCTGCGCACCGACACCGGCGGCGACCCGACGTTCCGGGATCTCCTGGCCCGCGTCCGGGAGGCCGACCTCGCCGCGTACGCGCACCAGGACCTGCCGTTCGAGCACCTCGTCGAGCTGCTCAACCCGGCGCGGTCACTGGCCCGGCACCCGCTGTTCCAGGTCATGCTCGCGGTGTACCACTCCGGCCGGGAGCGGGAACGGCTGCTCGGCCTCGACGCGGCCTACCGGGACACCGGGCTGCGGCAGGCGAAGTTCGACCTGTCCTTCGACCTGGTCGAAACCCCCGACGGCATCGAGGGCGACCTCGAATTCAGCCTCGACCTCTTCGACGAGCCGTCCGCCCGGACGCTCGCCGAACGCCTGGTGCGGCTGATGACCGCCGTCGTCGCGGACCCGGACCGGCCGCTGAGCCGGATCGACGTCCTCGAAGCCGGCGAGCGGGACCGGATCCTGCGCGAGTGGGGGAGCGGCGCCCCGCTGACGACGTCGGCGCCGACGGTCGTCGACCGGCTGGCCGCGCAGGTGGCGGCGACGCCGGACGCGATCGCGCTGAGCGACGCGGATTCGAGCGTCACGTTCGCGGAGTTCGCCGCGCGGACCGACCGCCTCGCGCGGTGGCTCGCGTCGCGGGGAGCGGGCCCCGAGAAGGTCGTGGCGCTCGTGCTGCCGCGGTCGGCGGCCGTCGTCGAGGCGATCTTCGGCGTGTTCAAGACGGGGGCGGCGTACCTGCCGGTGGACCCGGACCAGCCGGCCGGCCGGATCGCCGCGATCCTCGCCGACTCCGGCGCCGCGCTGGTGCTCACCAGCCGCGCGCTGGCGTCACCGGTGCCGGGTGCGCTGTTCGTCGAGGACGTCGTGGACACCGGCGCGGCCTTGAAGCCGCCGTCGCCCGCGAACCCGGCGTACGTGCTCTACACGTCCGGCTCGACGGGCAAGCCCAAGGGTGTCGTGGTCCCGCACGCCGGCCTGGTGAACCTGTTCCACAGCCACCGCGAGACGCTCTACCGCCCGGCGGTCGCCGCGGCGGGCGGGCGGCGGCTGCGGGTCGGGCACGCGTGGGCGTTCTTCTTCGACGCGTCCTGGCAGCCGCAGCTGTGGCTGCTCGACGGGCACGAGGTGCACGTCGTCGACGACGAAACCCGCCGCGACCCGGCGCGGCTGGCGGCGGTGGTGCGCGAACGCGGGCTCGACTTCCTCGAACTCACGCCGTCGCACTTCACGCAGCTGGCCGAGGCGGGCGTGGTCGAGGACGGGCAGTGCGCCCTCGGCGTCGTCGGTGTCGGCGGGGAAGCCGTGTCCCAGACGTTGTGGGAGACGCTGCGGTCGATGCCGGGCACGGCGGCGTACAACCTCTACGGGCCGACCGAGGCCACCGTCGACGTGCTGGTCGGCCGGTTCGCCGATGCCGAGCGCCCGGTCGTCGGCCGCCCGGTGCACAACGCCCGCGCGTACGTCCTCGACGGCGGCCTGGCGCCGGTTCCGGCCGGGGTGCCGGGCGAGCTCTACCTGGCCGGCGCCGGGCTGGCCCGCGGGTACCACGAACGTCCCGCGCTCACCGCGGACCGCTTCGTCGCCGACCCGTTCGGGCCGCCCGGGGAACGCATGTACCGCACTGGTGACCTCGTGCGCTGGCGGCCGGACGGGCAGCTCGAATACCTCGGGCGCACCGACGACCAGGTCAAGATCCGCGGCTTCCGGATCGAACCCGCGGAGATCGAGACGGCGCTGACCCGGCACGAAGACGTCGCCCAGGCGCTCGTCGTCGTCCGCGAGGACCGGGACAAGCGCCTGGTCGCGTACACGACGCCGTCGACCGCGGACCCGGTGCGGCTGCGGGAGTTCGTGGCCCGCTCGCTGCCGGAGTACATGGTGCCGGCGGCGATCGTCCCGCTCGACGCGTTCCCGGTGACGCCCAACGGGAAGCTCGACAAGGCCGCGCTGCCGGTGCCCGAGTTCGGAACCCGGGGCCGGGCCCCGGAAACACCCCTGGAGAAGTCCCTCTGCGAGATCTTCGCGGAGGTCCTGGACGTCGCCGCCGTCGGCGCCGACGACGACCTGTTCACCCTCGGCGGTCACTCGATGCTGCTCGTGGTCCTGCGCAACCGGATCACCGGGCGGCTCGGGACGGAACTCCCGATCGCCGAGTTCTTCCGCACCCCCACCGCGGCGGGCCTCGCCGCGCTGTTGACCCGAGACCCGAGGTAACCGATGCACCGCACCCTGATGAACGCCAAGATCCACCGTGCCACGGTGACCCAGGCCGACCTGCACTACGTCGGTTCGCTGACCATCGACGCGGACCTGATGACCGCCGCGGACATCGTCGAAGGCGAGCGGGTCCAGGTCGTCGACATCACCAACGGCGCCCGGCTGGAGACCTACGCCATCACCGGCGAGGCGGGCTCCGGCGTGATCGGCGTCAACGGCGCGGCCGCGCACCTCGTGCACCCCGGCGACCTGGTCATCATCATCACCTACGCCCAGGTCCACGAGGCCGAGCGCGCCGCGCACCGGCCGCGGGTGGTGCACGTCGACGCGGGCAACCGGCAGGTCCACCTGGGACACGACCCGGCCGAGCCCGTCCCGGGCGCGGAAGCCCAGTTGTCCGGCCGGAATTGACGCAGGTGGGCGTGGACACAGGTCGGTCGCGGCGGTTGCTTTTGCCAGGCTTCCCTAAATAAGGTGTGCCTATCCTAAAAGCTGGTGAGAGGTTCACATGTCCGTGTTTCAAGGCACTGCCGGGCTCAGCCGGCGTGGATTCCTGATCGGCGCGGGCGGCGTCGCCGCCGCGGCGGCCCTGACCGCGTGCGGCAGCGGCGGCGGCGACGGCAAGCAGGCCGCCTCCGGTCCGTGGGAGTTCACCGACGACCGCGGCCAGAAGGCGGCGCGCGACCAGCGTCCGACGCGGGTGGTGGCCTACGCCAGCTCGGCCGCCGCGCTGTGGGACTACGGCGTCCGCCCGGTCGGCGTGTTCGGCCCGCAGAAGACCGCCGACGGCAAGAAGGAGATCCAGGCCGGCAACATCGACCTGAACTCCGTCACGTCGATCGGCAACGCCTGGGACGACTTCAGCATGGAGAAGTTCGCCGCGCTCAAGCCCGACCTGGTCGTCACCGGCCTGACCGGCACCAAGCCGACGGACCTGTGGGTGCTCAAGGACGACCTCGGCCCCAAGGTGCAGCAGATCGCCCCGATCGTCGCGATCTCCGAGTACAAGGTCACGCTGCCCAAGGTCATCGAGCGCTTCGAGCAGCTCGCCGTCGCCCTCGGCGGCGACGCGAACACCGACGCGATCAAGAAGGGCAAGGACGACTTCAAGAAGGCGTCCGACGACCTCAAGACCGCGATCCAGGGCAAGCCGGGCCTCAAGGTGCTCGTGGTGTCCAGCGACAAGGACAACCTGTACGTCTGCAAGCCGGAGTACTTCGCCGACCTCGCCTACTACCGCGAGCTCGGCCTGGACATCGTCGCCGGCGGCGGCTCGGACGACTACTTCGAGACGCTCAGCTGGGAGCAGGCGGGCAAGTACCCGGCCGACCTGATCCTCACCGACAGCCGCACGTACGCGCTGACGCGCCAGCAGATGGCGCAGTTCCCGACGTGGGCGCAGCTGCCCGCGGTGAAGGCGAACCAGCTCGCCGACTGGTCGACCGAACCCCGGTTCAACCCGGTGCTCGCGGCCCCGGTCCTGCAGCAGCTGACCGAGGTCGTCAAGGGCGCCCGCACGGACATCACCGCCTGAGGAGGCCTGGCATGACCAACCCGTTCGAAGACCCCGACGGCACGTACCTGGTGCTGGTCAACGCGGAGAACCAGCACAGCCTCTGGCCGGCGTCCGCCGACGTCCCGGCGGGCTGGACGGTGGCCTTCGGGCCGTCCGGCCGCCAGGCGTGCCTCGACCACGTGGAAGCGAACTGGACGGACATGCGGCCGAAGTCCCTGGCCGACGCCATGGACGACTGACCCTTCCGGGAAGACGAAGGCGCCGGGAGCCCCTGCGGCTCCCGGCGCTTTTGCTGTGTCGCGGCCAGGGCGCGCGATGCGAGGGACGAGTCTTCGTGAGTGGAGCCGGGCGCGACCGCTGGTCAGGACATCCGCCACCGCGGTGAACGCCTTCCCCACCGCCAGCCGGGTTGATCCGCTGATGTCACGCTCACGGACACCCGGTCCAGGGCCCCGCAAAGTCGGATCGGCACGGCGGTCCCGGGAATCATGGTCGGGTGTCCGGCCTGTCCGGCGACTTGCCGGGACCTTGGACGCCCGGTCCGTCAACGTGGCATTCACGGCCGTCAGGCGCGCTGGCCGGACCAGGCCGTCCAGAGCTTCGCGTACTGGCCGCCCGCCGCGACCAGTTCGTCGTGGCTGCCGGACTCCACGACGGCGCCCGCGTCCAGCACCACGATCCGGTCCGACGCCGCCGCCTGCGTGAGGCGGTGCGCCACCACCAGCGCCGTCCGGCCCTCCAGCGCCGCCGCGGCCGCGGACTCCAGGACCTTCGAACCCGCGCTGCCGGCTTCCGCCGTGGCCTCGTCGAGGATCGCGATCGGCGGGTCGGCCAGCACCAGCCGGACCAGGGCCAGCTGCTGCGCCTGCGTCACCGTCAGCTGGTGGCCGCCTTCGCCGACGACCGTCGCGAGACCGTCCGGAAGGGACGAAACCCAGGTCAGCGCGCCCACTTTGGCCAGTGCCTCCCGCAGTTCGGCGTCGGTCGCCGCCGGGCGCGCGAGCCGGAGGTCGTCGGCCAGCGGCCCGGCGAAGACGTGGACCTCCTGGCTGATCAGCGCGACCGTCCGCCGGGTGGCCTCGGGGCCCAGCTCGTCGAGCGGGACGCCGCCGAGGGTGATCGAACCCGTGCCGGGGCGGTGGATGCCGGCGATCAGCTTGGCCAGCGTCGTCTTCCCGGCGCCGCTCGCCCCGACCAGCGCCACCCGTTCGCCCGGGGCGACGGCGAGGTCGACGTCGCCGAGCACCGGGTGACCGTCCACATAGGAGTACCCGACGCCCGCCGTCTTCACCGACGCGTCGACCGGCCGGGCCGGCTGCGCGGGCGAGGCTTCGGCGGGCAGGTCGGCGACGCCGATCAGCCGCGCCAGGCTCGCCGCGGCCGCCTGCGCGTCGTCGACGAGCGCGAGCGCGGTCGTGATCGGGCCGAACAGGCTGTGGAAGTACAGCGCCGCCGCGGTCGCCACGCCGACCGTCACCGCGTCCGCGCCGACCAGCAGGAACCCCATCGCCAGCACGGCGGACAGCCCGAGGAACTCGGCGAGGTTGAGCCGCGCGTAAAACCGCGTCACCAGCCGGATTCCGCGCAGGGCCAGCTCGACGGCGCCGTCGGACCGCTGCCGCACCCGCTCCAGGTGCGCATCGGCGAGCCGGAACGCGCGGACGGTCTTCGCGCCGCCGATGGTGTCCAGGAGTTGCTGCTGCTGCGCGCCGACGGCCTCGCGCTGGCTGGCGTACAACGGCTTCGCGCGCGGCACGTACCAGCGCACGGTCCACAGCTGCACCGGCACGGCGACCAGCGCGGCCAGCAGGAACCGCCAGTCGAGCACGGCCAGCGCGCCCAGCGTCAGGACGACCGTCAGCACCGACCGGCCCAGCTCGGGCAGCGCCTGCCGGACGCCTTCCGCGACCACCGAGACGTCGTTGGTCACGCGGGCGGTCAGGTCGCCGGAACCGGCGCGCTCGAGCTGTTCCAGCGGCAGGCCGAGCGCGCGCTCGACGAAGCGTTCGCGCAGCTCGGCCAGGATCGTCTCGCCGAGGCGCGCCACCATCGACACCCCGATGGCGGTCGCGACCGCCTGGGCGAGCGCGACCAGCACCAGGCCGACGACCGGCGTGACGAGGTCGGCGCCCGGGTGGCGCGTCGCGACCAGGTCGACGACCCGGCCGAGCAGGGGAGCGGTGAGCAGGCCGATCGCGGTCGCCGCGACGAGCACCGCGGCCGCCGCGGCCGTGCGGCCCTTGGCGCGGCCGAGCAGTTCGCCGACGACGGCGCGGATCCGGCGGCCGTCGGCCACGGGGAGGAGTTCACGGGTCACGAGAGCACCGCCGCCCGGTAGTCGGCCCGGCCCGCCAGGTCGGCGTGGCTGCCTTCGCCCGTCACGCGCCCGTCGTCGAGCAGGACGACGCGGTCGGTCGCGGCGAGCAGCGCCGGGCTGGTGGTCACGAGGATGGTCGTGCGGCCTCGCCGCAGCTCCGCCAGTCCCGCGGCGATCCGCGCCTCGGTGACGGTGTCGACGGCGGTCGTCGGGTCGTGCAGCACCAGCACCGGCGCGTCCGCGGCGAGCGCGCGGGCGAGGGCGACCCGCTGGCGCTGCCCGCCGGACAGCGACCGCCCGCGTTCGGTGACGGCGGTCGCGACGCCGTCGGGCAGCGCGCCGGCCACCTCGTCGACGGCGGCCGCGGTCATCGCTTCGGCCGTCCTGGGCCCGGTTTCCACGTTTTCGGCGACGGTTCCGGCGAACAGGTCGGCGTCGTGCGCGGCCACCAGCACCACCTCCCTGACCCGGCTCGGGTCCACAGTGGACAGATCGACGGCGTCGACCGACACCGAGCCGCTCGCGGGGTCGGCGGCGCGGCCGAGGCAGTCGAGCAGGTCCGTCGCGGCGGCCGGGTCGGTGGCGACCACGCCGAGCAGCTCGCCGGGCCGGGCTTCGAACCCGACGTCCCGCAGCGCGCCGCGGGTCAGCGCGGAGAGCTTGACGTGCCCGGCGGCCGGGACCGGCAGCGTGGCGTCCCCGGCGCCGACCGCGGGCGGTGCGTTGAGGACGTCGGCGATGCGCGCGGCCGACGCCCGGCCCTGCGCGAGTTCGCCGTTGACCCACGAGAAGATCGAGAACGGCGTGATCAGGTACTGCGCGAGCCCGACCGCGGCGACCAGGTCGCCGACGCTGATTTCGCCCGCCGCGGCGAGGGTGCCGCCGACGAGCGCGACCAGCGCGATGAAGACGCCGGTCAGCGCGAGCAGCGCGCCGTTGTGCCAGGCCTGCGCGCGGGCCGCCCGGAGGGTCGCCTTGAGCGAGTCCTGGCTGGTCCGGCGGTAGCGGTCGACGGCGGCGCGCTCGGCGCCGACGCCCTTGAGCACGCGCAGCCCGGCGACGAGGTCGGTCGCGATGCCCGAGGCGAACGCGGAGCGCTCCTGCTCGGCCTCGCTGCGGCGCTCCAGCGGCTTGCCGATCAGGTGGGCCAAGTAGAGCATCGGCGGCGTGCCGAGCAGCACGAGCAGCCCGAGCGGCAGCGACATGGTGAGCAGCACGACGGCGCTGACCAGCAGCCCGGCCAGCCCGGCGACGGCGAACGGCAGGACGCCGTTGACCGTGCCGACCCGCTTCGCGTCCGAGGTCCCGATGCTCACCAGTTCGCCGGCCAGCGCACTGGAACCCGCGACGCCGCCGGGGTGCAGCACCCGGCGTCCGACGTCGAGCCGGAGTTCGTGGGCCGCGCGCTCCGCGGCGCGCTCGCCGAAGCGGGCGCCGAGGCGGTAGCTGGTCGACAGCGCGGCGAAGAGGACTCCGAGCACCGCGAGCCAGAGCAGGAGCGTGCTCACCGAACCGCCCGCGTCGGCCTGGTCGATGACCACGCCGATCACCACCGGCACCAGTGCTTCGCCGCCCTGGTGGCCCGCTGTCAGCAGGGCCGCGAGGGTCACCGATCGTCGTTGCCCGGCGATCGACCGGCGGAGGACTTCCCGTCCCGTCGTGCTCACCCGCGCCTCCCTGTCCGCGTCGTGGATAGGTAAGGCTAGTCTAAGTAAAGAAGTTACGGGAACACGGTCGGCTTCGTCTCATTCCGCGGCTCGGTGGCCGGTTCCCCGAACCGCGCGAGCGCGAGCGCGGCGGCCACGGCGAGCACGAAGCCGGCCACGGCGACGACCGCGAACCCCGGCCGCGTGCGGTCGCCGAGCGCGAAGACGCCGATCAGCGACGGGAAGACCGTCTCGCCGAGCACCATCATCGCGGTGGACGTGGTGACGCTCCCGCGTTGCAGCGCGGTGGCGTAGAACAGCATGGCCATCCCGCCCGCGACCGCGACCGTGTAGGTCGCCGGGTCGGTCAGCAGGGCGAGCGGCGCGAGGCTCGGGATGATCCGCCCGGAGATGGCGACGACCCCGAAGCTCAGCCCGGCGACGAGCCCGAGCGCCGGCGTCCGCACCCGGCGGTTCGCCTTCCCCGCCGCGATCCCGGCGCCGGCCAGCACGACGACCGCGCCGATCAGGACCAGCCGGAACCCGAGCCCGACGGGATCGGACCCCTCGCTTTCCGCGGCGGCGCCCAGCAGGGCGAGCCCGGCACAAACGACGGCGACGGCGGCCCATTCGCGCCGCCCGAGCCGCACCCCGAGGAACCGCGCGGCTACGGCGGTGACGGCGAGGCTGGCGGCGAGCGCGGCCTGCACGACGAACAGCGGAAGGACGTGCAGGGCGGCGATCTGCGCGACGAACCCCAGGATGTCCAGTGCGAGCCCCAGCACGAACTTCCACTGGCCGAGCACGCGCACGAGCAGTCTCGGATCGACGCCGCCGTCGCCTCCGGTGTCGGTCGCCCGCGCGGCGACCGCCTGCATCACCGAAGCCACGCCGTACGCGATCGCCGCGCCGAGGGCGCAAAGCAGTCCCCACCACATGGCGATCACTCTATTTTGTCGGACCCGTGGGGTACGTTGCGGTCATGTCGAACACGAGTTCGAAGACGCACCGCCGCTGGCCCGCGAGGCTCGCGGCCGACGAACTGCGCCTCCAGCTGGACTTCCTGCAGTTCCTCCGCGCGACGGCGGTCAACAAGCTGGCGGGCCTGCCTCGTGAGTTGGCGGCGGCGGCCCCGTTGCCCACTTCGCCGCGGCTGAGCGCGTTGGGGGTGGTGAAGCACCTGACGGCGGTGGAGCGCTGGTGGCTGTGCATCGAGGCAGGTGGGGCGGACCTGCCGTCGTTGTGGGCCGGGTCGCCGGACCCGAGCTGGGACGTGGCGGAGTCGGACACACCGGAGTCCGTGGTGGCGGCGTACCGGGCGGAGTGGGGCCGGGCGGAGAAGGCGTTGCGGCGGCTGGGCCCGGACGACCGGACGCGGCGGCGGTCGGAGTTCACGGTCCGCTGGGTGGTGGCCCACGTCGTGCAGGAGACGGCGCGGCACGTGGGGCACCTGGACTTGCTGCGGGAGCTGGCGGACGGGGAGGTGGGTGAGTGAGGGAGGGATGAGCGGACGACAGGGGCGGTGAGGGCCTGGCTGCGGTAGAGGAGGGCGGGATCGGCGAGCGCGCCCGCCGATGGGGGTGTGTCCGCCCCTCGGAGGCCGGCCAGTGCGCGGGCGGGCGGGGAGCACGTTCAGCGGAGGTCCCTCCCGGGCTTGGTCGCAGCCGGCGCGTGCGATAGCCGGCCCGCGTGCGGGACCGGTCGGTGACGAGCTCGGTCGCCGGTGTACCCGCGGCGGCTGACGTGGTGAACCCTGCCGCGGCCCCGAAATCCGCGTGACGCCGGCCCTATCCTGGGTGCGTGGCCGTCGTTGCGGAGTACCGCCGATTTACCGGCCCCCTGGCCCTTCGTGGGTGCCAGCGGGGTTCCGGTGCCACATCCGCCGTCAGCTCGACCTGACAGCGCGCGGCCGCGAGCAGCGGCCGCCGGAACGCACTGACCTCGCCGGGTGCCCGGGCCAGGGGGAGCCGTCCCGCCACCTCACCCGCTCACCACGGAGGTCCGTCATGCCCGAACCGCTCACCCCCGCCCAGCTCGTGCGCGCTCTCGCCGTCCGGGATCTCACCGATCCGCGGGCCGGCGCGCACGCCGTTCAGCTCGTCGTCAGCCAGGCCGTCGAGGCCCTCGCCGACCTCTGGCCGACCGCCGTCCGGTGGTGGCCCGGCGATCGCGTCGTCACCATCGCCGACAACTACGACAACCTCGGCTACGACCCCGCCGACGTCACCCGCGACGCCCGCTACACCCGGTACGTCGACCAGGACCACGTCCTCCGCAGCCACTCCAGCGCCATGATCCCCGCCGCGCTCCGGGCGCTGGCCGCGAATCCGGCCGATGACGTCCTGCTCGTCTGCCCCGGCGTCGTCTACCGGCGCGACAGCATCGACCGGCTGCACAGCGGCACCCCGCACCAGCTCGACCTGTGGCGGATCACCCGCGCCCGTGTCACCCGAGCCGACCTCGAGGACATGGTCGCCGCGCTCGTCCCGGAGCGGGAGTGGCGGCTCGAACCGCGCCGCCACCCGTACACAGTGGACGGTGCGCAGCTCGACGTCGAACACGACGGGCGCTGGGTCGAAGTCGCCGAGTGCGGGCTCGCGCACCCCGCCGTGCTCGCGCGGGCCGGGCTCGGGGCCGGGTGGTCCGGGCTCGCGCTCGGCATGGGTCTCGACCGGATGCTGATGCTGCGCAAGGGCATTCCCGACATCCGCCTCCTCCGCTCGGCCGAACCGGCCGTCGCCGCGCAGCTGACCGACCTCGCGCCCTACCGGCCGGTGTCCGCGCTGCCGTCCGTGCGCCGGGACCTGTCGATCGCCGTCGACGCCGGCGACCGGGCCGAAGACCTCGGCGACCGCGTCCGCGACGCGCTCGGTGACGACGCCGACGTCGTCGAGTCGGTCGAGATCCGGCAGGAGACGCCGTGCGCGCAACTGCCGCCGGCCGCGCTCGCCCGGCTCGGGGCCCACGCCGGGCAGAAGAACCTGCTCGTCCGCCTGGTGCTCCGCCCGCTCGGCGCCACCCTGTCCGACCACGAGGCCAACGTCCTCAGGGACCGCGCGTACGCCGCCCTCCACCAGGGGAGCGGCCACCAGTGGGCGTCAGGCCCGGAGGCCCCGGATGGCAAGGGCGGCGAAGCGCCGTGAAGCCGCGACGTGCGCCGCCGGTGACGTGGCCTGGATGCCGCCGTTCGCCATGAGGACCAGGATCACGTCGTCGAGTTCGACGTCGGGGCGCAGGTAGCCGGCCTCCCGGGCGCGGCGGGTCAGCTCGGCGATGGACTTCACCGCGCGTTCGCGGGCCGCGGCGAAGTCCATCGCGTGCGGGAACACCGCCGTGAAGGCCGCGGTGAAACCCCGGTCGCGGGCGTGCAGCTCGCACAGCTTCGTGAGCACCGAAGTGAAGCCGCGCGCCGGGTCGGGGTCGGCGAGCCCGTCGTCGACGATCGCGTAGCACACGTGCATCTGGTCGGCGAACGCTTCGGTGGCCAGCGCTTCCTTGGTCGGGAAGTGGCGGTACAGGGTCGCCGGGCCGACGTCGGCGCGCCGGGCGATCTCGCGCATCGGCACCGCCAGGCCCTCGGCCGCGAAGATCGCGCGGGCGGCCTCGAGGATGCGTTCGCGGTTGTCCCGGGCGTCGGAGCGCAGGACCTGAGACAAAGCTTCGGTCACTCCCTCACTTTAGCGAACCGGACGGGGGCGTCCGTTAACGTCCGGCGTCGATCATCGACCCCGGAACGACGGAGAAGAACAGTGAAAGCAGTCGCGGTGCAGGCGTTCGGCGAACCCGGCGGGATGGCGGTCGTCGACCTCCCGGTCCCGAGCCCGGCCGGTGGCCAGGTGCTGATCACCACCGAGGCGATCGGCGTCGGCGGCGTCGACGTCCTGATCCGCCGGGGCGCGCTCGCCGCCTACGGCTTCCGGGAAGGGCACGTCCTCGGCGGCGAGATCGCCGGCACGGTGGCCGCGGTCGGCGACGGCGTCGACCCGGCCTGGGCGGGGCGCCGCGTCTGGGCGTTCGCCGGCACCGGCGGCGGTTATGCCGAGCAGGCGGTCGCGTCCGCCGAGACGCTCGTCCCGCTGCCGCCGGAGGTGTCGCCCGTCGACGCCGTGACGCTCGGCAGCTCCGGCATGGTCGCGCACTTCGCCCTGCGCCACGTCCACTTCGTCCCGGGCGAGTCGGTGCTGGTGCGCGGCGCGGCCGGCGGCATCGGGATCATGGCGGTCCAGCTCGCGGCCCGCAGTGGCGCCGCCGCGATCGCCGTGACGACGTCGTCGCCCGAACGCGGCGACCGCCTGCGCGAGCTGGGCGCGACCCACGTGTTCGGCCGCGACGGCGAGGGCGCCGAGGGGTACGACGTCATCCTCGACATCGTCGCCGGTCCGGACCTGCCGTCGTTCTTCGCCAAGCTCAACCCCAACGGGCGCCTGGTGACCGTCGGCCTGATGGGCGGCGACCCGCCCGCCGACTTCGGGAAGGTGCTGTTCGCGGGGTTCCGGCGCTCGCTGTCCTTCGCGACCTTCAGCGCGGACACCGTGCCGATGGCCGACCGCGCCGCCGCCACCGCCGACCTCTTCGCCGGCGGCCTGCGGTCGGTCGTGCACGAGGTGCTGCCGCTGGAGGAAGCGGCGTCAGCGCACCGCCGGCTCGACGCCGGCGACGTCTTCGGCCGGTTCGTCCTCACCACGGGCAGCTTCAGCGAAGCACGCGATACCGCAGGTGCGTGACCGACGGCGTCGGGCGCGCGTCGAGCTGCTCGAGGCGCAGCGGCGGCACGCCGTCGAACAGCCGGACGCCGTCGCCGAGCGTGTACGGCGAGATGTGCAGCCGCACCTCGTCGATCAGGCCGGCGGCGAGGTACTGGTTGACGGTGCTCGCGCCACCGTGGATGGAGATGCCGCCGTCACCGGCCGCTTCCCGCGCGCGGTCCAGCGCGGCCTCGATGCCGTCGGTGACGAAGTGGAAGGTGGTGCCGCCGGTCATCGGCTGCGGGTCGCGCGGGTGGTGGGTGAGCACGAACACCGGGCCGTGGTACGGCGGTTCGTCGCCCCACCAGCCGGTCCACGGCCGGTCCCACGCGCCCCGCACCGGGCCGAACATGTTGCGCCCCATGATGAACGCCTTGGCGGTGAGCATCCGGTCGAACTCGGCCGGGTGCTCGTCGCGGCCCTCGCCGTACCAGGCGTGCAGCCGGTCGCCCCAGCCGTCGCCGCCGTCGTCGCCGAACGGCCGCTCCTCGCTCTGGCCGTGCCCGGCCGCGTAGCCGTCGACCGTGATCGTGAGGTCGCAGGTCACCAAACCCTGGGTCATCGTCGTGCCTCCCTCGTCGGATGGACACCAGGATGTCCCGGACGGCGCATGCCGTCCAATGCCAATTCCGGCGGTGAAGCATTGATATCGTCGATGAATGCTCAGCCTGGTCCAGCTCAAGGTCCTGGCCGCGGTGGCCCGCCACGGCTCGGTGACCGACGCGGCCCGCGAACTGCACTATTCGCAGCCGTCGGTGAGCCACCACCTGTCCCGCCTGGAGGCGGCGACGGGCGCCCAGCTGCTGCAGCGCGTCGGCCGCGGCATCCGCCTGACGCCGGAGGGCCGCCTGCTGGCCGACCGCGCCGCGGAGATCCTCGGCCGCGTCGACGCGGCGGCCACCGAGCTGGCCGCCCAGGTGGGCCTGCGAACCGGCCGCGTCCGGCTGGCGGCGAACGCGTCGGCGCTGAGCACGCTCGTCCCGAAAGCGGCCGCCACCCTGGCGCGGGACCACCCGGGCCTGGAACTGAGCCTCGTCGACGAGCACCCGGTGGCGGCCCTGGACCTGCTGCGCCGCGGCGACATCGACGTCGCGCTGGTCTTCCAGCACGCCGGTTCGCGGCTCGAGGAGGAGGGTTTCCGCTTCCGCCACCTCACCGACGACCCGATCCACCTGATCAGCCGCCACCCGGCCGACACCCTGGCGAACCACCGCGACTCCACCTGGATCGGCGGCTGCGAACGCTGCCGAGCCGAACTGGACGCCCTCTGCGCCGCGGCGGGCTTCACCCCGCGCGTCGGTTCCCTGAGCGACGACATGGTGGTGGTCCAGTCCCTGGTGGCGGCGGGCCTGGGCGTCGCGACGCTGCCCGGGCTCGCGCTGGAAGCCCACCGGCGGCCGGACATCCACGCGACCGAACTACCGGGCGTCCACCGCCGCATCCACGCCGCCACGTACGGCGACCCACCGGACCCACCGGCGGTGACGGCGGTCCTGACGGCACTCACCCAGGCGGCGACCGGCGGACCGTAGGGTGTCCGGCATGACTGATCGGCTCTACTTCCGGCAGCTGCTCGCCGGGCGCGACTTCGCCGTCGGCGACCCCGTTGCCACGCAGATGCTGAACTTCGCCTACCTCGTCGGCGATCGCGAAACCGGGGACGCGGTGGTCGTCGATCCCGCCTACGCCGTGCAGGATCTGCTGGACGTGCTCGAGAACGACGGCATGCGGCTGACCGGGGTGCTCGCCACGCACCACCACCCCGACCACGTCGGGGGCGAAATGCTCGGCTTCTCACTCCCCGGGATCGCCGAGCTGCTCGCGATCCGGCAGGTGCCGATCCACGTCAACGGGGCCGAGAGCGAGTGGGTCAAGCGGGTCACCGGGGTGTCCGGGACCGACCTGCGGGCGCACGACCACGACGACGTCCTCGAAGTCGGCTCGATCCCGATCCGGTTGCTGCACACGCCCGGGCACACGCCGGGCAGCCAGTGCTTCCTCGTCGAGGACAAGCTCGTCTCCGGGGACACGCTGTTCCTCGAAGGCTGTGGCCGCACCGATTTCCCGGGTGGGGACACCGAAGAGATCTACCGCAGCCTGCAGGCGCTCGCCGGGCTGGCCGGGGATCCCGTCGTCTACCCCGGGCACCGGTACTCCGCCGAGCCGTCGGCCGCGCTGTCCGAAGTGAAGCGCAGCAACTTCGTCTACCGGCCGCGGTCGCTGGACGAATGGAAGGTCATGTTCGGCGGCTGAGCCAAGTCGTTCCACGGGCTGAAACACCGGGCGTTCACGGAGTGGGCGCGGATTGACTTCGCTTCCCGAGGACCGGAAAGTCGGGACCACGCAACCCCGATGTCCCCGTCCCCGGGAGAAATCCGTGTCGATTTCCACCACGGGCGTGCTCCCGCGCGCCCGGCCGGCCGCCGAGCGGCCACCTCGCAAGTCGCGGCGCTTCGACCTGCGGCGCTGGATCAGCCCGGTGGTGCTCGTGGCCGCCTGGCAGCTCGCGAGCGCCACCGGCGTCCTGCCCCCCGACAAGCTCAGTTCACCGTGGACGGTCGTGCAGGCCGGCGTCGAAGTCGCGCGCAGCGGCGAACTCGGTGACGCCTTCGCCGTTTCGCTCGGCCGGGTGGGCGCCGGGTTCGCGCTCGGCGCGATCGCCGGCGTGCTGCTCGGCATCGTGTCCGGGCTGTCCCGCTGGGGCGAAGCGCTGGTCGACCCGCCCGTCCAGATGCTGCGCACGCTGCCCTTCCTCGGCCTGATCCCGCTGTTCATCCTGTGGTTCGGCATCGGCGAGGAAACCAAGATCGTGCTGGTCGCCCTCGGCGTGGCCTTCCCGCTCTACCTGAACGTCCACTCGGGAATCCGCGGCGCCGACCCGAACCTCGTCGAAGCCTCGCGCGCGCTGGGTTTCAGCCGCGCCGAACGGCTCTGGCACGTCATCGTCCCCGGCGCGCTGCCGCAGGCGCTCGTCGGGTTGCGCCAGTCGCTCGGCCTCGCCTGGCTCGCGCTGATCGTCGGCGAGACGGTCAACGCCGACGCCGGCGTCGGCTACCTCATCAACAACGCGCGCGAGTTCCTGCGCACCGACGTCGTGGTCGTCGGTCTCGTCCTGTACGCCCTGCTCGGCCTGGTCACCGACGCGCTGGTCCGGCTGCTCGAACGGAAGGTGCTGCGGTGGCGAACCCGGTAGCCGAGGTCCGCGACCTCACCAAACGGTTCGGGGACCGGACCGTCCTCAGTGGACTCGACCTGACCGTGGAACGCGGCGAGTTCGTCGCCCTGCTGGGCCGCAGCGGCTCCGGCAAGTCGACGCTCCTGCGCGTCCTCGCCGGACTCGACGGCGACGTCGAGGGCGGAGCGGATGTGACGGGGACCGTCTCGGTCGCGTTCCAGCAGCCGAGACTGCTGCCGTGGCGGAAGGTCTGGCGCAACGTCGTCCTCGGGCTGCGTCAGGACGGCGTCTCGAAATCCCGCAACCGGGCGCTGGCCGAGAAGGCCCTCGCCGAGGTCCAGCTGACCGAGCACGCCGACGACTGGCCGCTCACGCTCTCCGGCGGCGAGGCGCAGCGCGTGTCACTGGCCCGCGCGCTGGTGCGCGAACCCGACCTGCTGCTGCTCGACGAGCCGTTCGGCGCCCTCGACGCGCTCACCCGGATCGCGATGCACGGCCTGGTGCTGGACCTCTGGCGGCGCCACCGCCCGGGCGTGCTGCTGGTGACCCACGACGTCGACGAGGCCCTGCGCCTCGCGGACCGGGTCCTGGTGCTCGACGGTGGCCGGATCGTGGCCACCCACCGCCCGCGCGAGACCGATGACCACGACGACCTCCGCCGCCGTGTGCTGACAGACCTGGGAGTGACCGAAGATGCTGTGGCGTAGGGGAGTCGCGGTCGTCGCGGCCGCGTTCGCGCTGGCCGGGTGCGGCTCGGCGGCCGGTACCGACCAGGCGGCCGTGCCGGGTCCGGTGAGCGCGGCGGACCTGGCGAAGGTGACGCTCAAGGTCGGTGACCAGAAGGGCGGCGTCAAGTCGCTGCTCACCGCGGCCGGGCTGCTGGACGGGACGCCGTACAAGATCGAGTGGGCCACCTTCACCTCGGGCCCGCCGCTGCTGGAGGCCGCGTCGGCCGGCGCGATCGACACCGGCCGCGTCGGCAACACGCCGCCGATCTTCGCGGCCGCGGCGAAGGCGAAGATCAAGGTGATCAGCGTTTCGCGCAGCAACGTCGAGCGGGAAGCCGTCCTCGTCCCGCCGGACTCGGCGCTGCGCGGCGTCGCCGAGCTGAAGGGCAAGACGATCGGCGTCGCCAAGGGCACCTCGGCCCACGGCCAGCTGCTGAACACGCTGCACAACAACGGTCTGTCCACAAAGGACGTCAAGCTGAACTTCCTGCAGCCGGCCGAGGCCTACGCCGCGTTCACCCAGCACACGATCGACGCCTGGGCGATCTGGGACCCCTACACCGCGCAGGCGCAGATCGAGGCGCACGCCCGCGTGCTGGCCGACGGCCGCGGGGCCTCGAACGGCCTCGGGTTCCTGACCGCGGGCACGGCCGCGCTGTCCGACCCCGGCAAGAACTCGGCGCTGCGCGACTTCGCCGTCCGGGTGGTCAAGGCGCAGAAGTGGGCCGACACGCACCGGCGGGAGTGGGCGGCGGCCTGGGCCGAGGAGACCGGGCTGAAGCCCGAAGTGGCGCAGAAGGCCGTCGACGCCGGGCGGGACCTGCCCATCCCGCTGGACGACTCGGTGGTGGCTTCCGAACAACAGCTCGCGGACGCCTTCACCGAGGAGAAGACTCTGCCGGGCAAGGTGGACTTCGCCGCGTTCGCGGACCGGCGGTTCGCCCCTGACCTGGACCAGGCGAGGAGCAACGGATGAGCATCGGTCTGCACTGGTTCCTGCCCACCAGCGGCGACGGCCGCACGATCGTGGAACGCTTCCACGCCAACCGGTCCCAGGGCCCGTCGGCGCAGCGCCAACCGGATCTCGACTACCTCGCGCAGGTCGCCCGCGCCGCCGAGCGGCAGGGCTTCGAAGGGGTGCTGACCCCGACCGGTACGTGGTGCGAGGACGCGTGGCTCACGACGGCCGCGCTGATCCGCGAGACGACCCGGCTGAAGTTCCTGGTCGCGTTCCGCCCCGGCGTCATCTCGCCGACGCTCGCGGCCCAGATGGCGGGGACGTTCCAGCGCCTGTCGGAAGGGCGGGTGCTGCTCAACATCGTCACCGGCGGCGACGCCGTGGAGCAGCGGCGCTTCGGCGACTGGCACGACCACGACGCCCGGTACGCGCGCACCGACGAGTTCCTCACCATCGTGCGCGGGGTCTGGTCCGGGCAGCCGTTCACCTTCGAGGGCGAGCACCTGAAGGTCGAAGGCGCGACGACGCTGGCCGCACCGGACCCGGCGCCGCCGATCTACTTCGGGGGCTCCTCGCCGGCCGCGCTGCCGGTCGCGGCCCGGCACGCCGACGTCTACCTGACCTGGGGCGAGCCGCCCGCGCAGGTCGCGGAGAAGATCGGCAAGGTCCGCGCGCTGGCCGGCGACCGGGCGATCCGGTTCGGCGTCCGGCTGCACACGATCTCGCGCGACACCTCGGCCGAGGCCTGGGCGGAGGCGCAGAAGCTCCTGGACGCGCTGAGCCCGGAGCAGGTCGCCAAGGCGCAGGCGCAGCTGGCCGCGAGCGAGTCGGTCGGGCAGCAGCGGATGGTCGCGCTGCACGGCGGCCGCACCGACGGCGGGGTCCGCGGGCTGGAGATCCACCCGAACCTCTGGGCCGGCGTCGGCCTGGTCCGCGGCGGCGCCGGGACCGCGCTCGTCGGCAGCCACGCCGAGGTCGCGGACCTGATCGAGGAGTACCACAGCGCCGGCGTGAGCGAGTTCGTGCTGTCGGGCTACCCCCACCTCGAGGAGGCGTACTGGTTCGGCGACGGCGTCCGGCCCGAGCTGGCGCGGCGCGGGCTGCTGAAGGAGTACTAGCCCCACCGCGTCGAGGCGTAGACGACGATGTTGTCGCGGTACGAGCGTTTCGCCGCGTCGAAGCTGCCGCCGCAGGTGATGAGCCGCAGTGCGCTGCCCGGCGCGGGGCCGTACACCGCGTCGGTCGGGAACGCGTCCTTCGGGTAGCGCTGGACGGCGTCCACGACGAACCGGGTTTCCTGGCCGTCGGAGCGCGCGACGAACACCTGGTCGCCGCCGTGCAGGTCGCGCAGCCGGAAGAACGGTGCCGGGCCGGAGCGGGAGTCGACGTGCGCGGCGATCACCGCCGGGCCGGCGTCACCCGGGACCGGCCCGGCGGCGTACCAGCCGACGTCCTCGAAGCGCGCGGGTGCTTCGAGCTGGTGGTCGGCGCCGAGCCCGAGCGGCACGAGCGCGGGCGCGTCGACGCCGATGGCGGGGATCCGCAGCCGCACCGGGCGGACGTCGGCGGCCGCGGGCAGCGGCAGGGGCCCGGTCGCCGACGGCGACGCGGGTGTGGTCGCGACCGGGACGACGGGTGGTGGTGCGGCCGGGGCCGCCGCGCAGCCCGCGGCCAGCAGCGCCACGACGAGCAGCGCGCCGAGGTCAGCGCGCACGAGCCGCCCGGCGTCCCCAGAGCAGCGCGGCCAGCAACCCGGCCGCCGCCAGCGCCGGCCAGAGCGGGGTGCCGGACGACGGCGCGGTGCCGCCGCCCCCGGTCTCGACGCCGAGCTTCGGCGGTTCGGGCAGCGACGCACCGTCGGAGATGGGGTTCGCCTTCAGCGCCCCGGCGTTCTCGGTGACCAGCAGCGTCGTCGACGAGCCCGCCTTGACGTCGACGTCCGCGGCCGACTTCACCGCGCCGCCGGAGAGCTGCAGCGGCCAGCGCCCTTCCGGCACGTCCACATAGGACGAAGTCTGGCCGTAGGCCGCGTCCTTGGCGAGCGTGACGCCCTGCGGCCCGGCCACGGTGACCGGCGCGATCGCCGCCGACCCTTCGACGACCCGGACGCGGCCCTTGCCCGCGGCGGGCGCGCTGAGGTCGTCGTTCACCAGGTCGCCCTTGAGCGTGCCGTCCGGTCCGTTCGCGAACACCAGCAGCGAGTAGGCGCTGCGTTCGGCCACCTCGATGGTCGCCGACAGCGCGGGCGGGGTGCTCGACGCCGCGTCGGCGGGCCGCATCGAGAGCGTGTACTTGCCGGGGTCGAGCGAGGAGTACGGCGTCACGGCGCCGTAGCCCGCCTTGCGGATGACGACCTTCTCGGCCTGCCCGAAGGGGGCGAAGTAGATGTCCACCGGAGGCACCTTCGGGGAGAGGTGACCGACCCGGATCCAGCCGACGCCCGGGCCGGGGGCGGTCGCCGCCCCGGCCGTCACCGGCGTCAGCGCGACGAGCAGCAGGGCCGCGGCGATCAGCCCGCCGGGTCTGAGCGTTCTGGACGTGAGCGTGCGCATGAGTGGTCCTTTCGCCGTCAGGGGGAGGAGAACGGGACCAGCAGCCCCGGGGGTGCGAACAGCGGGTACGTGACGAGCACGCCGTCGGTGGTCTCGGCGACCGAGGACGGGCGGAACAGGTCGCGCTGGCCGGTGTAGAACGCCGCCACGGCGTCCTTGCCCGCCGTCAGGAGGACCCGGCGGCGCGGCTGGCCGGCGGGGTCTTCGCCGGGGACGGCGGGGAACGCCCCCACGCTGACCGGCCGGATCGCGGCGAGCGCGGCCAGCGTGGCGATCAGCCGCGGGTCGACGTGGCCCTCGCGCAGGACCGCGGTGGCGTCCGGGGGCAGGGTGATCCGGGTCGACGCGGCCAGTGCCTCGCCCGCGTGGGTGCGGGCGGACTCCTCCGACGGCGCGGCCGGGTCGGCGGCGGGCAGGCCGAGGCGGGAGACGGTGACCGCGCGGTCACCGTCACCGAACACCGCCGTCACGCCGGCTTCGGCCAGGGTGATGCCGAGGGCGGGGTAGCGGCCGCGGGGATCGGTCGTGCCGTCCGCGAAGACCGCCCACTCGACCGGCGGGCAGCCGGCCGCGCACGCGGCGGGCGGGACGAGCAGGCCGGTCGGCCAGCCCGCCTTGGCGAGCTCCGCCCAGGCGCCGTCGTCGACCAGCACCCGGGCGCCGGAAGCGTTGGCCCGCAACCACTGCTGGGCTTCGGCCAGTGGCCCGCCGCGGTCGGTCGTCGGCCGCAGGGCCGGGTAGCCGTAGACCCAGCCGGCCGCGACCACGGCGACCAGGACGAGCGACACCAGCGCCGTCCCGGGACCGCGGCCGGGGTTCCAGCGGTGGGCCGGGGCGCGTTGCCGCGACGCGGTTTGGACGACCGCGGCCAGCAGCAGCGGGGTCAGCGGCAGCAGCAGCGCGAGCACGCCGGTGTCCGGCACGCCGGGCACGAACAGGGTCGCGACGAGGAGCAGGCCGGACACCGCGAACGGCCGCAACGCGGTCACGGCCAGCGCGGCCACCAGCGCCACGGTCGAGAGCACCGCCCACGCCGGGTCGAGGGCGACCCAGTCGACGATGGCCGGACGGCCGCCGTCGGCGAGGTGCGGCCGGAGGACGGCGGCCGCCGGGCCGAACGCGATGCCCAGCCCGAGGTTGAGCAGCACCGCCACCAGCGCCGCGCGGACGGGCGCGCGCCGCACCAGCAGCCAGCCCGCCGCGGGGAGGAAGACCAGCGCGAGCGGCGAAGTGAGCACGGCCGCGAGCAGGCAGACCGCGGCCAGCGCGTCGTGCCGGATCCGGGCGCCGGGCTTGGTGATGAGCACCAGCGCGCCCAGCGCCCAGACCGCCGCGAGGTGCTCGACGACGACCAGCCGCTGCAGGCCGAGCGCGAGCGGGGACGCCGCGAGCAGCACCACCGCGGCCGCCGCCGCCCACCGCGTCAGGCCGAGCCGGCGCGCCAGGAACCACAGCAGCAGGGCGCCGAGCACCGCGGCGATGAGCACGGCTTCGCGGACCGCCGCGAGCGCCGTCGCCGAGCGCCCGAAGGCGTCGGTGACCATCGTGTAGGCCGAGAGCTGCCACCACCCGAACGGGCTCACCCCGGCGCCGCCCGCGTCGGTGAACGGTGTGAGGTGCCCCAGCGCGTACGCGTGCGCGATGTTCGCGCCCTCGGCGGGCAGGGCCGGTGCGGGCGCGGCGAGGTACAGCACCCGCAGGCCGCCGGCCAGCGCCAGCAGCGCGAGCACGATGTCGAGCGACAACAACCGGTGCGCGGCGGAGGAACCGGCGGCGGCCGGTCCGGGAAGCGTCGCGGGGGAGCGGCCCGGGTCCGTCGTCCCCCGGCTGTGCTGGGCCATTGGACGGATCGTAGCCGCTTCCGATCACCGGTCCAGCTCGGGACGATTACGTCAGCCGGACGGCCTAGACACGGAGAAAGCGTTGTCCCGCAAGATTATTTCCGACTGTCCCGAGTGGATCCGGAGAGTGTCCGGGTCAACGCGAGTGCGACCGTCCGGACGGCGGGCGCGACCCGTTCGGTCCGCATCCGGTTGGCCCACCCCGAAATCGAAACGGCGGCGACCGCGACCCCCTGCGCGTCCAGCAGCGGGCTGGCCGCGCACACGACGCCGACGCCGGATTCCTCGCGCTCCAGCGCGATGCCGTCCTCGTGGATCCGGGTGAGCTGACGCCGGAGCAGGCCGGGCGCGGTGATCGTCTTCGGGCTCATCCGGGGTAATCCGGCGTCGATCACCTGGTTCACCACGGATTCCGGAGAAAACGCGAGGATCGCCTTGCCGACCCCGGTCGCGTGCGCGGGGAACCGGCCGCCGATGCGCGAGGGCAGGGTCGGCGCGTCCGGGCCGCGCAGGACGTCGAGGTAGACGACTTCGGTGCCTTCGAGGATGGCGAGGTGGACGGTGTTGCGCGTCGCCTCGCGCAGGTCGGCGAGGTACGGGCGGGCCGCCTCGACCAGTCCCCGGCGGGGCGAGGCCAGTTGGCCGATTTCGAACAGCCGCAGCCCGAGCCGCACCGCGCCGTCCTCGCGCTCGAGGAGGCCGGTGCCGGTGAGGTGCCCGACGAGCCGGTGCACCGTCGTCTTCGCCAGCCCGGTCCGGCGGGCCAGTTCGGAGACGCCGAGGGTCTCGTCGCCGGGCCGGAAGGCTTCCAGGAGCGCGGCGAGCCGGGCCGCGACGAGGCCGTCGCCGCTCGCGCCGTCGTTCCGCCCAGCGGTACGCATGGGTTGAGTGTGCCCGATCAGCCGCGCGACTGTCACCAGGTCGGAGGTGAGGTCAGTGGTCGTCGGCGCCGAGCACGAGTTTCACGCAGTGGGCGACGAGCCGCTCGCGCGAGACCTTCAGCGAGCCGTCGAGGTAGGCGATGAAGACGTTGCTCAGCGCGCCGACCAGCCCGACGGCGACCATCTGGCGTTCGGTCTCGTCGCCGTGGGACAGCTGCTCCCCGACGAGCGCGGCGAAGACGGGCAGCAGGTGCAGGCCCCGGCGGGTCAGCGCGGGGTCGGTCAGCGGGGCGAGCAGCAGCACGCGGCCCTGGCGCGGGTCGTCGACGATCAGCTCGACGAACGCGCGCACGGCGTTCTCGGCCCGCAGGACCGGGCTCGGCGCGTCCCGCACCGCGGCCACGAGCGCCAGCCGCGCCTGCTCGCCGACGTGCTCGTACACCGCCGCGACCAGCTCTTCGCGGTCGGCGAAGCTCTCGTAGAAGTAGCGCTCGGTCAGCTTCGCGTGCCGGCACACCGCGCGGACGCTCGTCGCGGCCGATCCCTCGGTGCCCAGCAGCTCGAGACCGGCGGCCACGAGCTGCGCGCGCCGCTGCGCCTTCCGGTCGTCCAGCGTCGTGCCCGCCCAGGTGCGGCCCGGCATGATCACTCCTCGGTTGACTACGTGTGTTGTCAGATCTTAGCCTGACAACAGCCGTAGTCAGTTCGACTCGACGAGGAGTGCCGATGACACCGGAACGCTTTGAGGGGGCCCGGGTGGCGAAGCCCCCGGCCCGGGGCGGAGCCCCGGATGTCACGGAGCCACTGGGTCCCGACTCGCTGACGTGGAAGTACTTCGGCGACTGGCGCGGCCTGCTCATCGCCCTCTGGGCCGGGTCGATGCAGAACATGCACCCGGGCCTCGGCGCCGGCGTCGAGCAGCACTCGCGGTTCTTCGAGGAGCGCTGGCAGCGGCTGTTCCGGTCGCTCTACCCGATCGGCGGCGTCGTCTACGACGGCCCGCGCGCCCACGCCACCGCGCTGCAGGTCCGCGGCTACCACGACCGGATCAAGGGCGTCGACGCCCGGGGACGCCGCTACCACGCCCTCGACCCGGACACCTACTACTGGGCGCACTCGACGTTCTTCGTCAGCACCATCCTCATCGCCGACCACTTCATGGGCGGGATCGGCGAGGCCGAGAAGCGGCGGCTGTTCGACGAGCACGTCACGTGGTGGCGGATGTACGACATGACCCTGCGGCCGGTGCCGGAGAGCTGGGAGGACTTCCAGCGCTACTGGAAGCACATGTGCGCCGAGGTCCTGGAGGACAACAAGGCCACGCGGGACGTCCTCGACCTGCGCGGGATCGCGAAACCGCCGTTCCTGCCGTGGCTGCCGGACCCGCTCTGGCGGCCGCTGAGCGCACTGATCGCGCGCAACTTCGTGTGGCTGACCACCGGGCTGTACGACCGCGAGATCCGCGACCTGCTCGGCCTACGCTGGTCGGAGCGCGACGCGCGCCGGCACCGGCGGGCCGGGAAGCTGATCAACGCCGTGTTCAAGCTCGTCCCGCACGACCGCCGCTACCACCCGCGGGCCCGGGCCGGCTGGCGGCGCGTGCGCGGCGAGGTGGCTCCGGGCGCGCCGGTGGTCGAGACTCCACGGAGGAACCTGCCCCCGCTGTCCGAGCGGGGCAAGCCCGAGCACTACGCGCCGAACGTCTAGGAGGCATTCGTGAAGCTGGGATTCCACGTCGGGTACTGGGGCAGCGGCCCGACCCCGGGCGCGCTGGAGGCCGTGCTCAAGGCCGAGGAGCTCGGCTTCGACTCGGTGTGGACGGCGGAGGCGTACGGCTCGGACGCGTTCACGCCGCTGGCCTGGTACGGCGCCTCGACCAGCCGGATCCGCCTGGGCACGAACATCGTGCAGATGGCCGCGCGCACGCCGACGGCCACGGCGATGAGCGCGATGACCCTCGACCACTTGTCGGGTGGCCGGATGGTGCTCGGGCTCGGCGCGTCCGGCCCGCAGGTCGTCGAAGGCTGGTACGGCCAGCCGTACCCCAAGCCGCTCGCGCGGACCCGGGAGTACGTGGACATCGTCCGGCAGGTGATCGCCCGCGAGGCACCGGTGACCCTGGACGGCGCCCACTTCCAGCTGCCGCTGCGGGGCGGGACGGGCCTCGGCAAGGCGTTGAAGCCGACGGTGCACCCGCTGCGCAAGGAGATCCCGATCCACCTGGCCGCGGAGGGCCCGAAGAACGTCGCGCTGGCGGCGGAGATCGGCGACGGCTGGCTGCCGTTGTTCTTCTCGCCCAAGAGCGACGCCTTCTACCGCGCCGCCCTGGAAGAGGGCTTCGCGCGGCCGGGCGCGCGGCACACCCTGGAGACGTTCGAGGTGCCGTGCTCGATCCCGGTGATCGTGCACGACGACGTCGAGGAAGCGGCGTCGTGGATCAAGCCGTCGCTGGCGTTGTACATCGGGGGGATGGGCGCGAAGAGCGTGAACTTCCACCACGACGTCTTCGCGCGGCTGGGCTACGAGGACGTGGCGGACAAGGTGCAGGAGCTGTACCTGGCCGGCCGCAAGGACGAGGCGACGGCCGCGATCCCGACGTCGCTGGTGGAGGACACGGCGCTGATCGGCCCGCCGGCGAAGATCCGCGACGAGCTGCAGGCGTGGGAGGAGACGGTGGTGACGCAGCTGCTGCTGCGCGGGGACGCGGCGACCCTGGCGAAGATCGCCGGCGCGCTGGGCTGAACGCCATGGAGGGCACCGGCAAGTCTTGCGCGGTCTGCCCGGGGTCGCGGGTCGTCATGAACGGGTCGTTCATGTCGTCTGGCGAGGTGAACGACCCGTTCATGACCTTGCGGGCCGTCGGCGTTCGCGACCTTGGCGAGCCGTTGTCATCGGAGCGGGAACGCCGTCTTGACTTCGCCGGAGCCCTGGCTCCAAAAGTCATGAGGGTGCCCGGGCCGGCGCTTGCCGGAACTTTCGCCGGGTTGCCCGGTGCGCCGGGCTCACGTACGGTCCCCGACTAACGCGAAAGTCGTTCACGTTAGTCGGGAGACCGCATGCGGGTGAGCCGTCGTCACGTCCTGGCCGGAGCTGCCGCGCTCCCGTTCGCCGCCGCGCTCGGCGGGAGAACGGCCGAAGCGGCCACGGCGCTGAAGGTCGGCGTCGGGATCGGGGACGTCACCGGGCCCGCCGCCGAGAACGGCATGATGGGCTACTCCATGCCGCAGCAGCAGACCGCCGGCATCCACCTGCGCACCCGGGCCCGCGCGTTCATCGTCGACGACGGCGCGAACCGGATCGTCTTCGTCACCGCCGAGCTGGGCGCGCTGTTCCAGTCCGTGCACCAGGGCGTCCTGCGGGAGCTCGCGAGGAAGTACGGCGACCGCTACACCGAGCAGAACGTCCTGCTCAACGCCACCCACACCCACTCGGCCTGCGGCGGCGACTCGCACTACGCGGCTTACGACCTGTCGATCCTCGGCTTCCAGCAGCAGACCTACGACGCCGTCGTCGCCGGGATCGTCGACGCCGTCGGCCGGGCCCACGACGACCTCAAGCCCGGCGAGCTGTCCCTCGGCCGCACCGAGCTGACCAAGGCCAGCGCCAACCGCTCCCGGGTCGCCTTCGAGCGCAACCCGGACAAGGGCCACTTCCCGCTCTCGATCGACCCCGCGGTCACCGTGCTGCGGTTCCGCCAGGGCGGCCGGGACGTCGGCGCGATCACCTGGTTCGCCACCCACGGCACGTCGATGAGCAACGGCAACCACCTGATCAGCAGCGACAACAAGGGCTACGCCGCCTACGCGTGGGAGCACGACCACGCCGGCGTCCGCTACCTCGACGGCCCGCCCGGGTTCGTCGCCGCCTTCGCGCAGACCAACTCCGGCGACATGACGCCGAACCTGAACCTCCGGCCCGGCACGCCCGAGACGGAGTTCGAGAACACGCGCCGGATCGGCGAACTCCAGTTCCAGGCGGCGAAACGCGCGTTCGACGCGGCGGACGAGAAAATCACCGGCGGCGTCGACCACCGGCTGACCTACGTGGACATGTCCGCCGTCGACGTGGCCCCGGAGTTCACCCCGGACGGCCGCCCGCACCGCACCTGCACCGCCGCCATCGGCGTTTCGATGCTGGCCGGCAGCACCGAGGACGGCCCCGGCCTGCCGCTGCCCGAAGGCGTCAAGAACCCCTTCATCGACTGGCTCGGCGGCATCGACGCGCCGATCCCGCGGGCACTGGCCGACGCGCAGGCGCCGAAGGTCGTCGCCGTGCCGTTCGGCGCGATGAAGCCGTACCCGTGGGCGCCGGAGGTGCTGCCGCTGCAGATCGTCCGGATCGGGCAGCTGCACCTGGTCGCCGGACCCGCCGAGTACACGATCGTCGCCGGGCTGCGGATCCGGAAGACCGTCGCTTCGACGCTCGGCGTGCCGCTCGAGAACGTCCTCATGCAGGGCTACTCGAACGCCTACAGCCAGTACGTGACGACGCCGGAGGAGTACGACTCGCAGCAGTACGAAGGCGCGTCGACGCTCTTCGGCCGCTACACGCTCCCGGCGTACCAGCAGGAGTTCGGGAAGCTCGCCGCCGCGCTGAAGACCGGCGCGAGGGTGCCGCACGGGCCGGTCCCGCGTGACCTGCGCGGCAAGCTCGTCAACTTCCAGCCCGGCGTCGTCTTCGACAGCGCGCCCCTGCTCAAGAGCTTCGGCGACGTCGTGACCGACGCGAAGAGCAGCTACCGGCGGGGCGAGCAGGTCTCGGTCGCGTTCGTGACCGGCCACCCGAAGAACGACCTGCGCCGCGACGGCACGTTCCTGGAGGTCCAGCAGTACGTCGACGGCCGCTGGGTCCGCTACGCCGACGACGGCGACTGGGCCACGAAGTTCCGCTGGACCCGGACCTTCGTCAGCGAGTCCCGCGCCGAAGTCACCTGGGACATCCCCGCGAACACCCCCGTCGGCAAGTACCGGGTGGTCCACTTCGGAGCCTGGAAACACGGGCTCACCGGCGCCATCGCCCAGCTCAGCGGGACCTCCCGCGCCTTCGTCGTCTCCTGAAAGGACCCCGCGTGCGCAGGACCGCCATTCTCGCCGCCGTCGTCATCGCCGCTTTCACCGCCGCACCCGCCCAGGCCGCGGACGCCGCCGTGAGCGTGCTGAGCTTCAACCTCTGGCAGCTCCCCTGGATCGCCAACCCGAACACAGCCGACAAGGAAGCCCGGGCGCAGGCCGCGGAGGGCGTGATCCGCGCCCAGGACACCGACGTCGTCGTGCTCGAAGAAGCCTTCAGCGCCCAAGCCGAGGACCTGCGCGGCCGGCTCGTGGACGCCTACCCGTTCCAGGCGCCGCTGGTCGGCCAGTCGTGCTCGACGTCGCCGGGCTGGACGTCGGTCAACGGGAACTGCTCGAACTCGCCGTTCGTCGTCAACGGCGGGGTCACCGTGCTCAGCAAGTACCCGATCACCGAGAAGCACCAGCTCGTCTACCGGAACTCCCTCTCCGGCACCGCGGACCACCTGGCGAACAAGGGCGCCGCGCTGGTCCGGATCTTCGCGCACGGCAAGGCGCTCTGGCTCGCGGGCACCCACCTGCAGGCCGACGAAGGACCCGAGACGCTGCCCAAGGCGCACGCCGTCCGGATGGCTCAGCTCGGCGAACTCCGCGACCTGACGGCGGCCCGCGTCCCGGCCGGGGACGCCGTGGCGGTCGCCGGTGACCTCAACATCGAGTACCGGGCCGGGCAGGGCCGCCGCGACGCCGCCGGCCGCACCCAGGCCGAGCAGGGCGAGGCGGCGCTCGGCGGCACGCTGCGGACCACCGGCGCGGGGGAGTACACCTTCGACGCGGCGACCAACCCGGCCGCGGCGAAGTCCGTCCCGGCGACCTACCGCGATTCGCTGGACTACGTCGGCTCGGTGCGACGCGCCGAGGTCGGCCCGGTACGGCTGGTGCATTACGACGGTGGCACGATTCCCTCCGACCACTACCCGGTGCGGGCCGAGATCCACTACTGATCGCAGCATCGGGATCCGCTCTGCGAGGAGGACCATGGCGACGCTGTCCGGCCGGACGAGGTTCCGCTATTCGCTCGGCTCGTTCGTCACCGGGTCCTTCGGCACGGTCCCGGGCCTGGTCCTGGTCAAGTACCTGACCGACACGATGGCCGTGCCCGCGGGCTGGGCCGCCGCGATCGTGTTCGTGCCCAAGGCCTGGGACGTGCTGTTCAACCCGATCGCCGGCCGGCTGTCCGACGCGGACCTGATCAAGACCGGCAGCCGGCGGCGCTTCCTGCTGATCGGCGGCATCGGCGTCGCGATCCTGTTCGCCGCGATGTTCGCCCACCCCGGGTTCGGCAGCCCGCTGCCGGACGCGTTGTACGTGGCGATCGCCTTCGCCGCCTGCGCCACGGCGTACGCGCTGTTCCAGGTGCCGTTCAACGCGCTGCCGGCCGAGCTGACCGAGTCGGCGACCGAGCGCACGAAGCTCACCAGCGTCCGGATCGGCGTGCTGGCCGTGACGATCCTGATCTGCGGCGGCGGCGCCCCCGCGATCAGCGCCGGCATCGGCGGGGTCACCGGCTACCGCGTGATGGCGGTGGTGATCGGGCTGATCGTGCTGGCCGCGACGCTGCTGGTGTACTTCGGGCTCAAGGACGCGCCGGTCGGCTCGCTGCGGCCCAACACGGTGAACCTGAGGGAGCTCGTGCGGACGCTGGCCGGCTGGCGGCCGTTCCGCTGGCTGCTCGGCACCTACTTCATCCAGGCGCTGGGCATCGGCACGGTGCTCGCCGCGATCCCGTTCTTCGCCCAGCGCATCCTCGGCAGCGAGGGCTACGGCACGATCCTGTTCGTCATCTTCGTCGGCCCGGCGCTGGTCACCATGCCGCTGTGGCCGCGCCTGGGCGACCGGGTCGGCAAGCTCAACGGCTTCCGCCTGGCCACCGCGGCGTTCGCGATCGGCCTGCTGGGCCTGGTGTTCGCGCAGTCGATCCCGCTGGTCGTGTCGTTCGTGTTCGTGGCGCTCTGCGGGGTCGGGTACGCGGGGATTTCGGTGTTCCCGCTGGCGATCCTGCCCGACCTGATCACCGCCGAGGAGGAGCGCACCGGCGAGACGCGCGCGGGGATCGCGGCCGGCGTGTGGACCGCGGGGGAGACGCTCGGGCTGGCCTTCGGCGGCGGGCTGTGGGCGCTCATCCTGGCGTTCGGCGGGTACGTGTCGAGCACGGACGCGACGACGGCCCAGCCGCACAGCGCGATCGTGGCGATCCTCGTCGGCGCGTCGATCATCCCGGGCGTGCTGATCGCGCTGGCCCTGCCGCTGCTGCGGCGCAAGGTCCTGGAGCCGCGCCATGAACTCGCCTGAGGACGTCCTGGCGGCGTTGCGGGAGCTGCGCGCGGGCGACCTGCCGACGCACGGCGGCCGGACGCTCGCCTACGTCTACGACAGCGGGCTGTCCGAAGTGGACTCCCTCGGTGCGGCCGCGCACACGCTGGCGTCGTCGGCCAACGGTCTCGACCCGACGGCGTTCCCGAGCCTGCTGCGGATGGAGAACGACCTCGTCGCGGAGGCCGCCGCGTTGCTCGGCGCCGTTCCGGGCGTGGTCGGTTCGGTGACCTCCGGCGGCACGGAGTCGTGCTTGCTGGCGGTTTTGGCGGCCCGCGACGCCCACCCTGAGATCGCTTCGCCGTCTCTGGTGATCCCGACGACCGCGCACGCGGCGTTCCACAAGGCGGCGCACCTGTTCGGGCTGCGCCGGATCGACGTCCCGGTCGACCCGGAGACGTTCCTCGCGGACCCGGCCGCGATGGCGGCGGCGATCGACGACTCGACGGTGCTGGTGGTGGCGAGCGCGCCTTCGTACGCGCACGGCGTCCTCGACCCGATCGCTCCGATCGCCGCGGCGGCTCTGGAGCGCGGCGTCCGGATGCACGTCGACGCGTGCATCGGCGGCTGGGTGCTGCCGTACTTCGCCCGTCTCGGCGCGGACGTCCCGCCGTTCGACTTCCGCGTCCCCGGCGTCACGAGCATCTCGGTGGATCTGCACAAGTACGCGTACTGCCCGAAGGGCACGTCCGTGCTGCTGCACGCTTCCGCGGAACTGCGGCGCTCGCACTACTTCGCGAGCGCGTCCTGGCCCGGCTACACGATGCTGAACACGACGATCCAGAGCACGCGTTCGGGCGGCCCGCTGGCGGCGGCGTGGGCGGTGGTCCGCCACCTCGGTCCGGAGGGCTACCTCTCGCTGGCGGCTTCGACGCGTACCGCCGTTTCGCGCATCCGCGAGGGGATCACCGACATCGACGGCCTGCGGATCCTGGGCGACCCGGTGTCGACGCTGATCGCGTTCACCGGCGACGACGGCTTCGACCTGTTCACGGTGGCGGACGAGATGAAGTCCCGCGGCTGGTACGTCCAGCCGCAGTTCGCTCACCTGTCGTCGCCGGCGAACCTGCACCTGACGGTGACGGCGGCGAACCACGGCAGCGAGAAGGAGTTCCTGACCGACCTCGCGGCTTCGGTGGCCGCGGCCCGCGCGGCCGGCCCGGTTCTCGTCGACGCCGCCGTGGCGGAGTTCGTGGCCGCGCTCGACCCGGCAACACTGACACCGGACCAGTTCACGGGCCTCCTGTCGGCGGCGGGCCTCGGCGGCGAGTCGGGCCTGCCGGACCGGATGGCCCCGATCAACGCACTCCTCGCAACGGCACCGGCGCCACTGCGGGAGCGGCTGCTGCTGGAATTCCTGGGCGCGCTGTACACAGCGTGAGTCACAGATCGAACTTCGGTTGGTAGGCGTCTTTGACGAAAGCCGTGGCCGCTTCGGATGGCAGCTTGATGATTTCTCACGGCTCCGAGCTCGGCCGAGGGCAGTGCGTGCCCGCGATATCCCCTCGGCCGAGCCGAATCCCGGAAGATCAGGAGTACCCAACAGAAATCAACGGCATAGCGGCGTTTTACGGCCAGCAACGCAAGCGCAACAGCTTGAACCTCACTGGTTCCGCGAAGCCAGCCCCGCGGGCGCCGATTTCACCGCCGCGTGGATCGCGTCCGCCAGGGCCAGCGCGTCTTCCTCGGTAAGCTCCAGGGCGACGCGGGCCGAAGCCCCAAGCTCGGGGTTGCGGAAGTCGATGTTCACCGTGTGCGCGTACGGCGCGTGGACCGGGTGGTCGACGTACACCGTCCCCTCGCTCAGCCGGAACCAGCCGCGGGCGCCTTTGCCGCTGCCTTCGAGGGCGAACTTCTCGGTCAGGTAAGTGCACATGCGCGAGTCCTCTCAGGCGGTCAGGGTGCGGGAGTAGAAGTCGAGGATGCGTTCCCAGCCGTCCTTCGCGGCCTCCGGCCGGTAGCTCGGGCGGTCGACCGCGAAGAACGCGTGGCCCGCGCCCGCGTACGTGTGGAACTCGTGTTCCTTGCCCAGCTTCTCCAGCTCCGCCGCCAGCACGGCGACCTCGTCCGGGCTCGGGAACTGGTCGTCCGCGCCGAAGATGCCCAGCAGCGGGCACGACAGCTGCGAGGACAGACCGAGCAGCGGCTTCATCTGCTTCATGGCCTCCGGCGGGTCGTTGACGACGAACGCGCCGTAGCAGTCGACCGCCGCGTCGACGTCCAGCGAACACCCGACGAGGAACGCCTGGCGGCCGCCGGAGCAGTGGCCGATGACGCCGACGCGGCCGTTCGAGTTCTCCAGGGCGCGGAGGTAGTCCGCCGCGCCGGAGACGTCGCCGACCAGGCGGTCGTCCGGGACGCCGCCGGAAGCGCGGACCGCCGCCGCCGCGTCGTCCGGGTCCGCGCCCGGGGCTTCGCGCGTGTACAGGTTGGGGCAGAGCGCGTTGTAGCCCTCGACGGCGAAGCGGCGGACCATCTCCTTCGTCGCCGCGTCGTAGCCGGGCATGTGGTGGATCACCACAACCCCGCCGCGCGGGGTGTCGTCGGTCGGTTTGGCCAGGTACGCCTCGAGCTCGTCCCCGCCGTGGCCGGTGATGGTGACGGTCCCGGCGACGATCTCGTCGGTCATCGGTTCTCCTTCGATCCCTCGGGGGTGTGGAAGTAGCGCTTGCCGCGCGAAGCGGACGCCACCGCGGCGACGACGGCCATCACCGCGGCCGCGGTGAACACGACCACCAGGCCGTGGTGGAACGGGCCGGACACCAGCTGCGGGAAGAACTCCCCGCCGGTCAGGATCGACCGGTCGGCCGGGGAAAGCCCGGCCAGGACGTCCGGGCCGAGCAGGTGCCCGACCGGGTTGCTGCCGAGGAACGCCGCGAACAGCGTGCTCACCGGCGGCAGCCGGGCGACGCCTTCGGCGACGTTCGCCGGGACGCCGTGGGCCTGCAACCCGCTGGTCAGCGTCTGCGGCAGCGACGACGCGAGCCCGGCGATCATCAGCGAGAAGAACACGCCGATGGACAGCGACGTCCCGGAGTTCTGGAACGTCGCCCGCATGCCGGAGGCGACGCCGCGCTGCTCGGTCGGGACGCTGCTCATGATCGCCGAGGTGTTCGGCGCGGAGAACATGCCCTGGCCGATCCCGCTGAGCACGAGCAGCGCGGCGAACAGGGGATAGGGGAAGTCCACCGGCAACGCCAGGAGCCCGAGGAACGCGGCCGCGACCAGCAGCAGCCCGCCGGTCGAGAACAGCCGGGCCCCGAACCGGTCGGACAGGTAGCCCGACACCGGGCCCGCGATCAGGAACCCGACGGTCAGCGGCAGCATGGAGATGCCCGCCCACAACGGCGTGCGCTCGTAGTCGAAGCCGTGCAGGGGCAGCCAGATCCCCTGCAGCCAGATGATGAGCATGAACTGCATGCCACCACGTGCGACCGAAGTCAGCAACGCGGCGATGTTGCCCGCGGCGAACGCGCGGATCTTGAACAGACCGAGGTGGAACATCGGCGCCGCCACGCGCGTCTCGATGACGCCGAACAGCAGGAGCAGCAGCACCCCGGCGCCGATTCCGCCGAGCACCCACGGGCTGCCCCAGCCGGTCGCCGCGCCGCCGTAGGGCTGGATGCCGTACGTGATCGCGGCCAGCAGCAACGCGGTCCCGGCGGCGAAGGTGACGTTGCCGCCCCAGTCGACCTTGGCGCGCTGGGGCGTGCCGGCCTCGCGGAGGCTGCGGATCGACCAGATCGTGCCGAGCAGTCCGAACGGGACGCTGACCCAGAACACCGCGCGCCAGTCGATTTCGGCGAGCAGCCCGCCGACGACCAGCCCGAGGAACTGCCCGGCCAGCGCGGTGATCTGGTTGACGCCCAGCGCCATCCCGCGCTGCTCGGCCGGGAAGGCGTCGGTGAGGATCGCCGCCGAGTTCGCCGTCAGCATCGACCCGCCGACGGCCTGCACGACCCGCCAGCCGATCAGCCACAGCGCGCCGCCGCCGGCGTGGAACGGGTCGAACGACAGCGCGACCGACGCGGCGCTGAACACGACGAAGCCGAGGTTGTACATCTTGACCCGGCCGAACATGTCACCGAGCCGCCCGAGCGTCACCACCAGCACGGCCTGCACGAGCAGGTAGCCGAGGATCATCCAGAGCAGGTAACCGATGTTGCCCGGCGCGAGCGGGTCGAGGCCGATGCCGCGGAAGATGGCCGGCAGGGAGATGATCACGATCGAGCCGTCGAGCGCCGACATCAGCACGCCGAGCGTGGTGTTCGACAGCGCGACCCACTTGTAGCTCACAGGTGGTCCGCCAGGCGCTCGATGAGGGGGATGGCCGCGATCAGCTCGCGCCGTTCGGCGTCGGTGAACTGCTCGGCCAGCGCGGCCGCCATCTTCCCGGTGGTCGCGGAGCGGCGGTCGGTGAGCAGCTTGACCCCGGCTTCGGTCACCGACATCAGCACCTTGCGGCCGTCGGAGTCGTCCTTGCGCCGTCCGACGAGCCCGCGCGCGACCAGCCCGGCGAGGGTGACGCCCATGGCCTGCGGCTTGACGCGCTCGAGGTCGGCGAGGCAGCCCGGCGTGGCCGGCCCTTCGCGGTCGAGGCGGGACAGCACCGAGCGCTCCGGGAGCGTCAGTTCGCCGACGACGTAACCCTGCCGCAGCCGCCGGACCAGCCGCCCGAGGGCGACGCGCAGGTCGGTGCTCGCCTGGAGGAGGTCCTCGTCCGTCACGATCGTCAACCTAAACTGATAAACCTGGGTTGATCAACTCGGACGGAGCGGCCGCTATCGGGTGAGCCGGGAGCTTTCGCCCGGCCTGCCGCGGACGCCCGGGTTAGCGTCCGAAGTGGACACCACCCGGGAGGGGAAGCCGATGTCGATCCCGCACGTCGCACACGCCGGCCACGACCACGTGCACCGCGAGGGCTGCGGCCACCCGGCGCTGCCGCACGGCGACCACGTGGACTACGCCCACGACGGCCACCTGCACCGCGCGCACGACGGCCACTTCGACGAGTGCGAGATCCACGGCCACGTCCCGCACACCGGCCACGAGCACGCCCACGGCGAAGGCTGCGGCCACGTGGCGGTGCCCCACGGCGACCACGTGGACTACCTCCACGACGGGCACCGCCACGCACCCCACGAAGACCACTACGACGACCACTGAGCCCGGGGCGGCAGACTGCTTAAGCTTGGTGCTCGCGGACGTGGACCGGGTCCCACTCCGGGAACGGGTCGGGGCCGGTCGCCTCGCCGAGGCAGTCGCGCAGGGCCGCCAGGAGCGCGTCGCCGGCCAGGTCGACGCCGATGAACACCAGCTCCTGCCGCGGTGCCGCCGCCACGCCCTGCGGCTCGAACCGCGCCACCGCGCCCGCCTGCGACCACAGCCCGGTCACCCCCGGCCGGGACGCCAGCGTGAAGAACCCCTTGGACCGCAGCACGGTCCCGAACTCGCCCGAGTCGAACCGGCGCGTCACGAAGTCCCACAGCGCCGCCGGGTCGAACGCCTCCGAAGCGCGGAAGACCACGCTGGAAATGCCGTACTCCTCGGTCTCCGGCACGTGGTCGCCGTTCAGCTCGGCCACCCAGCCCGGCGCCTCCCGGGCCCGCTCGGCGTCGTACCGCCCGGTCCCGAACACCCGCTCCAGCGGCACCCGCCCGAACTGGCCGGTGACGACGTCCGCGGCGGGGTTGAGCCGCCGCAACGTCGCCACCAGCCGGTCCAGCACGGTGGCCGGGACCAGGTCGGTCTTGTTCAGCAGCAGGACGTCGGCGAACTCCACCTGGTCGACCAGCAGGTCGCTGACCGTCCGCTCGTCCCCGGAGTACTGGTCCAGCCGGCGCTCCACGAGCGAGTCGCCGGCCGCCAGCTCGCGGGCGAAGTTCGCCGCGTCCACCACCGTCACCATCGTGTCGAGGTGGGCGACGTCCTCCAGGAACGTGAACGTCGCCGCCACCGGCATCGGCTCGGAAATCCCGCTCGACTCGATGAGCACGTGGTCGAAGCGGTCGTCCGCGCACAGCGCCGACACCTCCTCGAGGAGGTCCTCCCGCAGGGTGCAGCAGATGCACCCGTTGGTCAGCTCGACGAGACGCTCCTGCGAGCGCACGAGGCTTGCATCGATGTTGACCTCGCTCATGTCGTTGACGATCACCGCGACCCGCGGCCCCGCCCGGCCGGCGAGGATGCGGTTGAGCAGCGTCGTCTTGCCGGCCCCGAGGAAGCCGGAGAGCACCGTGACCGGAACGCTCACGAGTGGAAGTGCCGCATCAGCCGGCGGGGGACCAGCCGGACCTCGCCGCCGACCTTGATCGGCACCAGGTCCGGCACGGCGGCCTTCCACTGCGCGCGCCGCGATCGCGTGGTGCTGCGGGACTTCTTGCGCTTCGGGACGGCCATCAGCGCGTACCCCGCTTCCCGTAGCGGCGGTGGAACTTCTCGACCTGCCCGGCGCTGTCCATGATCCGCTGGGTGCCGGTCCAGAACGGATGCGACCACGAGCTGATGTCGACCACGACGAGCGGGTAGGTCGCGCCGTCGGTCCACTCGATGGTCTTGTCGGAGGTTATGGTGGAGCGGGTCAGGAACGCGTCGCCGGTGGACGAGTCCTTGAACACCACGGGGTGGTAATCGGGGTGGATACCGGTCTTCATCGATCTTCCTTTCGGTTCGCCGCGGTCGCGTCGTGGCGCGCCGGGTCGGGTTCGGTGTCCTCGCACGGCTCTTCGTGCCAGTCGCCGAACGGGTCCGGGTAGTGCTGCCACTCCCCGGGTCCGGCGGCCAGTTCTTCGTCGGTCAGTAGAGCGCCGCGCAGGGCCGCGTCGATCTCGTCGGGCGTTGTCTGGTCCGTCACCACGACGAGCTCCTGCGCCCGGTCGCCGTGCACCGGGTGCCAGCGCAACGACGCCAGGGTGCGGCGCTCGGGGGAGACGTCCGTCCACCCGGGACCGTTCGGCGCCGCGAGCCACGGCCCGGCGTGGCCGATGCCCAGCCCGCCGCCCGCCGACTCGATCCAGAACGCGACGTCGGGCCGGCTGGCCACCCACGCGCGGCCGCGGGTGCGGACGACGCCGTCCAGGAGGACGTCGAGGGCGTCGTGCAGGCGTTCGGGGTGGAACGGCCGCTGCGCGGTGAAGGTCACCAGGCCGATGCCGCAGTCGGCGTGCAACGGCGGCTGGCCGCGCAGCAGCGCCCCGTGCATGTCGGTGACTTCGCCGCGGCGCGCGTCCGAAGGCACGGCGTCGAGGACGCTGTGCCCGTCGATGCGCGAGAGCTCGACGCGCGGGACCGACGGCGCGACCCGGTCGAGCACCGCGGACGCCTTCGCCGCGCTCCACGCGTCGGTGGCCGCGCCGGCCAGCACGAGGACGTCGGCGAACTCGACCTGCGAGAGCGCCACCTGGGCGACCGTGCGCTCGTCTTCCGGGCTGGCCTGCAGGTTCCGCTCGGCCAGGACGTCGTCGCCCGTCGCGTCGGCCAGGAAGGTCGCGCAGTCGACGACCGTGAGCACCGCGCGCAGCTCGACGTCGTCGCTGACCGGGTGGTCGCCGACCAGGACGCTGCGGATCGCCCAGCTGACCGGCTCCGGCTCCATGGCTTCGTCGAGCCGGACGACGATCCGGCGGACCTGCGGCAGCCGCGCGAGGTGGCGCAGCAGCGGGAGCAGGTCCTCGCGCAGCGTGCAGGACACGCAGCCGTGGGCCAGCTCGAGGACGGTCAGCTGGTCGCGCTGCTCCAGCCGCAGCCGGCGGCGGACGACGCCGGAGTGGATCTCGCGCAGGTCGTGGTGGACGACGGCCGTGCCGGGCCCGGCCACACGCAGCAGCTCGGCGAGCTCGGCGTTCGGGCCTGGGGCGAGGCCGCTCACGAGGACGAGCGGGACGCGGGGGTGTGGGGTCACTGGTGCTCCAGGAATACGGGCGGGGTACGGTGCGTAGAGTAGATGAAAACGACAACCACTATCAACTCAGGAGGGTCCGTGTCCGCCGTGTGCCAGGTCACCGGCCGCAAGCCGGGCTACGGCAAGCAGGTTTCGCACTCGCACCGCCGCACTTCGCGGCGCTGGGAGCCGAACCTGCAGAACCGTCGCTACTTCGTGCCCAGTCAAGGCCGCTGGGTGCGGCTGCGCGTCTCCGCCAAGGGCATGAAGACGATCGACAAGCGCGGCATCGAGGCCGTCGTCACCGAACTGAAGGCAAGGGGAGTGAAGCTGTAATGGCGAAGAGCACCGACGTCCGCCCGATCATCAAGCTGCGGTCCACGGCGGGCACCGGCTACACGTACGTGACCAAGAAGAACCGCCGGAACGACCCCGACCGGATGGTCCTGCGCAAGTACGACCCCGTCGCGCGCAAGCACGTCGAGTTCAAGGAAGAGCGCTGATGGCCAAGAAGTCGAAGATCGCGAAGAACGAGCAGCGGAAGGTGATCGCGGCGCGGTACGTCGAACGCCGCCGCGCGCTCAAAGCCGTCATCGCCTCGCCGTCGGCGTCCCCGGAAGCGAAGGGCGAAGCCGTCGTCGCGCTGCAGAAGCTGCCGCGCGACGCGAGCCCGACGCGCATCCGCAACCGCGACGCCGCCGACGGGCGCCCGCGCGGGTACCTGCGGAAGTTCGGGCTGTCGCGGGTGAAGGTGCGCCAGGCCGCGCACAACGGCGAGCTGCCCGGCGTCACGAAGTCGAGCTGGTGAGCCGGATGCCGAAGCCGGAGCGGGGCCGCCCCGCCAAGCGCAAGGTGAACCTGTTGCGCGCCAACCGGGTCACGCACGTCGACTGGAAGGACGTCGAGCTGCTGCGGAAGTTCATCTCCGACCGCGGCAAGATCCGCGCCCGCCGGGTGACGGGATTGACGCCGCAGCAACAGAAACAGGTCGCCACGGCGATCAAGAACGCGCGTGAGATGGCCCTGCTGCCGTACCCGGCATCGGGCCGCGCGAGCTGAAATTCGGGTGCGCCCGCCGGGCGGGCGCGCGATCATGGGCGCACGAAAGGGGGCGTCGCACGAGGATGTCCTGACTCAGGAGGTCCACGCTTGCACGCCCAGCTCACGGTCACGCCCGCCCGGCTGCCCGAAGTCCTGCTCACCACCGCCGTCGTCCGGCCGGTGTTCCTCTGGGGCGCCCCCGGCATCGGGAAGTCCTCGCTCGTCCGGGACTTCGCCGCCTCGCTCGGGCTCGACTGCGTGTCGCTGCTCGGCACCCAGCTCGCGCCCGAGGACCTCATCGGCGTCCCGCAGATCGTGGACGGCCGCAGCCGCTTCTGCCCGCCGGAGCAGATCGCGCGCGACGAGCCGTACTGCCTGTTCCTCGACGAGCTGAACGCCGCCGCGCCCGACGTCCAGAAGGCGTTCTACTCGCTCATCCTCGACCGCCGGATCGGCTCGTACGAGCTGCCGGCGGGCTCGGTCGTGATCGGCGCCGGCAACCGCGCGACCGACCAGGCACTGGCCCGGCCGATGGCCTCGGCGCTGGTGAACCGCCTGGTGCACGTCCACCTGCGCGCCGCGCCGGGCGACTGGCTCGCGTGGGCGGCGGGCCACGACATCCACCCGTGGGTGATCGAGTACCTCACGCAGCGCCCGGACCACCTATGGAGCCCGCCGCCGAAGACCGAGGAGCCGTTCTCGACGCCGCGGTCGTGGCACATGCTCTCGGACCTGCTCCGCTCCGCCGGCGACCCGGCCGACGACGAGACGATCGCGCTGCTGGCGTACGCGACGCTCACCCCGGCGCACGCGGGCGCGTTCCGCGCGTACCTGAAGGTGGCCCGGCACGCCTTCGACCTGGAGGCGATCCTCAAGGGCGACGCTCGCTGGCCCGCGGAGCCCGGCGACCGCGACCTGCTGTACTTCCTCGCCGAGACGTTCCGCGCCCGGCTGGTCAAGGACCTGCCCGCGGACAAGCGGCACGCGTCGGCCTCGGTGCGCCAGTTCGCTTTCCGCGCCAAGGGCCTGCTCGTCGAGCTGGCCGAGATCTCGCTCGAGATGGCGCAGCTGGTCATCGCCGACGACGAAGCCGGGCACCCGCGGCTGCCGTCGTGGTTCCTCGTCGAAGCCGCCCGCGACCTCCCGCGGCTGGTCGCGGCCCGGGCATGAGCACCGCTCGCGTCGAAGCCCAGCGCCGTGAGCGCCGCGCCAAGGCGATCGCCGACGGCTGGGCCCTGGCCCGGTCGCACACCGTCCTGGACCACCTCGTGCGGGGAGCGAGCCTCAGCCCGGCGAGCGGCACCGGGGGCTGGGCCGTGGTCACCGATCGCGGTCTCGTCACGCCGAACCGCGGCCGCGACGCCGAACCGGCCGAGTGGGCCTGGGTGTTCGCGCACCTGCTGCTGCACCTCGGCCTCGGTCACCTCGACGAGGACCAGCTCACCGAGGCGGCGGCCGTCAAGCCGGGCCGCGAGGTCGAACCGGTCTACGCCGCCGCGTGCTGCGTGGCCGTGCACCGGTTCGCCGAAGCCGTCCACGTCGGGACGCCGGTGCTGGACCTGCCCGAGCTGCCCGGCACCGACGAGCTCGCGCTGACCCGCGCCTGGCGCGAAACGGGCGTGCCGGCGCCGTTCGCCGACCTGGGCACCGGCCGGCCGTGCCTGGTGCTCGCGGAGCCGATGAGCCGCTGGCAGCTGCAGTACCACGGGAAGCCGGAGCCGTGGACCGAACGGTTCGCCCGCGGCCTGATCGCGTCGGCGACCGAGGCGATGGAACGCGCCGCCGACGCGCGCGGGCAGACCCGGCACCGGCGCGCGCTGGGGGAGTGGGACCGCGCGCTGTCGTGGTTCGTCTCGTCGTTCCCGCTGCTCGGCGCGATGGCCGCCGGGTTCACCCTCGTCGTGGACGCCGAAGTCGTGCGTGCCTGGGACATCGCCGTGGCCGCGGTCGACGCCGGGCACGGCAAGATCTACGTCAACCCGAACGCGGCCCTGACCGCCGAGGAGTGGCGGTTCGTGCTCGCCCACGAGATGCTGCACGCCGCGCTGCGGCACGACCGGCGGGCACTGGGCCGCGAGCCCTACCTGTGGAACGTCGCCTGCGACTACGTGATCAACGGCTGGCTGGTCGCCATGGGCGTCGGCGAACTGCCCGGCGACGGCCTGCACGACCAGCAGCTGACCGGGATGTCGGCGGAGTCGGTGTACGACACGCTGACCACCGACCTCCGCCGGGCCCGCAAGCTCCTGACGCTGGGGTCGCGCGAGGCGGGCGACGTGCTGGGCGGCTGGCTGTCCGAGCCGGAGGCGGCGCAGCGCCGGTCGTCCAAGCGGGGCGCGCGGCCGGTGCCGTGGGGTGACCGCGTCCAGGGCGTCGACCTCGACGAGTTCTACCGCCGGGCGCTCACGCAGGGGCTGGAGTACCACCACGCCCAGGGCCGCGGCCTGCTGCCGCTCGGGCTGGAGCAGGAGATCCGGGCCCTCGACCACCCGCCGCTGCCGTGGGACGCGCAGCTCGCCCGCTGGTTCGACGAGCACGTGCGCGCGGAGCTGCCGGTGCGCAGCTACGCGCGGGCGTCCCGCCGCCAGTCGGCGACGCCGGACATCCCGCGCCCGGGTCGCATCCGCCCGGAACGGCTCGACCGGCGCGCGACCTTCGGCGTCGTGCTGGACACGTCCGGGTCGATGAACGCGGAGCTGCTGGGCAAGGCGCTGGGCGCGATCGCGTCGTACGCGCTGGCCAGGGACGTCCCGGCGGCCCGGGTGGTGTTCTGCGACGCGGTCGCCTACGACGCCGGGTACCTCGCCGTGGCGGACATCGCGGGCCGGGTGAAGGTCCGCGGTCGTGGCGGCACGATCCTGCAGCCGGGCGTCGACCTGCTGCAGCGGGCTCCGGACTTCCCGGCCGACGGCCCGATCCTGATCATCACCGACGCCCAGTGCGATCACGTCCGGCCCCGGCGGGAGCACGCGTACCTGGTGCCGCGGGGCGCGCGGCTGCCGTTCGTGGCCCGCGGGCCGGTCTTCCGCGTGGCATGACCCACGCCGGGCTGGCGCTGAGGTGAACCGCCAATAAACTCCCGCGCATGGACGACCCGCACTACCTCTCCGGCCTCCAGCTGACCGGCCGCCGCGTTGTCATGTTCGGCGGCGGGTCGGTGGCCCAGCGACGGCTGCCCCGGCTGATCAGCGCGGGTGCCCGCGTCGAACTGGTGTCGCCGCACACGACGCCGTCGGTGCAGGGGATGGTGGACGCGGGCGAGCTGGTCTGGCACCAGCGCCGCTACGCCGAGGGCGACCTGCGCGCCGCCTGGTACGCGCTGGCCTGCACCGACGACCCCGAGGTGAACGCGGCGATCTGCGCCGAGGCCGAGCGTGAGCGCGTGTTCTGCGTGCGCGCCGACGAAGGCGAGTCCGGTTCCGCCGTGACGCCGGCGTCCGGCCGCCACGGCGGCCTGCTGTTCGGCGTCCTCTCCGGCGGCGAGCCGCTGCGTTCGGCGGCCGTGCGCGACTCGATGCTCGACGGCCTCCACAACGGCACGATCGAGGACGGCCGTCAGCCCCACCCGGAGGGCACGCTGCCCGGAGTGGCCCTGGTCGGCGGCGGTCCCGGCGACCCCGAGCTGATCACGGTCCGCGGCCGCCGGCTGCTCTCGCGCGCGGACGTCGTGGTGGTCGACCGGCTGGCGCCGCGCGAGCTGCTCGACGAACTGGCGCCGGAGGTGGAGATCGTCGACGCGGCGAAGATCCCCTACGGCCGCGCGGCGAGCCAGGACGTCATCAACCGGACGCTCATCGAGAAGGCCAAGGAAGGCAAGTTCGTCGTCCGCCTCAAGGGCGGCGACCCGTACCTGTTCGGCCGCGGCTTCGAAGAGGTCCTCGCCTGCGCGGAGGCCGGCGTCCCGGTCACGATGGTCCCGGGCATCACGAGCGCGTTCGCGGTCCCGGCGGTGGCGGACGTCCCGGTCACCCACCGCGGCGTGGCGCACGAGGTGGTGGTGGTCTCGGGTCACGTGGCCCCGGGCGACGACCGCTCGCTGGTCGACTGGGAGCTGCTGGCCCGCATGCGCGGCACGATCGTGCTGATGATGGGCGTGGAGCGCCTCCCGCAGTTCGCCAAGGCCTTGCTGGACGGCGGCCGCCCGTCGGACACCCCGGTGGCGATCGTCGAGGACGGCACGATGCGGACCCAGCGCACGCTGCGCTCCACATTGGACAAGGTGGTCACGGACGCGGCGGCGTCGGGGGTGCGCCCGCCCGCGGTGATCGTGATCGGCCCGGTGGCGGGTCTGGCGCCGGTTCAGTCCGCGTAGCAGCTCGCCGCGAAGTCCCGGATCGCGTCCGACAGCCTGGTCGGGTCGAGCCTCAGCTCGACCGGGCTGCGCGCCTGGACGAACTCCGCCGCAGGCATGTCCACCGCCAGCGTGTCCGCGTCGCCGAAGGGGTGGATCGGGTCGCCCTGGTGGCCGATCACCAGTGCCCGCGTCGTGATCCGGCGGCGGACCGACTTCGGCGGGGCGATCCGGCCGAACAGCACGCCGTGCAGGAGGGCCGCCATCGGGGCCGGGCGTTGCGAGAGCGTGTCCGTCACGACGTCGACCCACTGGTTGCCGTGCGGGACCAGGGAGGCCACCAGCGCCACCGCCTGGACCGTGACCGGCAGGAAGCGGGCCGCCATCAGCAGCGGGGCGAACGTGAACAGGCCCGCGACGATCGCGTTGTCCAGCACCGGCATCTCGACGATCAGGCCGCGGGCGCGTCCGGGCGCCTGCACCGCCACCTCCAGCGAGACGTTCGCGCCGAGGGACGTCCCGCCGATCACCGCCGACTCGACTTCGAGGTGGTCGAGCAGCGCCAGGGTCTGCTCGGCGAACGACGGCATCGAGTACAGCCACGACTCGGTCGGGCGGTCGGAGTCGCCGTGGCCGAGGAGGTCGAGCGTCACCACCCGGAAGCCCGCGCGGGCCAGCCGGCGCGCCAGCGGGGCGTGCATGCGGCGGGTCAGCATGATGCCGTGGGTGAGCACGACGACGCGGTCGCCGCTGCCGAACTCCGTGTACCAGAGCCGGTGGCCCTCGTGGTCGAACGAGCCGGTCAGCTCGATCGGCCGGGACGCGCGCCGCGCGGGCGGGGCCGGGGGCTCGGGCTCGATCAAGGTCGCGCTGCTGGCCGGGCTCATGTCCCACCGTCCTCCCCGCGTCGTGGTCGCCTACGTCCAGGAAAACATCCCCTGACCACGTTGGCACAGTGACTCGCGCGTCAATTGACAACGTGCCAATGGCGGCTCGTCGCGGGCATGGGTCAAGATGACCCCATGACCGCTACTGCTGACAGTCTGCCCGACCTCGTCTCCCTCAAGGTCGACGTCGACGGCCACGTGGCCGAAGTGACGCTCCTCGGTCCGTCCAAGGGCAACGCGATGGGTCCCGACTTCTGGCGCGAGCTGCCGCTGGTGTTCCGCGCGCTCGACGCCGACCCGCAGGTCAGGGCCGTCGTGCTGACCGGCAGTGGCCGGCACTTCTCCTACGGCCTCGACCTGCCGGCGATGATGGGCGACTGGGCGCCGATGCTCGGCGGCGACAGCCTCGCGGGCCCGCGGACGGCATTCCTCGACCAGGTCCGGTCGCTGCAGGCGGCGGTCAGCTCGATCGCGGAATGCCGCAAACCGGTTGTAGCGGCCGTTTCGGGCTGGTGCATCGGGGGCGGGGTGGACGTCGTCGCCGCCGCGGACATCCGGCTGGCCAGCTCCGACGCCAAGTTCAGCGTCCGCGAAGTGCGCGTCGCTATCGTCGCGGACCTCGGCAGCCTCCAGCGCCTCGCCTCGATCATCGGCGAAGGGCACCTGCGGGAGCTGGCCCTGACCGGCAAGGACGTCGACGCCGCACGCGCCGAGAAGATCGGTCTCGTCAACGACGTGTACGAAGACCAGGACGCGCTGCTGAAGGCCGCGCGGGAACTCGCCGCCGAGATCGCTGCGAACCCGCCGCTCGTGGTGCAGGGTACGAAGCAGGTACTGGCGGCGAACACCGAGCGCCAGGTCGCCGACGGCCTCCGGTACGTCGCGGCCTGGAACTCGGCGTTCCTGCCCAGCAAGGACCTCGGCGAAGCGGTCCAGGCGTTCATGGAGCGACGCGCGCCGGAGTTCAAGGGCGAATAACTTCCCCGTCGGCCGGTGAAGAACTAGGAGGCAGCGTGACCGCTTCGGAAGTCCACCACGCGTTCCGCGTGGCCCGGGATTACCTGCAGGCCCACCGCGAGGACTACGACACGGCCTACCGCGACTTCGCCTGGCCGGAGTTCGACGAGTTCAACTGGGCCATCGACTGGTTCGACGTGGTCGCGCACGACCCCGACAACGCGCAGCGGTACGCGCTCTGGATCGTCGAGGAGGACGGCACCGAGAACCAGTGGACCTACCCGGAGCTGTCCGGCCGGTCCAACCAGGTGGCGAACTGGCTGCGGGGCCTCGGCGTCCGGCGCGGCGACCGGCTGATCCTCATGCTGGGCAACCAGGGCGAGCTGTGGGAGACGATCCTCGCGGCGATCAAGCTCGGCGCCGTCATCATCCCGGCGTCGACGCTGCTCGGCCCGGCCGACCTGACCGACCGGGTGGAGCGCGGCGCGGCCAGGCACGTCGTGGTCCGCTCGGCCGACGCGCCGAAGTTCGCGGACGTCGAAGGGGACTACACGCGCATCGCCGTCGGAGAGCCGGTCGAGGGCTGGCAGCAGTACTCGGCCGCGTTCGCCGAGTCGTCGGAGTTCGCCCCGGACGCGCCCACGAAGGCCACCGACCCGCTGCTGCTCTACTTCACCTCCGGCACCACGGCGAAGCCGAAGCTGGTGCAGCACACGCACGTCTCCTACCCCGTCGGGCACCTGTCGACGATGTACTGGATCGGGCTGGAGCCGGGCGACGTCCACCTCAACATCTCCTCGCCGGGGTGGGCGAAGCACGCGTGGAGCAACTTCTTCGCGCCGTTCAACGCCGAGGCGACGGTCTTCCTCTACAACTACAACCGCTTCGACGCGGGCGCGCTGATGGCCCAGATGGACCGCTGCGGCGTGACGAGCTTCTGCGCGCCGCCGACGGTGTGGCGGATGCTCATCCAGGCCGACCTGACGGCGTTGAAGACGCCGCCGAAGAAGGTCGTCGGGGCGGGGGAGCCGCTCAACCCCGAGGTGATCGAGCAGGTCCAGAAGTCGTGGGGCGTCACCATCCGCGACGGCTTCGGGCAGACGGAAAGCAGCGTCCAGATCGCGAACACGCCGGGCCAGGACGTCGTGCCGGGCTCGATGGGCCGCCCGCTGCCGGGGTTCGTGGTGGCGCTGGTCGACCCGGTCAGCGGCGAGCGGGCGTCGGAAGGCGAGATCTGCCTCGACCTGCAGCACCGCCCGGTCGGCCTGATGACCGGCTACGCCGGAGACGACGAGCGCACGTCGGCGGCCTTCGGAGGCGGCTTCTACCACACCGGTGACGTCGGTTCGGTCGACGAACGCGGCTACATCACCTACGTCGGGCGCACGGACGACGTCTTCAAGGCGTCGGACTACCGGATCTCGCCGTTCGAGCTGGAGAGCGTGCTGATCGAGCACGAGGCGGTGGCGGAGGCGGCGGTCGTCCCGGCCCCGGACCCGATCCGGCTCGCGGTGCCGAAGGCGTACGTCGTGCTGGCCACCGGCTTCTCACCGGACGCCGGAACGGCGCGGTCGATCCTGGCGTACTGCCGCGAGCACCTGGCGCCGTACAAGCGGATCCGGCGGCTCGAGTTCGCGGAGCTGCCGAAGACGATCTCGGGCAAGATCCGCCGCGTCGAGCTGCGCGGCCGCGAAAGCGACCCCGCTCGGGGCGCGGGGACGGAGTTCCGCGAAGAGGACTTCCCGGACCTCAAGGCGTGACCAGGGGCGCCCCGGGGCTGGTCGCCCCGGGGCGCTTTCGTCAGCTGCGGGTGCCCTCGACCTGGCGGCCGTCCTCGGTCGAGCACGCCGTCACGGGGTCGTTCGCGCCGCTGCCGCAGGTCCAGTCGCCGAGGACGACCGGGCCGGGGCCGTCGGGCGAGCTCGCCTCGGCCGGGGTCAGCTTCGCGAAGTAGTCGGTCAGCAGCTGGGTGGCCGCGGCGCAGTCGACCTTGCCGTGGGCCACGACCGCCGTCTTCGCGCCGCCGGCACCGGTGACGTCGCCGCACGGGACGCCGGGCGCGGTGGACTCCGCCGCCGCGGCGGCCGCGGGGGCGGGGGACGGCGCCGCGGGGGCCGGGTCGGCGCCACCGCACCCGGCCAGTGCGGCGGACGCGGCGACGAGCAGCAAGGGGTACGCGAGAGTCTTCATGGGCCCTTCAGGAGCGGGACGGGTCGACGGGGATCACTCGGACGGCACGACGGCGGCGAAGACCGTCTGCTCGCCCTTGGTGCAGGTGGTGCCGCCTTGCGCGGCGGGCGGCCCGGAGGTGCACAGCCAGCCGTCGACGGTCTCGTTCACCGCGTCGTTCGAGCCCGCGCCCTGGCGGCCGGCGATCTTGTGGTGGAAGTCGCCGACGAGCTTCGTCGCCGCGGCGCAGCTGACGCCGGCGGAGCCGCTGTCGAAGACGTAGAGCGTCAACCCGCTGGCGGCGGTCACCGTCCCGCAGGCCCCGGGCACCGAGGGCGGCGCCCCGGACGGCTTGGGCGCGGACGGCACGACGGAGGAGCTCCCCGCGGCGGGCGGCGGCGGGGGAGTACCGGTGGACGTCGTCGCCGGCGCGGTGCTCGACACCGAGGGTGACGGCGCCGGGGCCGGGGCCGCCTGTTCGGCGGAGCAGGCGGCGAGCACGGGCAGCGCGAGGCAGGCCACGAGCCACGTCTTCGTGGTGGTCGGGTGGGGCACCGCGATCCTTCCTCCCCGGCTGGCTGGCCCGGTCATTCTGGCCCATCCGGGCGAGGCTCCGAGGGGCGACGCGCCCAAGGGTGTGCCGGAGATTACTCCAGCCGGGTGGCGCCCCGGTCCGGTGGCCGTCGGAAGAATGTCCACAATGGACGATTAACATTCCGTTCACGCTCCGAAACCTCAGGCTGCCATCTCGAATCGATCGGTCTAATTCGCGCCGCGCCGGTTAACAAATCGGCCCCGCGTGCCGAAGATCTTGGTGGGAGGCAAGAAGAGCTCCCGTCCCCGAAACCCGCCCCGAGCCCGTAGAGAGCCATGAACGCCAACGCTGTGACCAGCACCGAAGACCCGTCCAGTCCGCCGACCGCCCCGTGCACCGTCGTCTGGTGCTGCGGCCGCCCGTACGTCCTCGAGGGACGAGCCGGCCGAGCCCGCTGGATGGGCACCGACTACCGCGGCCGCCCCGAGTCGCTGACCAGCGCGGAGCTGCAGCGCCGCGGCTGGAGCCACCGCCGCGCGAGCTGACCCTATGCCGGGCCGCCGTGCGTCGGCGGCCCGGCATCGGGACGTCGACGGGCGGTGGCTGCGCACGGTGACCGGTTCGGCGCCGCCCGCCTGGGGGGCAAGCGCCCGCCGCCGGCCAACCGGCGGCGCTCGACACCGGCGCGTGGCAACCCGGACTGGTGCCAGGCCGCGGTGCTCTGCCGGTGGTCGCTCGGCGCCCGAGTCGCGCCGGCCGGCGCGTGGCAGTCCGGACTGGTGCCAGGCTGCGGTGCTCTGCCGGTGGTCGCTCGGCGCCCGAGTCGCGCCGGCTGACGCGTGGCAGTCCGGACTGGTGCCAGGCCGCGGTGCTCTGCCGGCGGTCGCCGGCGCCCGAGTCGCGCCGGCCGGCGCGTGGCAACCCGGACTGGTGCCAGGCCGCAGTGCTCTGCCGACGGTCGCACGGCCCCCGAGTCGCGCCGGCCGACGCGTGGCTCAGTCAAGTTGCAGGTTCCGCCCGAGGTCGCCGCGCGTGCCGACCTCGCCGCCGGGCCGCCCCGCTGCCGGGTCATCCCGGCTGCCGGCCCCGAGCCGTTCACCCGAACCCCCACCGCACCACCCGACGCCGCCACCCCGCTCCGCTGTTTAATGGCCCGGTGAGCACAGCCGCGCCCGAACCCGCCGCTCCGGCGGGCGCCCCCGAGCCGTCCCTGCTGCGGCAGGCGATGAACGTTCCCAACATCCTGTCCCTGCTGCGGCTGGCCGGCGTGCCGGTGTTCCTCTGGCTGCTGCTCGGCCCCGAAGAGGACGGCTGGGCGCTGGCCCTCCTCGTCTTCAGCGCGCTCACCGACTGGCTGGACGGGAAGCTCGCCCGCTGGCTCAACCAGATGTCGCGGCTCGGGCAGCTGCTCGACCCCGCCGCCGACCGGCTGTACATCCTCGCCACCCTCATCGCGTTCCTCGCCCGCGAGATCATCCCCTGGTGGGTGGTCGTGCCGCTGCTGCTGCGCGAAGCCGTCCTCGGCGTGTGCGTCCTGACGCTGCGCCGCCGCGGGTTCGCGCCGCCGGAGGTCACCTACATCGGCAAGGGCGCCACCTTCGTGCTGATGTACGCCTTCCCGTTCCTGCTGCTCGCGCAGGGCGGCTCGGACGTCGCCGCGATCGCTCGGCCGATCGGGTACGCCTTCACGATCTGGGGCGGCGTCCTCTACGTCTGGTCCGGCGTGCTCTACGTCCTCCAGGCGCGCAACGCCCTCCGCGGGGCGCGGGAAGCCTGAGCCGGGCCCGGGCCCGGCGGTTGCGCCGTGTGGGTGTAAGACTTCGCCCAGCACGTTTCGCCAGTGAGGGCATGAAAGGGGACCGGCGGTGTCCGCTCCTGAAGAGCTTCGCTACACCGAGGAACACGAGTGGGTCGCCACCCGCGAGGAGACGCTCGTCCGCGTGGGCATCACCGAGTACGCGCAGGACCAGCTCGGTGACGTCGTGTTCGTCGACCTGCCCGAGGTCGGCCGCCAGCTCAGCACGGGCGACGTCTTCGGCGAGGTCGAGTCGACCAAGAGCGTCTCCGAGCTGTTCGCGCCGGTCGACGGCGAGATCGTCGCGGTGAACGACTCGGTCGCCGACTCGCCCGAGCTGATCAACAGCGACCCCTACGGCGAAGGCTGGCTGATCGAGATCCGGCTCGACGACCCGGCGGGTCTGGAAGCGCTGCTCGAAGCCGAGGCCTACGACGCCCTGACCAAGGGCTGAAGCCCGCTCCCACCCGGTCGGACCAGCGCTGCGCCGGTTCGGGGAGCCGGGGCTCGGAGAATCGATCAGACACGGTACGTTGGCAGCTACACGTTCTTGAGTACTAGGCAACACAGCATGTGTGGAGGAGAGCTCAGGTGAGCACGAACGACGGGCCCGGCGGCGTTCCCCCGGAGCAGTCTCCGGAGCGGACCTCTGTCTTCCGGGCCGACTTCCTGGCCGAAGTCGAAGGTCACGAGCCCGCCCCCGCCGCGGAGGCGCCCGTCCAGGGTGTCGACGCCCTCCCGGCGGGTTCGGCGCTGCTGGTCGTGAAGCGCGGGCCCAACGCGGGTTCGCGGTTCCTGCTCGACCGCGACACCACCAGCGCCGGGCGGCACCCGGACAGCGACATCTTCCTGGACGACGTCACGGTCTCCCGCCGGCACGCCGAATTCCGGCGTGAGGGCGGCGAGTTCGTCGTCATCGACGTCGGCAGCCTCAACGGCACCTACGTCAACCGCGAGCCGGTCGACCAGGCCGTTCTCGCCGGGGGCGACGAAGTGCAGATCGGGAAGTTCCGCCTGGTCTTCCTGACCGGCCCGGGGCACGGGGGCCAGGGGGCGCAGTGACGGCGGCCGGACGGCCACAACGCGACGGGTTGAGCATCGGGGCCGTTCTCGCGCAGCTGCGCGGCGACTTCCCCGATGTCACCATCTCCAAGATCCGGTTCCTCGAAGCGGAAGGCCTGGTCACCCCGGGCCGGACGCCTTCGGGCTACCGGCAGTTCGCCGCGGCGGACGTGGAGCGTCTCAGGTTCGTCCTGGCCGCCCAGCGGGACCACTACCTCCCGTTGAAGGTCATCAAGGAACAGCTGGACGCGGCGGACTCGGGTGCCGGGCCCGTCGCGGACCTGCCCCGCCCGCCGCGCCGGCTGGTGCCGATCGACGCACCGGCCGAGAACGTCGGCCTGCCCGTGGCGGACGACTTCACCGCGGGCAGGGAGCTGCGCCTGACCCAGGAGGAACTCCTGGAGCAGGCGGGCATCGACGCCGCCGCGCTGGCCGAGCTGCAGCAGTACGGCCTGGTCCGGCCCGGTCCCGCCGGGTTCTTCGACCCGGACGCGGTGCTGGTGGCGCGGACGGTGCGGGCGATGACCGAATTCGGTATCGAGCCGAGACACCTGCGTGCCTTTCGCGCCGCGGCCGACCGCGAGGTCGGGTTGCTGGAGCAGATCGTGACCCCGGTGTACCGGCATCGTGACCCGGAGGCCAAATCGAGGGCCGACGAAGTGGTGCGCGAGCTGGCGGCACTGTCCGTGACGCTGCACACGCTCCTCGTCAAGGCCGGAATCCGTGGCGTCGCCGGGTGTTGATCACCATCGAGACCGCAACGGGGGAGTGAGATCCTCTTTGCGGTCCCATGTCAATGACTGAATGTTCGGCACCGCATGCCGTACCGTGAAGGCACGGGTTTGCGGCAGGCGAACCGAGAGAGTCCGGACAGCGAGCACAGCGCGCGGATGACGGGTAGCGTCGACAGTGGCGGCGCGAAGCCGTTCCACCGCTGAAGCCCGTGCACGAGAGGGAGGCGAAATCCGATGAGCGAGATGCGCGTCGTCGGGGTGCGGGTCGAGCTGCCCGCGAATCAGCCGATCTTGTTGCTGCGGGAAACCGAGGGCGAACGGTACCTGCCGATCTGGATCGGCTCGGTCGAAGCCACCGCCATCGCCTTGGAGCAGCAGGGAGTCCGCCCGGCCCGCCCGCTCACGCATGACCTGCTGAAAGAGGTCATCGGGGCGCTCGGCCGGGAACTCGAGCAGGTCGTCATCACCGACCTCAAGGAAGGCACGTTCTTCGCGGAACTGGTCTTCGACGGCGACATCCGGGTGTCCGCCCGGCCGAGCGACTCGGTCGCGCTGGCCCTGCGGATCGGGGTCCCCATCCACGCCGTGGACTCGGTGCTGGAAGAGGCCGGCCTGATCATCCCGGACGAGCAGGAGGACGAGGTCGAGAAGTTCCGCGAGTTCCTCGACTCCGTGTCGCCGGAAGACTTCCGCGGAGCGGACACCTGAGTACTTGCCTTGACGCGGACGTCAACGTCTAGCGTCGGGGTATGCGGATCGGAGAGCTTGCGCAGCGCACGGGTGTCACCACCCGTGCGCTGCGTTTTTACGAGGATCAGGGCCTCCTCGCGGCCCGTCGTTCGGCGAACGGCTACCGCGAATACGACGAGGACGACCTCCAGCTGGTCAAGGAGATCCAGACCCTGCAGACGGTCGGGCTGACCCTGGAGGAGACCCGGCCGTTCGTCGAGTGCCTGCGCAGCGGCCACGAAACCGGTGACTCCTGCGCGAATTCGATCGAGGTCTACCGCCGCAAGCTCGAAGAAGCCGACGCGCTCCTGGCCCGCCTCGGCGGCATCCGCGGCGAACTGGCCGCGAAGCTCGCCGGCGCGCTCGCCCGGCAAGCGCCCGACCCGTGTGTCGTGCCCGAATCCCCGCGCCCGTGAAGGAGACCGCCGTGTCCGAAGACGCCACCGTCAGTGCTGTCACCGATGCGACCTTCGCCGAGGTCCTCGGCAGCGACGTTCCCGTGCTCGTCGAGTTCTGGGCCACCTGGTGCGGCCCGTGCCGGATGGTCGGCCCGGTGCTGGCGCAGCTGGCCACCGAGCGGGCCGGCGGACTCGTCGTCCGCAAGATCAACGCGGACGAGAACCCCGAGACGACCCGGTCCTACCAGGTCATGTCGCTGCCGACCATGATGCTGTTCCGGAACGGCGAGCCGGTCGAGACGATCGTCGGCGCGTTCCCGAAGGCCCGCATCGAGGAGCGGCTCGACCGCGTGCTCAAGGCGCCGTCGCTTTGACGAAGGTGTCGGCCACCTCGCGGCCGTACTTCTCCAGGTCCAGTGCCGGGTCGGCGGCGTAGGCCGCGGCGACGCCGTCGATGGCCTGCGCGATCGACATCGCCATCACCTCGGGCGTGAACTCGCCGAACGCGCCTTCGGCCTGGCCCTGCTTGAGCTGGCGGGCCAGGCCGTGCACGCGCAGGTCGTCGACCAGCACCTTCGTCATCACCCAGCCGTCGACGTCGTCGGTGTTGGCGGCCAGCTCGGTCAGCACCCGGACGCATTCCGGGTACGTGCGCAGGAACGCTATCGACGTCTCGATGTGCGCCCGCAGGTAGCCGGGCCGGTCGGCGGGGTCGAGCCCGCCGCCGGTGCGCTCCTTCAGGTAGCCGTTCCTGGTCTCGACGACCGTGCTGAGCACGGCCTGCATCAGGCCGGCCTTGTTCGTGAAGTGGTAGGAGATCAGCCGGGTGCTGCTGAGCCCGGCCCGCTCCTTGATCTTGGCGAACGTGGTCCGGCGGTACCCGAGGTCGGCGAGGACGCCGATGGTCGCGCCGATGATCTGCGCGCGGCGTGCGGCCTCGGTGGGGCTGAGCCCCATCTCGGCCATGATGTCGGTGCTTACTTGCATGAGTAAAAAGTTACTCGGCTGAGTAAAACACGTCAAGGAGTTTGAACCGCCGCGCACGGGGTATAGCGAACGGCTCAAAGGCTCATCCGACCGTTGAGGCTTGCCGCGCGTCGCGTTGACCGGTGTTCTCCTGACGCTTACCGTCGAGAGAGGTAAATCGCCACGATGTGATTCACGGTCTGGGGCCGGATCGTGGCGGTTGATCTCCGGCGGGTCCCGCTCCTGGGACTCCCCGGCTGTCATTCGCCGGCCGTCCGGTCGGGCGAGGGGAGGCTTGCGTGGTCGAGGCTGGTTCCGAGAAGCAGCCTGTTGGGGTCGCGGGTGGCGAACAGGGTGAGCTGTTCCCCGACGACTCGCTGCCGGACGAGCTGGTGGGTTACCGCGGCCCGGCCGCGTGCCAGATCGCCGGGATCACCTACCGCCAGCTCGACTACTGGGCCCGGACGAAGCTGGTCGCACCCAGCATCCGCACGGCGCACGGCTCCGGCTCGCAGCGGCTGTACTCGTTCAAGGACATCCTGGTCCTCAAGGTCGTCAAGCGGCTGCTGGACACCGGGGTCTCGCTCCAGAACATCCGGGTCGCCGTCGACCACCTGCGCCTGCGCGGGGTCCGCGACCTGGCCAAGGTGACGCTGTTCTCCGACGGCACCACGGTCTACGAATGCACCTCGCCGGAGGAGATCGTCGACCTGCTCCAAGGCGGCCAGGGCGTCTTCGGCATCGCGGTCAGCGGCGCGATGCAGGAGATCAGCGGGACCATCCACGAATTCCCCGCCGAGCGCGCGGACGGCGGCGTCGTCGAGACGCACGAGCCGGACGAGCTCACCCAGCGCCGCAACGCACGCAAGACCGGTTGATCACCGCTGCGGCGGACGGAGTAAGGTTCTCCCTGCGGTCGACGAATCCGCGCGGGAGAGTCCGAGCCTCATATTGAGCTCGGCGCCGAAGGAGCAAGTCCTCCCCGGAACCTCTCAGGCACCCTGGACCGCGCGGACGAGACGCCTCTGGAAAGCGGGTCGTCAGGACACCACCTGATGGCCCCGCCGACGGTGCAAGCCCGGTTCAACCACGCGGGCGAAACTCTCAGGCGCCCCTCGGGGTACGGACAGAGTGGGGAGGGCCAGGACACCGTTGTCCCGGCCCCGCCCCGCCGTCCCCAGGAGGCCTTCGTGAATCCGTCACTCGCCTCCCTGGAGCAGGGGATCCCGTTCGCCGAGCGGCACCTCGGGCCGGGTCCGGCCCAGCTGCGCACGATCCTCGACGTCATCGGCGTCGCCTCCCTCGACGAACTCGCCGAACACGCCGTTCCCGAGTCGCTGCGCGCGTCCGCCGAGCCCCTCGAACTGCCGCCGGCGGCCTCCGAAGCCCAGGCGCTGGCCGAACTGCGCGAGCTGGCCGCCCGCAACCGGCCGACCGCCGCGATGATCGGGCTCGGCTACCACGACACCGTGACCCCGCCCGTGATCCGGCGGAACGTCCTCGAGAACCCGGCCTGGTACACCGCCTACACGCCCTACCAGCCGGAGATTTCCCAAGGGCGGCTCGAAGCGCTGCTCAACTTCCAGACCATGGTCGCGGACCTGACCGCGCTCCCGGTCGCGAACGCCTCCCTGCTCGACGAAGCCACCGCGGCCGCCGAAGCGATGACGCTCGTGCGCCGGGCCGGCCGGGCGAAGTCGAACCGGTTCGTCGTCGACCAGGACACCCTGCCGCAGACCCTCGCCGTGCTGCGGACGCGAGCCGAGCCGCTGGGGATCGAACTGGTCGTGGAAGACCTGTCGCAGGGACTCACCGGGCTGGGGCTCGGCGGCGACTTCTTCGGCGTGCTGCTGGCCTACCCCGGCGCGTCGGGGGCCGTGCACGAGCTCGACCTGACCATCGCGGAAGCCAAGAAGCGCGGCGCCGCGGTGGTCGTCGCGGCCGACCCCCTCGCCTTGACGCTGCTGCGGCCGCCCGGCGAGCTCGGCGCCGACGTCGCCGTCGGGTCGACGCAGCGCTTCGGCGTCCCGCTCGGCTTCGGCGGCCCGCACGCCGCTTATCTCGCGGTGCGAAAGGGCTTGGAGCGGCAGCTGCCCGGGCGCCTGGTCGGGGTCGCGAAGGACGCCGGCGGCGCGCCCGCGTACCGGCTCGCGCTGCAGACGCGCGAGCAGCACATCCGCCGCGAGAAGGCGACCTCGAACATCTGCACCGCGCAGGTCCTGCTGGCGGTGATGGCGTCGATGTACGCCGTGTACCACGGCCCCGACGGCCTGCGCGCGATCGCGTTGCGGGCCCACCGGATGGCGACCGTGCTGGCCGCCGGCCTGGCCGAAGGCGGGGTCGAGGTCGTGCACGGCGAGTTCTTCGACACCGTGACGGTGGCGGTGCCCGGCCGGGCGGACGCGGTCGTCGCGGCGGCCCGCGACCTCGGCGTCACCCTGCGCCGGATCGACGGCGACCACGTCGGCGTCGCCTGCGACGAAACGACCACCCGCGAGCGGCTTTCGTTCGTGTGGAAGGCGTTCGGCGTCTCGGTGTCCGATGTGGACGGCCTGGACGCGGACACGGCCGACGCGCTCCCGGCCCCGCTGCGGCGCACGAGCGCGTTCCTCACCCACCCGGTGTTCCACGAGCACCGGTCGGAAACGGCGATGCTGCGGTACCTGCGCCGGCTGTCCGATCAGGACTACGCGCTCGACCGCGGCATGATCCCGCTCGGCTCGTGCACGATGAAGCTCAACGCCACCGCGGAGATGGAACCGGTCACCTGGCCGGAGTTCGCCGGGCTGCACCCGTTCGCGCCCGCCGAGGACGCCGCCGGCCTCCTCGAGGTCGTCGCCGACCTGGGTGCCTGGCTCGCGCGGATCACCGGCTACGACGCGGTTTCGCTGCAGCCGAACGCCGGGAGCCAGGGCGAGTTCGCCGGCCTGCTGGCGATCCGCGCCTACCACCGCTCGCGCGGCGAGGACGCGCGAGACGTCTGCCTGATCCCGGCCAGCGCGCACGGCACGAACGCGGCGAGTGCCGTGATGGCGGGTATGCGGGTGGTCGTCGTCCGCTGCGACGACGACGGAAACATCGACCTCGCGCACCTCAAGTCCACTGTGGACAAGCACCGGGGCGACCTGGCGGCCATCATGCTGACCTACCCGTCGACGCACGGGGTGTACGAGGACACCGTCGGCGAGGTGTGCGCGGCGGTGCACGACGCGGGCGGGCAGGTGTACGTCGACGGCGCCAACCTGAACGCGCTGATCGGCGTCGCCCAGTACGGCCGGTTCGGCGCCGACGTCTCGCACCTGAACCTGCACAAGACCTTCTGCATCCCGCACGGCGGCGGCGGTCCCGGCGTCGGCCCGATCGGCGTGCGCGCGCACCTGGCGCCGTTCCTGCCGAACCACCCGCTGCAGCCGGCGGCCGGGCCCGGGTCCGGCGTCGGCCCGGTCAGCGCGGCGCCGTGGGGGAGCGCGTCGATCCTGCCGATCTCGTGGGCCTACGTCCGGATGATGGGTGCCGAGGGCCTGCGCCGGGCGACGCTCGTGGCGGTCGCCAACGCCAACTACATCGCCCGCCGGCTCGGTGAGCACTACCCGGTGCTGTACGCGGGCCGCTCGGGTTTCGTGGCCCACGAATGCATCCTGGACCTGCGGCCGCTGACGAAGGCCACGGGCGTGACCGTGGACGACGTCGCGAAGCGGCTGGCGGACTACGGGCTGCACGCGCCGACGATGTCGTTCCCGGTCGCGGGCACGCTGATGGTCGAGCCGACCGAAAGCGAGGACCTGGCCGAGCTGGACCGCTTCTGCGCGGCGATGATCGCGATCCGCGCGGAGATCGACCGCGTGGCGTCGGGGGAGTGGCCGCTGGCGGAGTCCCCGCTGCGGCTGGCCCCGCACACGGCGGGCTGCCTGGCCGGCGACTGGAACCGCCGCTACAGCCGCGAGACGGCGGCGTTCCCGGCGGGCCGGACGGCGGCGAAGATCTGGCCCCCGGTCCGCCGCATCGACGGCGCCTCCGGCGACCGCAACCTGGTCTGCTCCTGCCCGCCCCCGGAAGCCTTCGCCTGAGTGGTCGTGAGTGCGTAACAGTGTTCTGACACTGTTACGCACTCACGACCCCGGTACCGGACAGGTGGAGCAGCAGCTCGGCGCGGCTGGTGAGGCCGAGCTTGCGGTAGATCTGCTGCAGGTGCTTCTGGACCGTCCGCGGGCTGATGCCGAGCCGCCGGGCGATCTCGCGGTCGGACGCCGCCCGCGCGACCAGAGTGGCCACCTCCTGCTCGCGGGCCGTCAGCTCCGGGGCCGTCCCGGCGACCGGGTGGACCGCCGGCCGCTCGTGCCGGGCGAACGCCTGGGCCAGGTGCGGCGTGAGCAGCTCGACCAGGTCGTGGTCGCGGGCGGAGAACCCGGGCCGCGACCGGCTGAGCGTGAGGACGCGTCCGTGCCGGTCGTCGACCTGGACCACGCACAGCAGCTGGTCGACCGTGCCGCGCGGGCGGTAGAAGTCGGTGTAGAAGGGCAGCCCGCGCAGCGTCCGGAGGTCGGCCAGTTCGGTCAGCGCGGCCGCCGTACCCAGCCGCAGCGCTCCCGAGCGGTGGGCCGCGAACCCCGGGTGCTGGTGCGCCAGCGCCCGGAACTCCGCGTGGCGCATCAGGTTGTGCTCCGGCCGGTCGGTCACCGTGCCGGTCAGGCGGCGGGTCGTGTGCTCGGTGCTCGTGCACGAGACGACGTCGCAGCCGACCAGCCGGCCCAGTCTCGCCAGCCCCTCGGCCGGCCCCGCCGCCTTCAGCTCGCGCACCACTTCGAGGGCGCGGTGCAGGCACCGCGCCGTCACTTCACCGCTCACCCGGAATCCCCCTCGGCTCGTCCGGTCAAGAAAGACCCGGAAGCGCCGAGGGAGATACGAACCGGGTGTTACCGGGCGATCCGGACGTTCAGCGTGGTGTTCGAACCGGCGCTGACCATCGACTGCGCGATGCTGCTGATCCCGGCCGGCGCGCTGTAGGAGTTGTTGTTGCTGTCGTCCTCGTCGTCGGTGTGGAAGAAGCCCGACGAATCGACCCCGGAGAACACGAGGTAGCCGAAGCCGACGTTCGGGAACGCCGTCGTCGTGGCCACCCCCGGGGCGAACAGGCAGAACCGCAGCAGCGTGTTGCTGTCGCTCACGTTCGGGAAGATGTTGCCCGAGAACGAGTTGTTGTTGCTGTCGTCCTCGTTGTCGAACCGGCGCGAGAACTCCTGGGAGCCGTTCGGGCAGTTCGCGCCCAGCTTGAGCACCGAGTAGGGCCGGAACGAGCCGGACTGCGTGACGCCCCGGAACGCGGCGCCGTCGACCCGGCAGAAGAACAGCTCCGTGTTGCTCGTGCTGCCGACCGCCCCGATGAAGCCGCCGCGCGAGTTGGCGTTGCCCGAGTCCTCGTCGTCCATCCGGATGACGATCGCCTCGGTCCCGGCCGGACACGACCGGCTCGACGGGATGACGCCGACGTCGGTCGTCGCCGCCTGGGCGGGCGCGGCCGACACGGTGAGGGCTCCCGCGAGCGAGGCCAGGAGCAGTGCCGGAACGGTGAAGAGTCTTTTCATGGCTGGTCTTCCTCCCCATTGCTGTGTGACCGCTCAAGGACACCAAGCCGGCCGGGGGAGCGGCCATACGCACTTCTGCGTACGCGGGTCCACGGCGTGCGCACAGGAACGGGAGGTAGGTTGACCGCCATGGCGAGTGCGCACGGTCCCGATCGGACGTCCGTGGTCGTGACCGGCGGCAGCGGCTTCATCGGCCGGGCCGTCGTGCGCGCCCTCCTCGACCGGGACGTCCCGGTCACCGTCGTGGACCGGGTGCCGCTCCCCGAAGACCTCGACGGCGTCCGCGTGGTGACCGGCGACCTGCGCGAGGCCGCCGTCCGCGAGGAGGCCGTGACCGCCGGGACCGCGGGGATCGTGCACCTGGCGGCGCTGACGTCGGTGCTGAAGTCGGTCGAGCTGCCCGAAGACACCTTCGCCGACAACGTCCTGGTCACCCAGGAACTGCTCGAACTCGCCCGCCGCCGCGAGGTGCCGAAGTTCCTGCTCGCCTCGACCAACGCGGTGATCGGCAACGTCGGCACCGCGACCATCACCCCGGACCTGCCGCTACGGCCGTTGACACCGTACGGCGCCACGAAAGCGGCGTGCGAAATGCTGCTCTCGGGCTACGCCGGCGCGTACGGCATGACGACGTGCGCGTTGCGGTTCACCAACGTCTACGGCCCGGGAATGTCCCACAAGGACAGTTTCGTGCCGCGCATGATGCGGGCCGCGCTCACCGGCGGCAGTGTGAAGGTCTACGGCGACGGCCGCCAGCGCCGCGACCTCGTCCACGTCGACGACGTCGTCCGCGCGATCCTCTCGGCCTTCGCCAGCGGCCACACCGGCCGCGCGATCGTCGGCGCGGGGCGCTCGGTGTCGGTGCTCGAGATGGTCGAGGCCGTGCGCGAGGTGACCGGCGCCGAGCTGCCCGTCGAGCACGTCGAGGCGCCGGCGGGGGAGATGCCCGCGGTCGTCGTCGACGTCTCGGCCAGCGCGGAGACCATCGGGTACCGCCCCGAAGTACCGCTGGTCGACGGCCTCGCCACGGCGTGGAAGTACTTCTCGGGCCTCGACCGTCCGAACGCGACACCGTGACGGCGTTCCCGCGCCGCCACTGGCTGCTTCTCCTGCTCCTCGTCCCGGCGATCGTCCTGCGGGTGCTGACCTGGCTGGCCTACCGGCCCGCGCTGCTGTACATCGATTCGTTCCGCTACCTCGACAACCTGCACGCGCTGCGCGCCGACCAGCTCGACCCGATCGGCTACGACCTGGTGCTGCGCCCGTTGCTGGCCGTCGGCGGCCTGGCGTGGGTCGCGGCGGTCCAGCACGCCGGCGGGATCCTCATCGCGATCGGCGTCTACGCGCTGGTGCTGCGGCTCGGTGGCCGCCCGTGGGTCGCCGCGCTCGCCGCGGCGCCGGTGCTGCTCGACGCGTACCAGCTGCAGATCGAGCAGAACATCATGTCCGAGGTGACGTTCGAGGCGGTGCTCCTCGGGCTCCTGTGGCTCCTGCTCGGCCGGGGCGCGCCGGGCTGGAAGCGCGCCGGCGCCGCGGGCCTGCTGCTCGGGTTCGGCGTGCTGACCCGGCTGATCGGCATCTCGCTGGCCCTGCCGCTGCTGGTCTTCCTGGTCGTCGCCGGCGGAGCGTGGCAGCACCGGGCGGGCTGGCGCCGGGCCGGCGTCGCGGTGCTGGGCCTGCTCGTCGTGCTCGTGCCGTACTCGGCGCGCGTGCACGCGGAGACCGGCAAGTGGGGGCTGACCGGGCCGTCGGGCAACATGCTCTACGGCCGCACCGCCGCGGTCGCCGACTGCGCGAACCTCGAGCTTTCGGCGGAACTGAAGGTTTTCTGCCCGGCCGAGCCGCGCGAGACCCGGCTCGTCGACAACTACACGCACGCCGATCTCGACCCGAACTGGCCCGGCCCCCTCCCGCCCGGCGCGGACAAGGCCGCGCTGGCCCACGAATTCGCGATCGACGTCCTGAAGGAACAGCCCGGCGACGTCGCCGCGGCGATCTTGGACGACTTCGCCAAGAGCTTCGCTTGGAGCCGCGAGCAGGACCCGACCGACGTGCCCCTCGACCGGTGGCAGTTCCAGCTGTCCTACCCGCAGTGGGCCGACCAGTCGCTCATCGACCTGGTCACGCAGCAGAACGACGGCGTCGTGGCGAGCGCCGACCAGCCGCTGGCGAAGGTCCTGCGCGACTACCAGCTGGGCGGCGGGTACGTCTCGGGCGGCGTGCTCGGCCTCGGCGCGCTGCTCGGCCTGCTGACGATCTTCCGGCGCAAGAAGCCCCTGGACCGAGCACGGGCGGGCGCGCTGCTGGCGGCGTCGAGCGGGCTGGTCCTGCTCTTCGCTTCGGCGGTGTTCCAGTTCTCGTGGCGCTACCAGATCCCGGCGCTGGTGCTGTTCCCGGTGGCCGGGGCGCTCGGCTTCACGACGCTGACCTCAGCCAGCCGGAAGCGGCTCGCCGCGTTCCCCGACGACGTCGATTCCGGTGCCCTCGGCGACTTCCGGCGCCGCCACCCGGACGCCGGGTTCGCGCCGCTGACCGTCGTCATCGCCGCCTACAACGAGGCCGGCGGGATCGGCGAGGTCCTGGAGAAGATGCCGGACCGGTGCCTCGGGATGCCGGTGGACGTCCTCGTCGTCGTCGACGGCGGGACCGACGACACGGCCGCGATCGCCGAAGCGCACGGCGCGTACGTCTGCGTGGCGCCGCGCAACCGCGGCCAGGGCGCGGCGCTGCGCCTGGGTTACCACCTGGCGGCGGAGCGTGGCGCCGAGTACGTCGTCACGACCGACGCCGACGGGCAGTACGACAACAGCGAGCTGGAAGCGCTGGTCAGCCCGGTCGTCGAGGGCACCGCGGACTTCGTCACCGGGTCGCGGCGGCTCGGGCACGAAGAGGCCGACAGCCGCGTCCGGTGGCTCGGCGTGCGGGTGTTCGCCGCGCTGGCGTCGGCGCTGACCGCGCGGCGGATCACCGACACGTCGTTCGGCTTCCGCGCGATGCGGGCGGAGCTGGCCTGCGCGGTGCCGCTCAACGAGCCGCAGTACCAGTCGTCGGAGCTGATGCTCGGCGTGACCGCGCGCGGCGCCCGCGTGCTGGAGCTGCCGATGAGCATGCGGCTGCGCAAGGCGGGCAAGAGCAAGAAGGGCGGCAGCCTCGTCTACGGCGCGAACTACGCCCGCGTCATGACCGGGACGTGGTGGCGGGGGTACGTGCTGCGCCGCGGCCGAACACGACCTGGTCGAGCAGCGTGAACTTGAGGACGAACACCAGGGCGTAACTGCCGACGTACGCGCCGTCGACGAGCACGACCCACCAGAAGTGCGGCAGGTCCGCCCGCGCGAGCAGCGAACCGGCCAGCGTCGTCAGCCCGATCGAAACGAGCCCGCCGAGACCGATCACGGCCAGGTACGGCAGCAGCTCGCGCCGGACGCGCGGCCGGCCGGTGCGGCCCCACACCCAGCGGCGGGTGACCAGGAAGTTCAGCACCGCCCCGGCGGCCCACGCCAGCGTGCCGGCGAGCGCGGCGGCCCCGCCGGTGGCGAGGACGGCGAGCAGGACGACCTGGCTGAGCACGGTGGCGGCGAACGACGTCGCGGCCGCGCGGGCCAGCCGGGCCCAGCCGCGGCGGCGCGTCTTCTCCGTTGTGCGGGGCCGCACGCCGTTGGTTACGGTCGTCATGACCCCATCCTCCCCGCGGGCCGGCCGCCGCGCCGTCCGACCCCCCTACGCATAGGAGATTCACAGCCGATTGCCAGGTCTTCATCAGCAGGTGGTCGATAGCGTCGGGGGGCGTAAACGAGCAGGAAAGGCGGCACAATGCGGGTGCTGGTTCTCGGCGGTGACGGATATCTGGGCTGGCCGACCGCGTTGCACTTATCGGACAAAGGCCACGAGGTGGCCGTTCTCGACAATTTCGCCCGCCGCGGTTACGACGAAGAACTCGGCGTCGAAAGCCTGGTTCCGATCGAATCGCTGAAGGACCGGATCGCGGCCTGGCACGAAGTCTCCGGACGCGAGATCACCAGCTACGAAGGTGACCTGCTGGACGCGGAGTTCCTGTTCGGGGCGGTGCGCGAGTTCGCGCCCGACGCGGTCGTGCACTACGCCGAGCAGCGGTCGGCGCCGTATTCCATGATCGACCGCGAACACGCGGCGTACACGCAGCACAACAACGTGATCGGCAACCTGAACCTGCTCTACGCGATCGCGGAGATCGATCCGGCGATCCACCTGGTCAAACTGGGCACGATGGGCGAATACGGCACGCCGAACATCGACATCGAAGAAGGCTGGCTGGACCTCGAGCACAACGGGCGCAAAGACCGCGTGCTGTTCCCGAAACGACCGGGCTCGTTCTACCACCTGACCAAGGTCCACGATTCGCACAACATCGAATTCACGTGCCGCGCCTGGGGGCTGCGGGCCACGGACCTCAACCAGGGCGTCGTGTACGGGCAGCAGACGCCGCAGACCGCGCTGGACTCCCGGCTGGCCACCCGGTTCGACTACGACGCGGTGTTCGGCACGGTGCTGAACCGGTTCGTCATCCAGGCCGTGCTCGGCCAGCCGCTGACCGTGTACGGCAAGGGCACGCAGACCCGCGGCCTGATCGACATCCGCGACACCGTCGAGTGCATCCGGCTCGCCGTCGAGAACCCGGCCGACGCGGGGGAGTTCCGCGTCTTCAACCAGATGACGGAAAGCCTTTCCGTGGCCGCGATCGCCGAGCTCGTCGCCGACCGCTTCCCCGGCCCGGTGCAGATCGAGCAGCTGGAGAACCCGCGCACCGAGGCGCCGGAGCACTACTACAACGTGAAGCACACCGGGCTGGTCGGGCTGGGGCTGGCGCCGCACCTGCTGTCGGACACGCTGATCGAGTCGATGTTCGACATCGTCGGCGCCAACAAGCACCGGGTGAACCCGGAGAAGCTGCGTCCGACCGTGCGGTGGCGCGGCGCGCTCAAGAGCTAGCGGCGTGCGGGCTCCCCTGCCCGGGAGCCCGCACGCCGTGCGTCGGTTCAGCCCGGCATCTTGTCGAGGAAGCCGTGCACCTTGGCGATCTTCCCCTCCCGGAGTTCGACGACGTCGAACCCGATGGCGACCGGCTCCGCCGCCCCGGGCGCCCCGAGGTACCACTGGAACCGCGCGAGGTCGTGGTGCGCGTCGGGCTCGGCCGGCAGGCTGAAGGCGAGCCCGCCGAACTGCGCCTGCGCCCCGGCGACGAACTGGTCGATCCCGTCGTGCCCGGCGACCGCCCCGAGCGGATCGGTGTAGCCGGCGTCGGCGGTGAAGACGTCGGCGACGAGGGCCCGCCGCTTGTCGCCATCGGTCTCGTTCCAGACGGCGATGTACTGCTCGACGAGGCCACGGACGTCACTCATGGTGGTTCCTTTCGTTGGGGGACAACGGCTTCCGTCGTCCTGCGCTGGGACCCACTCTGACGCCGCGGCGGCGGCCCGTCGATTACGCGGCAGGTAATGCGGTGGCCTTCCGTCGCACGTTTCGCGAGATTCGCCGCGTGGAAGAAGATCCGCCGGGTTCGGCCGGGGCGTGACACCCGCCGACCTCATGCGCGCGTGCTACTCCGCGCGTGAAGTGATCGATGCCGAGGCCCCGGCGGGACCGGCTCAGCGGCTGGTGCCACTCGTCGTCCCGGCTGCCATTACCCCCGAAGTAATGGCAGCCACCCCGTGATCGCCGTAGCGTCGCTCGCGTGACGACTACGGTGCAGGCGGCCGCGCGGCAGCGGCCGGTGGGTGAGCTGCTGCGGGAATGGCGGGACCGGCGGCGGATCAGCCAGCTCGACCTCGCGATCTCGGCGGACGTCTCCACCCGCCACCTCAGCTTCGTGGAAACCGGCCGGTCCAAGCCGAGCCGGGACATGGTGCTGCGCCTCGGCGAGCACCTCGAAGTCCCGCTGCGCGAACGCAACCGGCTGCTGCTCGCCGCCGGGTACGCGCCCGCCTACACCGAAAACGCCTTGGGGGACCCCGGGATGGACGCCGTCCGCCGGGCCGTCCGGCAGCTGCTGGCCGGGCACGAGCCGTACCCGGCCGCCGTCGTCGACCGGAACTGGGACCTCGTCGACGCCAACGCGAGCATCGGGCTCTTCGTCGCCGGGATCCCGTCCGAGCTGACCACCAACGTGCTGCGCGCGACGCTGCACCCCGACGGCATGGCCCCGCACATCCTGAACCTGGGGGAGTGGCGCGCCCACCTGCTCGGCCGGCTGCGGCGCCAGGTCGGCCAGACCGCGGACGCCGGGCTCGCCGAACTCCTGGACGAGCTGCGCGGCTACCCGTGCGACCAGCCGGTGCCCGAGGTGGAGGTCCCTGGACCGGGTGACATCTTCGTGCCGCTGAAGTTCCGCCACGAGGGCACCGACCTCACGTTCTTCAGCACGGTGGCCACGTTCGGCACCCCGCTGGACATCACCGTCGCGGAACTGGTGATCGAGTCGTTCTACCCGGCCGACCCGGCGACGGCGGCGCATCTGCGCGAGCGGACCGCGTCAGTGGGATGATGGGGAGCACCCGCGCAGCATCCGAAGTGAGGATCACCGGTTGATGGCCGTCCCGCCTTCGCTCGCCCTGTCCGACGGAATCCGCATCCCCCAGCTGCTGTTCGGTGTCGCGGGCCTGTCCGCGGCCGAAACCGGCCGGGCCGTCCGCATCGCCCTCGACACCGGTTACCGCGGTATCGACACCACGCCCGGTACCGAGACGGCGGTCGGCACCGCCCTCGCCACGGCGGACGTGCCCCGCGAAGAACTGTTCGTCAGCGTCAAGGTGCCCGCGCAGGGCTACGACAGCGCCCGCCGCGCCGCCGACGAGGCGCTGGCCGCGTTGCAGCTCGAACAGGTGGACCTGTGCCTGCTGGACGGCACGAAGGGCGCCTTCCCCGACACCTGGCGCGCGCTGAGCCGGCTGCGCGCCGACGGCCGCGTCCGTGCGGTCGGCGTGGCCGGGTTCGGGGTCGCCGAGCTGCGCCGGCTGATCGACGCGACCGGGGCGGTCCCCGCCGTCAACCAGGTCGAGCTGCACCCGTGGCTGCAGCAGCTGCCGCTGCGGGAGTTCCACGCCGAGCGGGGCATCGTGACGGCCGCGGCCAGCCCGGTCGCGAACGCCGGGCTGCTGGCCGACGAGACGGTCACCGCGCTCGCGGCGAAGTACGGCAAGACCCCGGCCCAGATCGTGCTCCGGTGGCACCTGCAGGCCGGCACGGTCGCGGTGGCGGCGTCGGCGACCACCACCCGGACCCGCGAGCAGTTCGGGATCTTCGACTTCGAGCTGGCCGACGACGACCTCACCGTGGTGGAAGAGCTCGACAACGGCACGCGCGTCTAGGTGGACTTGATCCCGGCGGCGGCGAAGTCGGCCTGCTGGGCGGGCTGCTCGAGGTACTCGCGGAAGGTCTGGGCGGCGCGCAGCACGGTGTCGTCGATGCCCTGGCCGGAGAGGCCGACGAACGGGTAGTCCGCCGAGCGGGCGTTGGCCACCGACTGCGCGGCGGAGCCGATCATCTCCGGCTTCTTGGTGGTCAGCTCGCTGACCCAGTACGACGACTCGGGCAGCCAGGCGGCGGGCAGCCCGCCGATGGAGTCCAGGTTGGCCCGGCCGACCAGCGCGTCGAGCACCTGCGACGACGGCTTGGCCTCGATCATCACGTGCACGCACTGCCCGTGCACGACGGTGGCCGCCTGGTTCCACCGATCCGCCGCGGCGGTGAGCGGCTTCTGCACGCTCGGCGTGACGACGATCCGCATGTGCGACGTACCACCGGAGCAGCTGGCGGCCTGCGCCTCGGCGCGGTTGTTGAGCTCGCTGTCGGCCCAGTTCCACCCGACGATGCCGAGCCCGATCAGCGCGGCGAGCACGAGACAGGCGATCGGCCAGGTGGCGATCCGGCGCCGCGGCGCCTTCTTGCCGACGATCCGGTGCGAGCCGGTGGCCTCGCCCTTCCCGAGCGTCCGGTGCGAGCCGGTGGCCTCACTGCGCTTGGGTGGGGCGGTGTTCTCGCTGGTCTCGGTGCTTTCGGCACGCCGCTTGGCGCGGGTGGACCCGCCGCGGGTGAGGGTGCGGGCGGAGTCGGCTGGCTCGCTGCGCGTGGCGGCGGGGTAGTCGCCTTCGTCGGGCCGGGTGATGACCTCGGTCCGTTCGGCCGCGCTTTCGGCCTTCCGGGCGGCGCGGGACGAGCCTCGCCGGGTGGTGGTGCGGGGACCGGCGGCCTGGGTTCCGCCGCTCGCTTCGGCGTCGACGTGGCCGACCGCCGGATAGGCACCGGACGCTTCGCCCCGGTGGGAGGCAGGTTCACGGCGTGCGGTGATCGGGTAGTCGCCGGACGCTTCGCCACGACGGGCAACGGACGGTTCTTCGCGACCGACGGCGGGGTACGCGCCGGATCGCTCGCCACGCCCGGTGGCCGGATACACGTCGGTGATGTCGTTGCGTGCGGAAGCGGGGTAGGCGCCGGAAGCCTCGCCACGGCCCACGGCGGGATCGTTGCGGCCGGCGGCGGGGTAAGCACCGGAGGGGTCGTTGCGACCGGCGGCCGGGTACGAACCCGACGCCTCACCACGGCCCACGGCCGGATAGGCGCCGCTGGCTTCGCCGCGCGCGGCGATGGGGTCGTTCCGGCCGGATGCGGGGTAGGCGGAGGGGTCGTTGCGTCCGGCGGCCGGGTACGAACCCGACGCCTGACCACGGCCCACGGCCGGGTAAGCGCCGCTCGCCTCACCACGCCCCGCGACCGGGTACGCGCCAGAGGCCTCGCCGCGGCCGGCAGCGCGGGAGCCGGTGGGGCGGCCCGCGATCCCGAACGCCTCCGAGATGGAGCTGCGCTTGGGCTTCCGGACAGCGCCCGAAGTCTCGCTGCGGCCCTCGACCGGGTGTGAACCGGAGCTCTCACCGCGGGGAGTCCCCGGGCGCGAAGTGCGGTCCTGAGGGTGCGGCACCGGCTCCTCGTCCCGGTAGTGTCGCCCCATCGTCATCCTTTCGAGGGTGAGCGCATGACAAGCACGCGCTGCGATGCAACCAAACCGTTATCACCCTAACAGGTGAGTATCGGAGAGAGAATAATCTGACTCACAGTTGCACGTGCTGCGGGTGATCACCTGACCAGGCGATGGCAATGCGCAATCAGGCGATGACGCACCGGTGCCGCCCGGCGGGCGAACGAAGCCTGGGCGCGGGCGTATTCGGCCCTTCCTTCAGCCGTTTCGATGCGCACTGGCCGGTAGCCGAGTGCGGCCAGGTCGTACGGGCTGGCCCGCATGTCGAGCTCGCGGATCTCCACCGCCAGCTCGAAGCAGTCCGCCACCAGCTCCGCCGGCACGAACGGGTCCAGCTTGTACGCCCACTTGAACAGATCCATGTTCGCGTGCAGGCACCCGGGCTGCTCCGACGAGACCTGCGTCTCCCTCGACGGCGTCAGCTCGTTGCGCGGCCGCGCCGGGTCGGTGAAGAAGCGGAACGCGTCGAAGTGCCCGCAGCGGATGTCGAGCGATTCCACGACGGCGTCGGTGCCGCCCGAACCCAGTCGCAGCGGGACCTGGTTGTGCCGCACCGAATCCGCCGGCTCGCGGTAGACCATCGCCCACTCGTGCAGCCCGAAGCAGCTCAGCCGCGGCGCGCGGGACGCCGTCGCGGTCAGCAGGGCGAGGACGAACTCCGCCGTCCGCGCCTTCCCCGGCGTGAAGCTCGCGGGGTCCAGCACGACGCCGTCGCCGGTGAGGACGTAGCCCTTGCGGTCCAGGAAACGCGCCGCCGCGGGCCCGGCGAGCGCTACGCCGGGCCCGGGCTGCCACCGTTCGAGGTGCGACGGCCGGTACGAGTAGTAGGTGAACAGGAAGTCCAGCACCGGGTGCTTCTCGCCGCGCGAACGGCGCTCCTGGTGCGGTCCGGTCCACCGCCGCATCCGCTCGACGTGCGCCGCCTCCCGGGCCAGCCAGTCCGGTTCGGCGAGCACTTCGACGTCGGTCATGCGCCCACGTGCGTGCCGTCGCGGACCGTGCCCACGTACTCCTCCACGAGGTCCTCGAGCGCGACGACGCCGACGGCGCTGCCGCTCGTGTCGAGGGCCCGCGCCAGGTGGCTGCCTTCCTTGCGCATCGCCGAGAGGGCGACGTCGAGGCGGGAGTCGGCGCGCAGCTCGGTGAGCTGGCGCGTCTTGCCGGACGGCACGAGCGTCGCCGGGTCCTGCCCGGCCAGGTCGAGGACGTCCTTGACGTGGATGTAGCCGGTCAGGCGACCGTCGTCGGTGCAGACCGGGAACCGCGAGAACCCGGTGGACGACACCGCCCGCTCGACGTCGCCGAGCGTCGGCGCGCACGGCAGCGTCGTCAGCTCGGCGGTGGGCACCAGCACGTCGGCGACCGTCTTCTGCGTCGAAGACAGCGTCTGCGCGAGCCGCTGGTGCTCGGACTGGTCCAGCAGCCCTTCGCGGCGCGACTCGCTGAGCAGCTCGGCCAGCTCGTCGGACGTGTAGGCCGTCTCCAGCTCGTCCTTCGGCTCGACCTTCACCGCGCGCAGCAGCGAGTTCGCGACGAAGTTCAGCAGCCAGATGAACGGGTTGGCCAGCTTGACCCACCCCACGTGCACCGGCACCAGCCACAGCGCGAGCCGCTCGGGCTCGGCGATGGCGAGGTTCTTCGGCACCATCTCGCCGATCAGCACGTGCAGCACGGTGATGAACGCCAGCGCGATGGCGAACGAGACCGCGTGCAGCAGCGCCTCGGGCAGGCCCAGCAGGTCGAAGAACGCCGACAGCCGGTGCGCGATCGCCGGCTCGCCGAGGCGGCCGAGCAGCAGCGAGCAGATGGTGATGCCCAGCTGCGCGCCGGCGAGCATCAGCGAGACGTGCTTGCTCGCGTTGATGACGATCTTCGCGCGTGTCTTTCCCTGCTCCAGCAGCGCTTCCAGCCGGTCGCGCCGCGAAGAGATCAACGTGAACTCCGCGCCGACGAAGAAGGCGTTGGCCAGCAGCAGGACCGCGACGAGGGCGATGTTCAGCCAGTCGCTCACGAGACCACCTCGGCCACCGGGGTTTCTTCGGGGACGCGGACCGGGGCCACTTCGACCTCGGCGATGCGCCGCTTGTCCATGGTGGTGACGGTGAGCCGCCAGCCGTCGACGTCCGCGGCGTCACCCTCGGCGGGGATCTTGCCCAGCCGTTCGAGGATCAGCCCGGCGATGGTTTCGTAGTCGCCGTCGGGCATCCGGAACCCGGTGACGTCGGTGACCTCGTCCGGACGCAGCTGGCCCGACACCAGCCAGCTGTCGCTGCCGACCTGCTGCGAGGCGGGCGCCTCCCGGTCGTCGTGCTCGTCGCGGACGTCGCCGATGATCTCCTCGACGACGTCCTCCAGGGTGACCAGCCCGGCCGTGCCGCCGTACTCGTCGACGACGATCGCCAGCTGGAAGCGGGAGTCGCGCAGGCGGTTGAGCAGGTCGTCGCCGGGCAGCGACTCGGGCACGGTCGGCACCGGCCGCATCACCGAGCCGATCGGCACGGCGGCCCGGTCCGCGGCCGAGACGGCGAACGCCTGCTTGACGTGCACGGCGCCGCGGACGTCGTCGAGGTCCTCGGCGTGCACCGGGAACCGCGAGAACCCGGTGCGGCGCGAGAGCTCGATGAGGTCCTCGACCGTGTCGTCGACGCCGAGCGATTCGAGCTGCACGCGGGGCGTCATCAGCTCCTCCGCGGTGCGTTCGCCGAACCGCAGCGAACGGTCCAGCAGCTCCGCGGTGGTCGTGTCGAGCGTGCCGCTCTCGGCGCTGGAGCGGACGATCGAGCCCAGCTCCTGCGGCGAGCGCGCGGACCGCAGCTCTTCCTGCGGTTCGACGCCGAACTTGCGCACCAGGAAGTTCGCGCTGTTGTTCATCAGCGTGATGAGCCAGCGGAACAGCGCCGAGAACCGCGAGTGGTAGCCGGCGACGGCGCGCGCGGTCGGCAGCGGCCGCGCGATCGCGAGGTTCTTCGGCACCATTTCGCCGAGGATCATCGACAGCGACGTCGCGATGACGAGGGCGAGCACGATCGACGCGCCCCCGGCGAACGCTTCGGGGAGCCCGACGCCGGTGAGCAGCGGCCGGACGAGCTCGCCGATCAGCGGCTCGGCCAGGTAACCGGTGATCAGCGTGGTGAGCGTGATCGCGACCTGGGCGCCGGAGAGCTGGAACGAGAGCGTCCGGTGCGCCTTCTGGACGGTGAGGGCCCGGCGATCGCCCACCTGGCGGACGTTGGCGTCGACGGTGCTGCGTTCCAGCGCGGTCAGCGAGAACTCGGCCGCGACGGCGAGCCCGGTGCCGACCGTGAGCAGCACGAAGAGGAGGACGCCGAGGACGGCGAAGAGGATCTGGATCATTCCGCATCCGCCCTGGTGGCGGGGGAAGAACCTATCGGACAGCCGGGTCGGTCACCCGGCCCGGTACTGTCACCGGGTGACTGCGCTGCGCGCACGAAACGGTCACTCCTAGCACTGGATCGGCGTGTACTGCGGATATGCGGACAATCCTAACGTGTCCTTCGCGGTCACCGCTGGCGATATCGGTGTGTCGGACAGCTCAAACCGTCGTCTGGCGGTGCCGCCGCACGGTCTCCTCGACGAGGTCGAGCACCGGCCCCAGGCCGGCGGCGGGCAGGCCCATCGCCAGGTGGGAGACGAGCCCCTCGAGGACGAGCTCGAGGAACGCGGTGAGGACGTCGACGTCGACGTCGTCGCGCAGCTTCCCGGCGTCGCGCTGGCGCAGCAGCCGCAGCCGGGTGGCGGTGGTGAGCTGCTCGGACCGCTCGGCCCACCGGCCGCGGAACTCCGGATCGGTGCGCAGCCGCCGGCTCACCTCGAGCCGCGTCCCGAGCCAGTCGGCGGGGTGGTCTCCGCCGGCGAGCAGATCTCGCATCACCTGCACGAGCCCCTGCTCGGCGACGACGTCGGCCATCCGGATGGCATCATCCTCCGCGAGGGCGAGGAAGAGCGACTCCTTGTCCCGGAAGTGGTGGAAGATGGCCCCGCGCGACAGCCCGGTGGCTTCCTCCAGGCGCCGGACTGTGGCACCTTCGTAGCCGTAGCGCGCGAAGCAGACGCGCGAGCCGTCGAGGATCTGGCGCCGGCGTGCGTCGAGGTGATCCTGGCTTACGCGTGGCATCCTGAAATCCTGACACCGCGGACCGGACTTTCGCAATCCGTACGTACGTACTGTGACCCGGAGTGCCCAGGGAACCGGATCCCCACCCTCATCGTCTGAACGTTGCGGCGATTCGCTGACACGGAGTGAGACGGTTGGCTAGTCTTTGCCACATCACCGTGGGTGAACTGAGGGGAAGGTGCGGGTCGTGATCATCGGCGAAGCCGGACAGGCGGTCCAGGCGGTCTGGGGTGGCGACATCCTGGGCGAGCGAGGACGGGTCTACGGCGGCGGAGGCGGCGGGGGCGGTCAGTTCAAGATGGACCCCGAGGAGCTCGCCTCGGTGATCGGTCTGTGGGAAGACGAGCTGGACAAGATCGTCAAGGACGGCGACAAGATCCAGCTGATCAGCAACCTGGTCCAGGCCCCCGGCAAGGACACGGTCAGCGGCGGTTACGTGTCGACCACGATCGACTCGATCGCCGCCCTGCAGACGCAGAACGACTCGATGCGCAAGTACGTGCAGGGCTACATCAAGAAGCTCAAGGAAGCGCAGACCAAGACGGTCGCCACCGACCAGGGCATGGCCGACCCCTTCCGGACGGTGTGACCGTGCGCATGGTTGCCCGTGTCGCGGTCGGTGTCGTGGCCGCTTCGCTGCTGCTCACCGGATGTTCCCCGGAGAAGACCGGGACCGCCACCCCCGCGCCGAGCGAAACGGCGTCTTCCGGATCGCCTGCCAACCCGGACGTGCCCAAGGTGGCCACCGCGCTCGACGTTTCGAAGTACGTCTCCAAGCCGTGCGACGTCGTCCCGTCGTCGGTGCTCTCGTCGCTGCGGTTCACCGACCCGGGGGATGTCCAGTCCCAGGACAACGGTCTCGGTGCGTCCGGTCCGGGCTGCAGCTGGCGGATTTCCGGCGAGGGCGTGAGCATGCAGGTCATCATCGGCACCGGGAACCGCGATCGCGGTCTCGGCGGGCTGGCCGGGCTGTACACCGCGCACGAGAGCGGGCAGTTCCCGTTCTTGGAGCCCGCACCCGAGGTGCAGGGGTACCCGGCGATCTACGTCGACAAGCGGGACCGGCGGCCGATCGGCAACTGCGTGCTCGACGTCGGCGTCGCAGACGACCTCGCGATCAACGTGTACGCCGGCGGTTATGAAGGCGCGGACGATTCCTGCGCCGCCGCTCAGCAGGTGGCGGGCTCGATCATCACCACACTCAAGGGGGCCTGACGAGTGGACGGCAAGCAGATCTACGACAACTTCAGACAAGGCGACACCAGCGGCCTCCGCAACGCCGCCGACGAGGTCGCCAACCTCTCCAGCGCCTACATGGACCGGGCGCAGGGCATCAAGTCCCTGCAGGACCGCATGAAGCAGGCGTGGACCGGGGATGCCGCCGACGCCGCCAACGCCGGGGCCGGCCCGCTCGAACAGGCCTTTGCCGAAACCGCCGCGCCGCTCGACGTCACCAAGTCCTCCGTCGACACGCAGGCCGCTGTCTTCGACACCTCCAGCAACTCCGTGGTCGAGATCCCGCCCAAGCCCGACAAGCCGAATCCCTGGACCACCGGGCTCAAGGCCGCCATCCCGGTCGCCGGGCCCTTCATGGCCGCCGACGACATCGACAACTACCAGCAGGGCATGGCCAAGTACAACGCGGCCAACGAGACCAACGTCCGGGTCATGGACCAGTACAGCAACATCACCAGCGGTACCCAGGCGATCCTGCCCACCGACTACGGCGTCCTCGAGTCCGACGGCGCCGCCATCGCCGTGAACACCCCCAAGGGGCCCGGCGGCATCAACGAGCCGACCGACAAGAACAAGTGGTACCCCGAAGGCGGGGGCGGTGACCCCGGCAACGGGACCACCGACCACACCTCGACCAGCAGCGTCGACCCGGGCCGTACCGGGGGCCACGACCAGCCCGGCGGCACCGACCGCCCCGGGGGCACGGACCGCCCCGGGGGAACCGACCGTCCCGGTGGGACCGATCGGCCCGGCGTCATCACCGACAAGCCCGGCGACGACACGCACACCACCGGCACCGGCCGGCCGCCCACGACCACCACGCGGCCCGGGCAGACCACCGAACGGCCGGGGGGCACGCCGCCCGGGACCGGGGGGATCGAGTTCTACCCCACCGGCACCGGTGGGGGTGGTGGCCAGAACTACTCCAACACCTCCTTCGGGAACGACCCCACGTCCGGCGGCCGCGGGCCGGCCAGTGGCAACGCCGGCAGCCGGCTGCTCGACTCGAACGGACGTCCCATCGGGGGCGGGAGCGGCAGCGGGACCGGTGGTGGCGGGAACGGCGCCGCGGGGGAGCGGGGGCTCGGCAGCGGGCGCGGTTCCGGCATGGGCAGCCTGGGCAACGCGGCCGCGGCGGAGGCCGCCGCCGCGCGGTCGGCGGCCGGCCGGAGCGGGCAGATGGGGCCGATGGGCCCCGGGGGCCGGCGCGGCGAGGGTGAGGAAGATGATGAGCACCAGCGGCCGGACTTCCTGATCGAAGCGGATCCGGACGCGATCTTCGGTACCGACCAGCGGACCAGTCCGCCGGTCATCGGCGAGTAGGCGGGTGGACGTGGCAACAGGCCGGGTGGACGTTCCGGTCGAGGCGTTGGCCGCGTTGGCTGAACGCGAACAGGCGGGTCAGCTGCACATCACCCTGCGCCCGGAGCCGATCTGGCTGTCGGACGTGGAGCGCGACGAGGCGGGCAAGCGGATCGACGCCGCGCTGGCGGAAGCCGGGCTCGTCGACGTGCGCGGGCGGGTCACCGTCGACTTCCTCGACTGGCTGCCGCTGCTGGTCAACCCCGCGCGGGAGTGCTACGGCTGGGTCGGTGTCGACGGGCAGACCTACGGCGTGCTCGCCGCGGCGAAGGGGCTGCAGGCGATCCTCGCCGTCTCCGACGGGACCCACATCGGCGTGCAGGAGATCGACCGGAACCGGCTCGCCGAGTCCCTCGTCGAGCAGCTGCCGCCGGTCGGGCCCGGCGGTGGGCACCCGCGTTCGGTCCGGGTCGCCGACCTGGCCGAGGCCGCGCGCCGCGGGCAGGAGGCGTACCCGCTGGCCCCGGCGATCGCCGATGTCGTCAGCCTCGTGCAGCGGCCGGTCTCGGGCAGCGGCGAGCTTTACGTCGGGCGGCGCGACGACGTCGGCCGCCACACCTGCCTGCAGCAGCCGCTGCACTACGCCGACACGGACTGGGGCCGCTACCTCAGCTACACGACCGGCTCCGGCGATGACGCCGTCATCCACATCGGACCGGCGGGGCCGCGTGAGCTGGCCGAAACGCTCGACGAGCTGGCCGGCACCCTCGGCTGAGCGGAAAAGACCGCGCGCGAACTCCTCGTCCCGGCTAATGTGACAGCGCTGTTGCATTCCGAGGTGGAAGGACGCGCCGATGCGGTACCCCGAGATCGAACCGTACGAACACGGCATGCTCGACGTCGGCGACGGGCACGAAATCCACTGGGAGACCTGCGGGAACCCGGACGGCAAGCCCGCGCTGGTCGTGCACGGCGGGCCCGGCTCCGGCTGCTCGGCCGGCGTCCGGCGGTTCTTCGACCCGGCGCGCTACCGGATCGTCCTGGCCGACCAGCGCGGCTGCGGGCGCAGCACCCCGCACGCGGGCGCCCCGGTCGCGGACCTCTCCGCCAACACGACCGGCCACCTGGTGGCGGACTTCGAACGGCTGCGCACGCACCTCGGGATCGGGAAGTGGCTGCTGTTCGGCGGCTCGTGGGGTTCGGTGCTCAGCCTGGCCTACGCCCTGCGCCACCCCGGCCGGGTCAGCGAAATGGTCCTGATGGGCCTCGCGACCGACCGCCACCTCGAGATCGAACTGCTCATCCGCGGGCTCGGCTCGTACTTCCCGGATGCCTTCGCGAAGTTCCGCGAAGGAGTGCCGGAAAGCGAGCGCGACGGCGACCTCTCGGCCGCCTACCACCGGCTGCTCATGGACCCCGACCCGGCGATCCACCACAAGGCGGCCGACGACTGGTGCGCCTGGGAAGACGCCATGCTCCCCGGGGTGCCGCCGCACGACGTCTTCGAGGACCCGGCCTACCGGCTCTGCTTCGCCCGGCTCGTCACGCACTACTTCAGCAACCGCGCGTTCCTGCCCGACGGCGAAATCCTGCGCCGGGCCGGCGAGCTCGCGCACATCCCCGCCGTGCTGGCCCAGGGGGTGCTGGACACGAGCAACATCGTCGGCACGCCGTGGCTGCTGCACCACGCCTGGCCGGGCAGCGAGCTGGTCATGCTCGACGACGTCGGGCACACGGTGTCGGCCGCGTCGATGCAGGACGTCCTGATCGGCGCGACCGACCGCTTCGCGAACCGTGGCTGACCGCCAGGCGATCTGCGACCACGAACCCCACCTGCTCACCGAGCGCGGGGTCCGGCTGATTTACCGCCGCCATCCGGCACAACCGCGCCGGCAGCCAGCCCATCACCCGATCCCTGACCGCTTATGACCATTGACCGGGTTGCGCATTGCTCGTCTAGGGGATGAGCAGCTGCGGCTCACCTTCCGGGGCGAGCGCGGCTTCGGTGCGCCGGACCCGGTTGGCCTCGGCCAGCTGGAGCCCGGTGACGCGCAGCGGCAGCCGGTCCATCCGCCACTCGGCCAGCAGGAGGGCGACCTTCGCCTGCATTTCGGTGCGCAGCCGCAGGAACGAGTCGGCCGGATCGGCGCCGACCTCGCCCAGCAGCAGCCACCACGCCCACGCGGCCGCGCCGGCGTTCGCCACGAAGTCCGGGACCACGGCGACCCCGCGCGCGGACAGCGCCGCTTCCGCTTCCGGGGTCGTCGCCGCGTTGGCCGCTTCGACGACCACCGCCGCCTTGACCAGGTTTTCGTTGTCCGGGCGCAGCGCGTAGGAGATCGCGGCCGGCACGAAGATGTCCGCGTCGATGCCGACGATCGTCTCGCGGGGGAGCGAGCGCACCCCGGCGGGCAGCCGCGACCGGTCGACCTCGCCGAAGCGGTCGCGCAGCTCGAGCAGCGCCGGGACGTCGAGCCCGACCGGGTCGTAGAGCGTTCCCGCGGCGTCGGCCACCGCGACCACCTTCATCCCGGCTTCGTGCAGGTACCAGGCCGCGCCGCCGCCCATGGTGCCGATGCCCTGGATCGCCACCGTCGTCTCGCGGACGTCCCAGTCCCACGCGGCCGCGACGCCGAGGCACGACTGCGCCACGCCGTAGCCGCCCACGACGTCGCCGAGCAGGAGCCCGCCGGGCACCGGGGCGTTGAGGCCCGCCTGCACGCGACGCAGGGTGCGGGCCGGGTCGGCCGAACGGCGGATCGCGGCGTGGTACGACTGCTCCAGCCCGAGCTCGGCGAACACCTCGTCGATCAGGTGCTGCGGGACGCCGAGGTCCTCCGCGGTCACCCAATGGGCGTCGAGCCACGGCCGCAGGAACGCGCAGAACCGCTTGAGGACGCCGAACGCGCGCGGGTCCTTCGGGTCGAAGTCGATGCCGCCCTTGGCCCCGCCGACCGGCAGGTTGAAGGTCGCGGTCTTGTTGGCCATGCCCCGGGCGAGGTCCTCCACCTCGGACATCGTGCAGCCGGCCCGCATCCGGGTGCCGCCGGTGGCGACGCCCGAGACCAGGCTGTGCACGACCAGGTAGCCGGTTGCGCCGGTTTCGGGATCGGTCCACGTGAGCCGCATCAGCGGTCCGGGGTTGCGCGGGGTCATCAGGCCACTCACCTCCAGGGAAGTCCGGGGCGGCCACCCCGGCCGCCTCCACGAGCGTGCGCCCGGGGTGGCCGTCCCGTCCATTTAACGAACCTGCACGATCTCGTTTAGGTTTTGTGTATGGAGCTTTCGTTGCACCGCTTGAGGATGCTTCGCGAGCTGCACCGCCGGGGAACCGTGACGGCGGCCGCCGCCGCGCTGCACTACACCGCTTCGGCGGTATCGCAGCAGCTCGCGCAGCTGGAACGCGACGTGGGCGCGAAGCTGTTCGAACGGCTCGGCCGCCGGGTCCAGCTGACCGAGCTGGGCACCCTGCTCACGGAGCACGCGGAAGAGATCCTCGGATCGGTGGAGCGCGCGACACTCGCACTGGAGGAGGCGCAGGAGGCCCGCACGGTCCGGCTGACCGCCGGGGTGTGGGCTTCGGTGGCCTCCGGCCTGCTCCCGACGGCGCTGACCGCGCTGGCCGGCGACCACCCCGGCATCGAGGTCCGCACCCGCGAGCTGGCGCCCGAGGACACCGCGGAGGCCGTCCGCGACGGCAGCCTCGACCTGTCGTTCGTCATCGACTACTCCGATTCGCCGATGGCGTGGGACGCCGGGCTGGAACGCGCGGTCGTGGCCGTCGAGCGCCTGCACGCCGCGGTGCCGCGGGGCGCGTTCCCTTCGGGGTCGGCGTCGCTGGACGACCTCGCCGAGCACCCGTGGATCCTGGCCAGCGCGAAGTCGCAGTTCGGCCGCGCGATGCGCACCGCCTGCCAGCGTCACGGGTTCGCCCCCAAGATCAACCACGAGGTCGAGGAGCAGTCGACGGCGATGGCGATGGTGGGCGCCGGGCTGGGCGTCACCCTGGTCTCGGACCTCGGCCTGCGCCTGCTGCGGCCGCCGGGGATCGACGTCGTCACCCTCACCACGCCGTTGCTCCGAACGGTTTCGATCGCCTACCGGCGCACCGCGTTCCGGCGGCCCGCGTTGCACCTGGTGATCGAGGCCGTGCGCGCGTCCGCGGCCGAATTGGGACTGGGCACCGAGTCCGCTTTGCCCTGATCCGGGGGTTCTTACGGAGTGGTGAAACCGTCCTGCGGGGCAAGACGAGCCCTGAATTTGTCGTACCCCGCGTGTAGCGTCCGAAGTCGAGAAGTTCCACCACACGGGACTAGGAAACGGACATGACAGAAGCGTCTACGGTGCACGATTTCCCCGAGAAGTCGGGTAGTGCGTCGAACCAGACCGCGCGGCTCCTCGCGGACCGCGCGGCCGGGGAGGCGTACGTGGCATCGGTGTGCTTCAAGCACGGGCCACCCCGCCTGACCGGCGTGGAGCTGGAGTTCACCGTGCACCACGCCGACGACCCGGCAAGACCGCTCGATCCCGACGTACTCGCCACGGCGCTGGGCCCGCACACCCCGCGGACCCTCCGCCCCGACAGCCCCGCCGTGCCACTCCCGGCCGGCAGCCCGGTCAGCCTCGAACCCGGCTGCCAAGTCGAAATATCCGCGCTTCCCCAGGCCACGCTCCGCGAACTCGACGCGGTCGTCTCGGCCGATCTGCGCCACCTGCGCACCCTCCTCGCCCGCCACGGGCTCGAACTCGGCGAAACCGGCATCGACGCGCACCGCGCGCCGCGCCGGCTCCTGCGCACGCCGCGCTACGCGGCGATGGAACGCCGGTTCGCGCCCATCGGGCCCGGCGGCATCACGATGATGTGCAGCACCGCCGGCCTGCAGGTGTGCGTCGACGCGGGGGAGGCCGACCAGCACGCCTTCCGCTGGGCGGCCGCCCACGCCATGGGCCCGCCCTTGCTGGCCCTCTTCGCCAATTCCCGCGTCCACGCCGGACGCGACACGGGGTTCGCCTCCGCCCGCTGGCTCGCGGTGCACGACACCGAAGCGGTCCGGTCGCGCACCGAACGCGTCGCGGGCGAGCCCGCGGCGGAGTGGGCCGCCCGCCTGATGGACACGCCGTTGCTGGTGCTGCCCCGCGGCGACCGGCCGTGGGACGCGCCCGAGGGGCTGACGTTCGCCGACTGGATCGACGGCAAGGGCGCCGGCGCCCTGCTGCCGAAACCCACGTCGGTGGACCTCGACTACCACCTCACGACGATGTTCACCCCCGTCCGCCCGCAGGGGTACCTGGAGATCCGGTACCTCGACGCCCAGCCGCCGGGCGCGTGGCTGCCGCCGGTCGCACTGGTCTCGGCGCTGCTCGCCCGCCCGTCCACGGTGGACAAGGTGCTCGACCTGTGCGGGCCCGTCTCGGGCCGGTGGCGCACCGCGGCGCGGCGTGGCCTGGCCGACCCGGAGCTGGCCGCCGCGGCGGCCGCGCTCGCCGACCTCGGCTGCGCCGAGCTGGGCGAGACGGGGCTGGCGGACGAATCGATCACCGAGATCAGCGAGAGCGTGCAGGGGCGCGTGTCCCGATCGAGGAGCGAAGCATGAGCACAGAAGCCGAAGCACTGGACGACCTGAGCGCGCAGGACCTGCGCGCCCGTGCCGCCGAAGCACTGACGAGGGCCCGGGCGCGCAGCGAGGCGCTGACCGACGCCGTGGACGACGAAGACCTGGTCCGCCAGCACTCCAAGCTGATGTCGCCGCTGGTCTGGGACCTGGCGCACATCGGCGTGCAGGAGGAGCTGTGGCTGGTCCGCGACGTCGGCGGCCGCGAGCCGCTGCGCCCGGACATCGACGACATCTACGACGCCTTCCAGCACGCCAGGGCCGACCGGCCGGAGCTGCCGCTGCTCGGCCCGGCCGAGGCCCGCGCGTACGTGAAGCAGGTTCGCGAAAAGGCGTTCGACGTACTCGAACGCGTGCCGCTGCAGGGCAGCAAGCTGACCGAGCGGGCGTTCGCGTTCGGCATGATCACCCAGCACGAGCAGCAGCACGACGAGACGATGCTGGCCACCCACCAGCTGCGCAAGGGCGACCCGGTGCTGCACGCGCCGGAGCCGCCGCCCGCCCGCTCCGGCGCGCTGCCGGCCGAGGTGCTGGTCCCGGGCGGCGCGTTCACCATGGGCACGTCGGCCGAGCCGTGGGCGCTGGACAACGAGCGCCCGGCGCACGAGCTCGCCCTCGAAGCGTTCTGGTTGGACACCGTCCCGGTCACCTGCGGGGCGTACGCCGAATTCCTGGACGGCGGCGGGTACGACGACGAGCGGTGGTGGAGCCCGGCGGGCTGGGCCTACCGGACGGAGCACGGCATCACCGCGCCGCGGTTCTGGAAGCGGGAGCAGGACGGCTGGTGGCGGACCCGGTTCGGCGTCTACGAACGCGTCACGGCCGACGAGCCGGTCGTGCACGTCTCCTACCACGAGGCCGAGGCCTACGCGGCCTGGGCGGGCCGGCGGCTGCCGACCGAAGCGGAGTGGGAGAAGGCGGCGCGGTTCGACCCGGCGACGGGCCGGTCGCGGCGGTTCCCGTGGGGTGACGACGAGCCGTCCGCCGAGCACGCCAACCTCGGCCAGCGGCACCTGCGCCCGGCGCCCGCGGGCGCGTACCCGGCGGGTGCGTCGCCGACCGGCGTGCACCAGCTGATCGGCGACGTCTGGGAGTGGACGAGCACCGACCTGCACGGGTACCCGGGCTTCGTGCCCTTCCCGTACCGGGAGTACTCGGAGGTGTTCTTCGGGCCGGAGTACAAGATCCTGCGCGGCGGCTCGTTCGGCACCGACGCGGCGGCGATCCGGGGCACGTTCCGCAACTGGGACTACCCGATCCGGCGGCAGATCTTCGCCGGCTTCCGCACGGCGCGCGACGCGGCACCCGGCGAGGTGGGCTAGGCACCATGTGCAGGCACATCGCCTACCTCGGCGAGCCGGTTCCACCCGCCGAGGTGCTCTTCCGCGCGCCGCATTCGCTGCTGGTGCAGTCCTACGCGCCGGCGGACATGCGCGGCGGTGGCTCGGTGAACGCCGACGGGTTCGGGCTGGGGTGGTACCCCGGCCCGGGCTCGCCGCCGCTGCGCCACCGCCGCTCGACTCCACTGTGGACGGACGAGACGCTGCCGCCGCTGGCGGCGGCGGTGACCACGGGCGCGTTCGTCGCCGCGGTCCGCAACGGCACCACCGGCCTGCCGGTGACCGAGGCGGCCGCGGCGCCGTTCACCGACGGACGCTGGCTGTTCAGCCACAACGGCGTCGTCCGCGGCTACCCGGACTCGCTGGCCGGCCCGGCCAAGACGCTGCCGATCACCGAGCTGCTGACCTTGGAGGCACCGACGGACTCGGTGGTGCTCTGGGCGCTGCTGCGCGCCCGGCTCGCCGCGGGCGAGGATCCGCTTCGGGCGGTGGCGGAACTGACCGCCGAGGTCGAAGCGGCCGCGCCCGGCTCCCGGCTCAACTTCCTGCTCACCGACGGCGAAACGCTGATCGGCACCACCTGGACGCACGCGCTGTCGGTGCTCGAAACGCCGTCCGGCGTGCTGCTGGCCTCCGAACCCTGTGACGGCGACCCGCGCTGGCGGCCCGTCCCCGACCACCACGCCGTGCGCGCCACCGCGGCCGGCGTCGAACTGCTTCCCCTGACCCAGGAGAACCCATGACCGAAGTCGATCTCGACCACCACCGCTCCGGCGACGCCGTCACCGCGGAACTGCGCGCCGACGTCGTCGCCGGCCTCACCGCGGACCGCAAGTGGCTGCCGCCCAAGTGGTTCTACGACGCCGAAGGCAGCGAGCTGTTCGAGAAGATCACCCAGCTGCCGGAGTACTACCCGACCCGCAGCGAACGCGAGGTGCTGGCCGCGCACGCCGCCGACGTCGCGGAGCTGACCGGCGCGCACACGCTCGTCGAGCTGGGTTCGGGCTCGAGCGAGAAGACCCGCCTGCTGCTCGACGCGCTCACCGCGCACGGGACCATGGAGGCGTTCGTCCCGCTCGACGTGTCCGAGTCGGCGCTCGCCGAGGCCGCCGAAGCCATTTCGAAGGACTACCCGGGGCTGACCGTCCGCGGGGTGGTCGGCGACTTCACCCAGCACCTCGGCCTGCTGCCCGGCGGTCAGCCGCGGCTGGTGGCGTTCCTCGGCGGCACCATCGGCAACTTCCTGCCCGCCGAGCGCGCGGCCTTCCTGCGGTCCGTGCGGGAGGTCCTCGACGAGGGGGAGTGGCTGCTCCTCGGCACCGACCTGGTCAAGGACGCGGGCATCCTCGAACGCGCCTACGACGACGCCGCGGGCGTGACGGCGGAGTTCGACAAGAACGTCCTGCGCGTGATCAACGCCCGCCTCGGCGCGGACTTCGACACCGACGAGTTCGACCACGTCTCGCACTGGGACGCGGAGAACGAGTGGATCGAGATGCGCCTGCGGGCCCGCCGCGCGCTCACCGTCGAGATCCCGGGCGCGGACCTCACGGTGAGCTTCGCCGAGGGCGAGCACATCCGCACGGAGATCTCCGCCAAGTTCCGGCCGTCCGGCGTCGAGGCGGAGCTGGCCGCGGCCGGGTTCGAGCTGGCGCACTGGTGGACCGACTCCCAGCAGCGGTTCGGGGTGAGCCTGGCAAGATCTGTGCGTGGCTAATCCTCTCCGGGCACTCGCCCGGGCTGTCGGCACGAAGCCGTGGCTGATGCGCACGGCACGCTTCGTCGTGTGGGCGGACAAGAAACTGCACAAGGCGTTCGGCGGCCGGGTGAGCCTCGTGGCGCTCGCCGGGCTGCCGTCGCTGCGCCTCACGACGACGGGCCGCAAGAGCGGGCTGGCGCGCAGCACCAACCTGCTCTACTACCCGCACGGTGACGACTTCGTGCTGACGGCCTCCAACTGGGGCCGCCGGCACGACCCGGCGTGGGCGCTGAACCTGCGCGCGAACCCGAAGGCGGAGGTCGCACGGGCGGGACGGCCCACGGCGGTCGTCGCGCGGGAGCTGACCGGCGAGGAGTACGCCGCGATGTGGCGGGAGCTGCTGCAGTTCTGGCCGGGGTACGCGATGGAGCAGCAGGAAGCCGGCCGCCCGTTGCCGGTTTTCCTGCTGACCGCGGTCGTCGGGTAGGTTCCCACCATCCTTTTGGCCGGTGACGGCTTTCGCCGGTTTGTGCCAGTCTCTCCCGGGTAACGCGCCGTGACGTCTTGGACGCGCGGTGGATGCGTGACCTACGGAGGAGTCGTCTTGCGGAGATCCACCAGGGGCCGGATACGCTCGTTCGCGCTGGCCGGAGCGCTCGTGGCCGGGCTGGGCACGGCCGGGACGGCGGGTACCGCCGCGGCCGCCACCGATGCCGCCGGAGCCGCCGTCAAACCGGCGGTCGTCGGCGCGACCGCCGCGCCGAACTGGGGTACCTGCCCGGCCGGCACGCTCGCCGGGGTGCCCGCGGACCAGGTCCAGTTCTACAGCTGCGCCCGCTACCGCGTCCCGATCGACCACGACAACGCCACGCTGGGCACCATCGACATCGCGCTGCTGAAGCGCGCCGCCCGCACGCCGGCCACCCGCGTCGGCTCGCTGTTCCTCAACCCCGGCGGACCCGGCGGCTCCGGCCTGACGATGCCGACCGTCGGCCAGTACTACTTCCAGCCGCAGGTCCTCGACCGCTTCGACCTCATCGGGTTCGACCCGCGCGGCGTCGGCGACAGCAACCCGCTGCGCTGCTTCACCACCCAGGAAGACGCGGACGAGGTGTTCGGCGCCCAGATCGCCGTGCCGCTGTCGCGCACCGACATCTCCGGCACCCTCGCGAGCTACCGCGACTACGGGCAGTTCTGCAAGAACAACGCGGGTTCGCTGCTCAACCACATGTCCACGAAGGACGTCGTGCGCGACCTCGACACGCTGCGCGCGGCGGTCGGCGACCAGAAGCTGACCTACGTCGGCTTCTCCTACGGGACCCTGATCGGCTCGACCTACACCTCGATGTTCCCGAAGCAGTCGCGGGCCATCGTGATCGACGGCAACGTCGACCCGGCGCTGCGCACCAGCGACGGCGTGCAGTACGACCGCGAACGCGCGCAGGGCTTCGAAATCTCCCTCGACGGCTTCCTCGAGCGGTGCGACCAGGCCGGCGCCAAGTGCGCGTTCAGCGACGGGAACCCGCGGGCGAAGTTCGACGAGGTCCGCGAGTACCTGCGCAAGCAGCCGATCACCCTCCCCGGTGGCGGCACGGTGGACATCAACCGGTTCACCGGCGGCGTCTCGAGCGCGCTGTACTCCCCGGCGCGCTTCCCGGCCCTGGCCGAGGACCTGCAGGGGCTCTACGCCGCGCTCCACCCCTCGGGTGCTCAGGCCCAGACGTGGGCGGCCAAGCCGCTGAAGGCGCTCACCGCCGGCAAGCAGGGCCTCGCCGACCAGAACCCGGACAGCCCGTACACCAGCGACGACTCGTACTTCGCCGTCAACTGCGCCGACAAGCCGTTCAAGATCAAGCAGGACCAGGTGCCGGGCATCGCCGCCCAGTGGGAGCGCGAGTCTCGCACCTTCGGCCGCTACCAGGCGTTCGCCGACACGGCGGCCTGCCCGGTGTGGCCGGCGAAGAAGCCGGACGCCTACCGCGGTCCGTGGCGGGCCAAGACCGACGTCCCGGTCGTCGTGGTCGGCAACTACTACGACCCGGCGACGCAGTACCGGTTCGCCCAGCGGATGGCCGCGGAGCTCGGCAACGCCCGGCTGCTGTCGGTCGACGCGTTCGGCCACTGCATCCTCGGTGACGCCCTCGGCGTCGACAAGGCCGTGGCCGACTACCTGACCGACCTCAAGGTGCCGGCGGGCGGCCAGGTCTTCCAGCCGAACGTCCAGCCGTTCGAAACGCCGTAGCGAAACCGGGAACGGGCCGGGGTGACGTGGTCGCCCCGGCCCGTTTCACCTCCCGAGCAGCCGGTCGAGCAGGTCGGCGGCGGCGGCTTCGGCCTCGGCGGTGCTGGTGGGTTCGCCGGTGCGGGCGGCGAGCAGCGCGACTTCGTTCATCCCGGCGAGCAGCACGTGCGCGAAGAGGTCCACGCGCGCGGCGGGGATCCGGCCGTCGCGCCGCAACGCGGCCTTGATCTTGCCCAGCGTGCGCCGCTCGTCGAGCTGCCGCCAGCGTTGCCAGCCGAGCACGGCGGGCGCGTCGACGAGCAGCACCTGCCGCACCACGGGGTCCGCGGTGCTCCGGATCCACGCCAGGCAGGCGGCGCGCAAGGCGGCCGCCGGCTCGGTCAGGCCCTCGACGGCCCGCGCGCTCTCCGCTTCCACCCGCTCGTAGACGGCGTCCAAGACGGCCGTGAACAGCGCGTCCTTGCCGGGGAAGTGGTGGTAGAGCGCGCCCCGGCTGACGTCGGCGGCCCGCAGGACGGCCTCGATCGACGTCGCGTCGTAGCCGTGTTCGGTGAACAGGTCCGAGGCGACCGCGACGAGGTGCTCGCGGGTCGCCTGGCCGCGGTCGATCTTCTTGTTCATGCCGGTGGGCCGCCTCCGTCGTTGACAAACCGACTGTCGGTCTGTTGATACTAGACCGACAGTCGGTCTACTTCCGGAGGGACTCTACCGATGGACCTGCGCACCTGGGAGGACCAGCGCGGACGCGTGTCGACGGCGTCCGGTGAAGTGAGCTACGTCGACGTCGGCGAAGGGCCGGTCACGCTCTTCGTCCACGGCGCCGGGACGAACAACCTGTTGTGGCGCAAGGCGATCGCCGAGCTGGCGGGGGAGCGGCGGTGCGTCGCGCCGGACCTGCCGGGGCACGGCGGCTCACCGGTCACGGCCACGCAGGACCTCAGCCTCAACGGACTCGCCCGGCTCCTCGAAGACTTCTGCGAGTCGCTGGAGCTCGGCGAGCTCGACCTGGTCGCCAACGACACCGGCGGCGCCGTCGCCCAGGTCTTCGCCGTGCACCACGCCGGCCGGCTCCGGACGCTCGCCCTGACCAACTGCGACACGCAGGGCAACCTGCCGCCCGCCGCGTTCCGGCCGATCGTGGAGCTGGCCGAGCGCGGGGAACTCGCGCCGCGGTCGGTCCGGCTCGCCGCGCACCCCGGGCGGATGCGGGCCGGTGCCCTCGGCGGCGGCTACGAGTGGCCGGACGAAGTGCCCGGCGAAGTCCTCGAAGCGTTCGTCCGGCCGGTGTTCGGCACCCTCGAGGCGGCCCGGCAGTTCGAGCGCTTGCTGACTTCGGTCCGCGGCGAGGAGCTGGACGCGATCGAGCCGCTGCTCAAGGCGTTCACGGCGCCGACCCTGCTGGTCTGGGGCACCGGCGACCCGAACTTCGGCGTCGAGTGGGCGCACCGGTTCGCCGAGACCGTCCCGGGCGTCACCGAAGTCGTCGAGGTGCCGGGCGCGAAGCTGTTCTTCCCCGACGAGCGGCCCGGCGACCTCGTGCCGCACCTGCGGCGGCACTGGGCGTAGCGATCATCACAGCGCCGGGAGCGGACCAGGCGCTACAGTGGTCCGGTTGATCAAGACGAGCACGGAAGCGAGGTGAGCGGCACATGCCAGCGGACAGTCATCGGACGGCCGGGCGCGCGCTCACCGGGGGTTTCCCGCTGGGCTGAGTCCGGCCGCCCCCTGTCCGGCAGTGCGCGCACGCCGGAAAAGAGCCGGATCATGACCATCTTCGAAATGCTGCTGCGCGTGGGCGCCGGCGTCGGCCTGGGTGCCGTCATCGGGGTCGAGCGCCAGTTCCGCGCCCGGCTGGCCGGGCTGCGCACCAACGCGCTGGTCGCCGTCGGGGCGACCCTCTTCGTGCTGCTGTCCGCGCACGGCTTCGGCGGGCTGGCTTCCAGCGGTGACGCCGATCCGACGCGGGTGGCCGCGCAGATCGTCTCGGGCATCGGGTTCCTCGGTGCCGGGGTGATCATGCGCGACGGCCTCAACGTCCGCGGCCTCAACACGGCGGCGACGCTGTGGTGCTCGGCCGCGGTCGGTGCGCTGGCCGGAGCCGGGCTGTACGTCGTCGCGGCGGCCGGAACGGCGGTCGTGGTCGGGGTGAACGTGGTGCTGCGGCCGCTGGGCCGCGTCGTCGACCGCCGCCCGGACGCGGGGGGCGAGACGCCGACGCGGTACGCGTTCCAGGCCGTCACGCGCGACGCGACCGAGGCCCACGTGCGGGCGCTGCTCGTGCAATCGTTGACCCGCACGGACTTCCGGCTGCTGTCGGTGCTGAGCACGGACCGCGAAGACCGCACGGTCGAGGTCCGCGCCGAGCTGGTCGGCGACCAGCGCGACGACGCCCAGATGGAGGCGGCGGTTTCGCGGCTCTCGCTGGAGCCGTCGGTGTCGAGCGTGCGCTGGGAGGCCGTGCCCGCGTAACGGAGAAGGCCTCCCCGCTCACCGAGCGGGGAGGCCTTCTCCGAGCAGAAACCCTTACGCCTGCGTCATCTTCCGCAGCACGTACTGCAGGATGCCGCCGTTGCGGTAGTAGTCCGCCTCACCCGGGGTGTCGATGCGGACGTCCGCGTCGAACTCCACCTTGGTGCCATCGGCCTTGGTCGCCGTGACGTGCACCGTGCGGGGCGTGTCGCCGTCGTTCAGCGCCGTGATGCCCGTGATGTCGAACGTCTCGGTGCCGTCCAGGCCGAGCGACGAGGCCGACTCGCCCTGCGGGAACTGCAGCGGGATGACGCCCATGCCGATCAGGTTCGAGCGGTGGATGCGCTCGAACGATTCGGTGATCACCGCGCGGACGCCCAGCAGCGACGTGCCCTTGGCCGCCCAGTCACGCGACGAACCGGAGCCGTACTCCTTGCCGCCCAGCACGACCAGCGGGGTGCCCTGCGCCGCGTAGTTCTGCGCCGCGTCGTAGATGAACGCCTGCGGGGCGTCGTCCTGGGTGAAGTCGCGGGTGTAGCCGCCCTGCACGTCGTCCAGGAGCTGGTTGCGCAGCCGGATGTTCGCGAAGGTGCCGCGGATCATCACCTCGTGGTTGCCGCGCCGCGAGCCGTAGGAGTTGAAGTCCTTCTTCTCCACGCCGTGCTCGGTCAGGTACTGCGCGGCCGGGGTGCCCGGCTTGATCGCGCCGGCGGGGGAGATGTGGTCGGTGGTGACCGAGTCGCCCAGCTTCGCCAGCACGCGCGCGCCGGTGATGTCGGTGACCGCGGCCGGCTCCGGCGTCATGCCCTCGAAGTACGGGGGCTTCCGGACGTAGGTGGACTCGGCGTCCCACTCGAAGGTCTTGCCCTCGGGGGTGGGAAGCGACTTCCAGCGCTCGCCGCCGTCGAAGACGTCGGCGTAGTCCTTGGTGAACATCTCCTGCGTGATCGCGTAGTCGATGGTCTCCTGGATCTCCTGCGCCGTCGGCCAGATGTCCTTGAGGAAGACGTCGTTGCCGTGCTCGTCCTGGCCCAGGGGCTGGTTCGCGAAGTCGAAGTCCATCGTCCCGGCCAGCGCGTAGGCGATGACCAGCGGCGGCGACGCGAGGTAGTTCATCTTCACGTCGGGGTTGATCCGGCCTTCGAAGTTCCGGTTGCCCGAGAGCACCGAAACCGCGGTGAGGTCGTTCTCCTGGATCGCCGCGGAGATCTCGTCCGAGAGCGGGCCGGAGTTGCCGATGCACGTGGTGCAGCCGTAGCCGACCAGGTGGTAGCCCAGCTTCTCCAGGTACGGCCACAGGTTGGCCTTGGTGTAGTAGTCGGTGACGACCTGCGAGCCCGGCGCCATCGACGTCTTCACCCACGGCTTGACCGCGAGGCCCTTGTCCACGGCGTTGCGCGCGAGCAGCGCGGCGCCGAGCATGACCGACGGGTTCGAGGTGTTGGTGCACGAGGTGATCGAGGCGATCACGACGGCGCCGTGGTCGAGCACGAACTCGCCGCGGTCCGCCGTCGAGACCTTGACCGGCTTGCTCGGGCGGCCCGACGCGCCGTTCGCGGCGGAGCTGGTGACCGGTGCGGCGTCGTCCTCGGCGAACGACAGCGAAGGGGCGTCGCTGGCCGGGAAGGACTCCTCCGAAGCCTCGTCCATCTTCGTGTGCGGGGTGGAGTCCTCGCCGTCCACGTAGTCGTGGATCGACTTGCGGAACGCCGACTTCGCGTCCGACAGCTCGATGCGGTCCTGCGGGCGCTTCGGGCCGGCGATCGACGGGACGACCGTCGAGAGGTCCAGCTCGAGGTACTCGGAGTAGGTCGCCTCGCGCGAGGAGTCGTGCCAGAGGCCCTGCTCCTTGGCGTAGGCCTCGACCAGCGCGACCTGCTCGGCCGAGCGGCCGGTCAGCTTGAGGTAGCGGACGGTCTCCTCGTCGATCGGGAAGATCGCCGCGGTGGAGCCGAACTCCGGGCTCATGTTGCCGATGGTGGCGCGGTTGGCCAGCGGCACCGCGCCGACGCTCTCGCCGTAGAACTCGACGAACTTGCCGACCACGCCGTGGCGGCGCAGCATCTCGGTGATCGTGAGGACGACGTCGGTGGCGGTGACGCCGGCCGGGATCTCCCCGGTCAGCTTGAAGCCGACGACGCGCGGGATGAGCATCGACACCGGCTGGCCCAGCATGGCGGCCTCGGCCTCGATGCCGCCGACGCCCCAGCCCAGCACGCCCAGGCCGTTGACCATGGTGGTGTGCGAGTCGGTGCCGACGCAGGAGTCGGGGTAGGCCTGCCCGTTGCGGGACATGACCGTGCGCGCGAGGTGCTCGATGTTGACCTGGTGCACGATGCCGGTGCCCGGCGGGACGACCTTGAACTCGTCGAAGGCGCCCTGGCCCCAGCGCAGGAACTGGTAGCGCTCGCGGTTGCGCTCGTACTCGATCTCGACGTTGCGCTCGAAGGCGTCGGGGCGGCCGAAGACGTCGATGATGACCGAGTGGTCGATGACCAGTTCGGCGGGGGCGAGCGGGTTGACCTTGTCGGGGTCGCCACCGAGGTCGGTGACCGCCTCGCGCATGGTGGCGAGGTCGACGACGCACGGCACGCCGGTGAAGTCCTGCATGATCACGCGGGCGGGCGTGAACTGGATCTCGATCGACGGGTCGGCGTTGGGGTCCCACGAGCTCAGCGCGCGGATGTGGTCGGCGGTGATGTTCGCGCCGTCTTCGGTGCGCAGCAGGTTCTCGAGCAGGATCTTCAGGCTGTAGGGCAGCCGCTCGGCGCCCTCGACCTTGTTCAGGCGGAACACCTCGTACGAGGCGTCGCCGACCTTCAGCGTGTCTTTGGCGCCGAAGCTGTCCTTGCTGGCAGGTGCGGTCACGTCTAACTCCAGTGGCATGGACTTCCGCGCCGGTGCGGCGGTCGAGTCCCGGGTCAGTTCGGTCGGGTTCGGTGGTGGCGAGTCTTGCGCACCCCCACCGTAGGACCGGATCGGGGATGGCACACCTCGCGGTGCCTCAAACAGTACGCGCGTCCTGTTTGGGGGACAAGACGACACGCGGTGTGGGCTGCGCCATCCGCGACGGGGGTCCCTCAATGAGGGGAATTGGTGCCTACGGTGTGTAAGTTTCCGGTGATGCTTGTGATAGTGGTGTGACTGCAGTGACGCGCGATGTGCGCAGGTGAGCGGAGGTGGGCGGTCGTGGCGGGACGGCGTGGGGGTCCGGGGGTGCCGCGGACCCGCCGGGGACTCACCGTGAGCGCGCTCACCTTGGTGATCTTGTTCGGGGCCGGCGGCACCGGCCTGGCGGCGCCCCCGCCACCGCCGAACCCGAGCGACTCCGACCTGAACAACAGCAAGGCCGACGCCAACGCGAAGGCGGGCGAGGTCGGCCGGCTGACCAACCAGCTGGCCCAGGCCGAGCAGAAGCTGTCGCAGCTGCAGGACGACGTCGAGCTCAAGCAGGAAGAGGCCAACAAGGCCCTGGTCGACCTGCAGTCCGCGCAGGACGCCGCCGCCCAGGCCGAGAACGACGCGAAGGCCGCCCGCACCGAGGCGGACGCGGCGGCCGCGGCGATCGAGAAGGCCCGCACCGACCTCAAGACGTTCGCCGCCGCGAGCTTCCAGCAGGGGAGCACGGTCGGCTCGCTCTCGGCGTACCTGAGCGCCGACAGCCCCAAGGACATGCTGGCCCGCGCGCAGCTGCTCGACGCCGTCGGCGGCGACCGGCTCAACGCCCTCGACCGGCTCCAGCAGGCGCAGACGGCGAAGGCCAACAAGGACTCCGCGGCCCGCAAGGCCGCGGAGATCGCGCAGCAGAAGCAGGACGCCGCCCGCGAGGCCAAGCACTCCGCCGATTCCGCGCAGGCCAGGGCGATCAGCGCGCAGGACAGCCAGGCGACGCAGAACACGCAGCTCGAGAAGAACAAGTCCGACGTCGAACAGCAGCTCTACGCCGCGCAGGCCAAGGTCAGCGGCCTGCAGGGCCAGCGCCAGCGCTACCAGGACTGGCTCGCCCAGAAGCAGCGCGAAGACGACGAACGCGCCCGCCAGGCCGCGCTCGGTTCGTCCGGTGGCGGCGGTGGCCGCCCGGCGAGCAAGCCGGCGTCGGGCCCGGCCGGGTCGTCCATCGAGGCGGTCATCGCGCGGGCGCTGTCCAAGGTCGGCCTGCCCTACGCGTGGGGTGGCGGCAACGCGAGCGGCCCGACCCGCGGCATCCGCGACGGCGGCGTCGCCGACCGCTACGGCGACTACAACAAGATCGGTTTCGACTGTTCCGGCCTGATGATCTACGCGTTCGCCGGGGTGACGGGCTTGCCGCACTACAGCGGCTACCAGTACACGGCGGGACGGCGGGTCCCGCTGTCCCAGATGCGCCGCGGCGACATGCTGTTCTACGGCGGCGCGGGCGGCATCCACCACGTCGCGCTGTACCTCGGCGGCGGCCAGATGGTCGAGGCGCCGCAGTCCGGTCTGCGCGTCCGGGTCGCGCCGGTGCGCTACGGCGGGATCATGCCGTACGCGACCCGCCTGATCGGCTGAAAACCCGGTCGACGCCACCGGTGCCGGCCGCCAGGATCGGCCGCGTGGACGACGAACTGAACGCGCTGCGGCGCTCGCGGATGCGCTGGAACACGCCCCTGTCCGAACCGCACGCGGAGCTGCTGCTCGACCGGATGGCTCTCGGCGACGGACGGCTGGTGGACCTCGGCTGCGGCTGGGGTGAACTGCTGCTGCGTGCGGCGGCCAAGGCACCGGGCCTGCGCGCGACCGGCGTCGACACCGACGTGACCGGTCTCGAGCGCGGGCGGTCGGCGGCTCGGGAGCGGGGCTTGGCGGTGGAGTTCACCGAGTCGGACGCCGCGACCTGGGACGGCCCCGCCGACCGGGCGTTCTGCATCGGCTCCGCGCACGCCTTCGGCTCGACGAAGGCCGCTCTGGCCAGGCTCGCGCGGGTGGTCCCGGCCGGCCGGGTGCTCTACGGCGACGGTTTCTGGGCCGCCCCGCCGGCCCCGGCGGCGCTGGAGATCTTCGGGCCGGACACGCTCACCCTGCCGGCGCTGCTCGACGCCGCGGCGGCCGCCGGCTGGCGGGTGCTGCACGTCAGCACCGCCGGCCGGCTCGAGTGGGACGACTTCGAGTCGACGTCGAAGCTGGCCTGGCAGGAGTGGCTGCTGGCACACCCGGCCGACCCGCGGGCGGGCGGGGTCCGGGAGTGGCTCGACGAGCGGCTGCGGCAGTACGTCCGGGACTACCGGGGTGTGCTGGGCCTCGCGTACCTGGTGCTCGCCCGCTGAGGTCAGGCTCGCTCGCGCTTGAGCTTGCGCCAGCCGCCGGCCCGGTTGTTCGCGATGATCTGCCGGAACATGGCGGTGAGCGCGGGGGCGTTGATGGTCTCGCCTTCGCGGAAGGCGACGGTCCGCGCGGTCTTGTTGCCGTGCCCGGCGGTGATGATGCCTTCGGGGTCGGGGACGATGCCGCCGTCGTAGACGAAGACGTTGACGTGGTCCTTCGCCGCCAGGAGGGCGCAGATGTTGCCTTCGAGCACGAAGTAGGGCTGCCGGGTGCGCTTGATCGTCTCGACGACGTCGGGGTCCGCCGCGTGGACCAGCTCGCGGACCTCGCGGCAGATCGCCCGCTGCCACTCGGGCAGGGCGGCGAGGTAGGCGTCGACGCGGGGCTCGACGGTGTACGACACGCGCTCAGTATGGGCTAGATTCCCCGGATGCGGTACGCGGGGATCGTGGTGGCCGGGGGTTCGGCGCGCAGACTGTCCGGTGTGGACAAGCCGGCCCTGTCGGTGGGCGGGAAGCCGTTGCTCGCCCGCGCGATCCACGCTCTCTCCGGAGCCGAGCGCGTGATCGCCGTCGGCCCGCGGCGGCCCGGCTTCGACGTCGTGTGGACCCGGGAACCGGTCCCGGGCACCGGCCCGGTGGCGGCGCTGGCGGCGGGACTCGCGTTCGTGCCGGCGGAGGTCGACGTGGTCGCGGTGCTGGCCGCCGACCTCCCGGGCGTCCGGCGGTCCACTGTGGACCGCCTGGTCGCGGCTCTCGGTGACGGCGATGGCGCGGTCCTGGTGGACGCGGCGGGATCCCGGCAGTGGCTGCTGGGGGCGTGGCGGGTCCCGGCGCTGCGGGCGGCGTTGCCGGACGAGGTCGAGAACGCGGCGCTGCGGCGGGTGCTGGGTGGGCTGGCGGTCGCGGAGGTCCCGGCGGAACTGGGCGAAGCGGACGACATCGACACGCCCGAGGATCTCGAGCGGCACCGCTGAGAACGGGAACCGGATCAGCTTCACAGATGTCACACCAGGGAAGGTGTTGGCTACTGACGGGGCAACCCGTGTCCGCGTGCCGGACGGACGAACGGCCGGGGGACGCAGTACGGTCGCACCGCGTGATCACCGTCGCGGGGGCGGCGCACGAACTTTCGAGGAGGCAGAGTGACCGAGCCCGGCTACGCCGAGGGCGGGAACGGCCAGCAGGCGGCGACACCGGCGCGGGACGCCCAGTTGCTGGAGCGGACCGTGTTCGAGGTCAAGCGGATCATCGTCGGCCAGGACCGCCTGGTCGAGCGGATGCTGGTCGGCCTGCTGGCCAAGGGCCACCTGCTGCTCGAAGGCGTGCCCGGCGTGGCGAAGACCCTCGCCGTCGAGACGTTCGCGCGGGTCGTCGGCGGCTCGTTCTCCCGCGTCCAGTTCACCCCCGACCTGGTCCCCGCGGACATCCTCGGCACCCGGATCTACCGGCAGGGCGCCGAGCGGTTCGACGTCGAGCTCGGCCCGGTCGTGGCGAACTTCGTGCTCGCCGACGAGATCAACCGCGCGCCCGCCAAGGTCCAGTCCGCGATGCTCGAGGTGATGGCCGAGCGGCACGTGTCGATCGGCGGGCAGACGTTCCCGATGCCCGACCCGTTCCTCGTGCTCGCCACCCAGAATCCGATCGAGAACGAGGGCGTGTACCCGCTGCCGGAAGCGCAGCGTGACCGGTTCCTGTTCAAGATCCAGGTCGAGTACCCCTCCGCCGAGGAGGAGCGCGAGATCATCTACCGGATGGGCGTCACGCCGCCGACCCCGCACGAGGTGCTCAGCCCGGGCGAGCTGGTCCGGCTGCAGGGCGTCGCGGCGCAGGTGTTCGTGCACCACGCCCTCGTCGACTACGTCGTGCGCCTCGTGCTGACCACCCGGACGCCGAACGAGCACGGCCTCGCCGACGTCGCCGGCTGGGTGTCCTACGGTGCTTCGCCGCGGGCGAGCCTCGGCATCATCGCCGCCGCGCGGGCGCTGGCCCTGGTCCGCGGTCGCGACTACGTGCTGCCGCAGGACGTCGTCGACGTCGTGCCGGACGTGCTGCGCCACCGGCTCGTGCTGTCCTACGACGCGCTGGCCGACGGCGTGCCGATCGACCACATCATCACGCGCGTGCTGCAGACCGTGCCGTTGCCGCAGGTCTCGGCCCGGCCGCAGGGCGGGGCCGGCCAGGGTGGCCCGGTCCCGGCGGGCGCGCCGGTCAGGTAACCCGGCGATGGCGAAGAACGAGAAGGATCTCCGTCCTTCGTGGGCGCCGCCGGTGCTGCGCGGCGACCGGCTGGAGGCCGGGCTCCGGACCCTGGAGCTCGACGTCCGCCGCCGGCTCGACGGGCTCCTCCAGGGCAACCACCTCGGCCTCGTGCCGGGGCCGGGCTCCGAGCCCGGCGAAGCGCGGCCGTACCAGCCCGGCGACGACGTGCGCCGGATGGACTGGGCGGTCACCGCCCGCACCACGACCCCGCACATCCGCGAGACCGTGGCCGACCGCGAGCTGGAGACGTGGGTCGTCGCCGACCTGTCGGCGAGCCTCGACTTCGGCACGGCGCTGTGCGAGAAGCGCGACCTGGTGGTCTGCGCCGTCGCGGCGGTCGCGCACCTCACCGGGGGCGGCGGCAACCGGATCGGCGCGCTGGTCTCCACCGGCGCCGACACCGCCCGCATCCCGGCCCGCGGCGGGCTGGCGCACGCGCGCGGTCTGGTGCGGAAGCTGGCCGAGACGCCGCGCGCGGCCGAGGGCACGCGCGGCGACTTCGCCCAGGCGCTGGAGGCGCTGCGCCGTCCGCCGCGCCGCCGTGGCCTGGCCGTGGTGATCTCCGACTTCCTGGGCGACAGCTCGTGGGAGCGGCCGCTGCGGGCGCTGGGCGGGCGCCACGAACTGATCGCGATCGAAGTACTCGACCCGCGCGACGTCGACCTGCCCGAGGTGGGCACCGTCGTGCTGGCCGACCCGGAGACAGGAAAACAGCGCGAAGTGCACGCTTCGGCCTTGCTGCGCAAGGAGTTCGGGGCCGCGGCCCACGCCCACCGCCAGAAGGTGGCAGCCGGCCTGCGGCGCGCGGGTGCGGCCCACCTGACGCTGCGCACGGACGCCGACTGGATCGCCGACATGGTGCGGTTCGTCGTCGCCCGCAAGCGCCGCTGGTCCGGGGGTGTCGCGTGAGGGAGCTTGCGACCGAACCATTCGACGCTGCGCTTTCGGCTCAGGCCGCACCGAGCGCCGGCGAGGTGTGCGCATGAGCCTGACCGGATTCACCGCGCCTTGGTGGTTCCTGCTCCTGATCGCCGTGGCGGCGGTCGCCGTCGGGTACGTGCTCGCGCAGCGAGCGCGGCGGAAGCGGACCATGCGGTTCGCGAACCTCGACCTGCTGGAGCGGGTCGCGCCGAAGAGCCAGGGCTGGGTCCGGCACGTGCCGGCGGTGCTGATCGTGCTGTCGCTGCTGCTGCTGACCGTGGCGCTGGCCGGGCCGACCGCCGAGCAGAAGGTGCCGCGCAACCGGGCCACCGTGATGCTGGTGATCGACGTGTCGCTGTCGATGGAGGCGACCGACGTCGCCCCGACGCGGCTGAAGGCGGCCCAGGACGCGGCGACGCAGTTCGCGCAGAACATGACCCCGGGCATCAACCTGGGCCTGATCTCGTTCGCGGGCACGGCGACGGTGCTGGTCAACCCGACCACCGACCGCAACGGCGTGATCAAGGCGATCGAGAACCTGAAACTGGCCCAGTCGACGGCGACCGGCGAGGGCATCTTCGCGGCCCTGCAGTCGGTGGAGAGCTTCTCCACCGTCGTCGGCGGCGCCGACGGACCACCGCCGGCCCGGGTGGTCCTGATGTCCGACGGCAAGCAGACGGTGCCGGAGGACCTGTACGCGGCCCGCGGTGGCTACACGGCGGCCCAGGCGGCGAAGCAGGCGGGCGTCCCGATCTCGTCGATCTCGTTCGGCACGACGCACGGCTCGGTCGACATCGACGGCAAGGCCCAGCCGGTGAGCGTCGACGACGAGTCGCTGCGCGAAATCGCCCGGCTGTCCGGCGGCGACTTCTACAAGGCGGCCAGCGCCGAAGAGCTGAAGAAGGTCTACGCGGACCTCGGCGAGCAGATCGGCTACGAGATCAAGGACGCCGACGCGAGCAAGCCGTGGCTGGTAGCGGGCACACTGATCCTGATGATCGGCGCGGCGGCCAGCCTGTTCTTCGGCCAGCGACTCCCGTGACTCAGGCTCGGCGGACGCCGTAGAGGCTTCCGCCGAGCAGGGTTGCCCCGGAGAGGACGCCGCTCACGAACGGCACCCACTCCGTGGCGCTCCCGAGCAGAGCGAGACCGACGACGCCGAGCACGGTCAGGACCGCGCCCACCACCAGGATCGACCGGGTCTTCCACGCCGACGCCAGCGCGACGAAGTGCAGCCCGACGATCGTGGCGATCCAGGCGACGTTCGCCTCCACCGGTGCTTCCAGCAGGCTCAGCACGAAGAACCCCGCGACCAGCAGCACGACCTCGCCGATGACGACGACCCGGTAGCTGGGCCCGAACACCGGGCGGTCGTCGAGCGTCGGGCGGCCGCCCGCGCGGAAGCCGAGGACCACCACCGCCGCGAGGGCGAGGACGGCGAGGACGCGCAGCACCCAGCCGATCGCCGCCGGCAGCGGGGCGCCGGAGTTGACCAGGACGAACACCGTGCCGAACGCGGCGCCGATGAGCGCCCCCAGGAACTGCTGTCGCATCCGGCGAACCTACCGGACGGCGATCATGACGCTTCGCGGTCACCGTAACGCCCACGTGGATGGAGAAGACTGTTCCCAGGTACGGCGAACGTGAGGAGACGGGGGTTGGCGGTCGGGGAGCAGGGGCGGAAGCTGCCGGCGCGGCGGGTGTTCCTCAGCCACACCAGTGAGCTGGGCGAGTGGCCGAAGCCGCGGTCGTTCGTCGCGGCGGCGAAGGACGCGGTGGCCGCGGCCGGGGATGCGGTGGTGGACATGTCCGCCTTCACCGCCCGGGACGCGACACCGGAGCAGCTCGATCGGGAGATGCTGGCCGAGGCGGACATCTACGTGCTGATCGCGGGTTTCCGCTACGGCACGCCGGTGCGGGGCCGTCCGGAGGTCTCCTACTGCGAGCAAGAGTTCGAGTTCGCCACCGCCGCCGGCATGGAGCGGCTGGTGTTCGTGCTGGCCGAGGACACCGAGGGGCCACCGGCGCTGATCCGGGACCTGGAGCACGGCCGCGAGCAGGAGGCGTTCCGCAAACGGCTGCCCGACAGCGGTCTCACGATCACCAGGGTGTCCTCACCCGGCGAACTGGCAGCCAAGCTTGAGCGTGCGCTGAATCGGGTTCCTCGCTCCCGGCCGGAGTCGAAGCTCGCGGGCCGGATCTCGAACATCCCCGCGCGTACGGCGACCTTCACCGGTCGCGACGAGCTCCTGAACAGCCTGCGGGCGGCGTTGTGTTCGGGGCAGCCGGCGGTGGTGCAGGCACTCAACGGGATGGGCGGAGTCGGCAAGACCACGACGGCGATCGAGTACGCCCATCGTCACGCCGAGGACTACGACGTGGCGTGGTGGGTCCCGTCGGAAGACCCCAGCCTCGTCCTCGGACACCTCGCTGACCTGGCGCAGTCCCTGGGCCTGACCACCGGGCAGGATTCGCCGGCGGTCGCGGTGTCCCGGCTGCGTGGGGCGCTACGGTCTCGCGGCCGGTGGCTGGTGGTGTTCGACAACGCCGAAGACCCCGCCGCCCTGCGACCGCTGCTGCCCACCGGGGGCGGGCACGTGATCATCACCTCCCGCAACCCCGACTGGGACGACATCGGTGCTGCGCTGCCGGTGCGGCAATTTACCCGCCCCGAGTCGATCCAGCTGCTGCGAACCCGTTGTGACCGACTCACCGAATCCGACGCCGACCGCATCGCGAATGCCCTGGGCGACCTGCCCCTGGCTGTGAACCAGGCAGCACGCCTGCTGGCGACAACCGGTCTGACCGTCGAGGACTACCTCGAACTGCTCTCCGAGCGCACCGATGAACTGATGGCCCGCCAGGAGATGGGCAGCAGCTATCCCGTCTCGCCGGCTGCGGCGTGGACGCTGTCGTTCGACCAGCTCGGCAGGGACCACCCCGCCGCTTTGAGCACGCTGACGCTGGTGGCCTGGCTAGCCCCTGAGCCGGTGCCACTCGCCCTGCTCACCCACCAGGACGGCGACGCCGGGGCTGCCGCGAGGGATCCGCTGGCCTTCGCCGACGCCACGGCCGCGCTGCGCGGCCGGGGGATGGCCGAGGTCACTACGACGACCATCCAGCTCCACCGGGTTCCCGCCGCGCTCCTGCGGGCCCGCACCCACGACGACATCGTCATCGAGGGCGACCGAGACTCGACGTGGCCGGTCTCCGCGGTCCGGCTGCTGAATGCCGGGCTGCCCGACGATCCCTGGAGCAACCCGCCGAGCTGGCCTCGCTGGCGGGAGCTACTCCCGCATCTGCTGGTCGTGTGTGACCCCGACCGTGCATGGCAGCCGGCAGCGGACGAAGTCGCTCACCTGCTCGACCGCACCGCGACCTACCTCCAGACCCGTGGTGACCCCCGCGTGGCACTGCCGCTGTTCCGGCGGGCGTACGCACTTCGCAAGGAATTCCTCGGCGAGGACAACCCCGGCACCCTCGCCTGCGCCAACAACCTCGCCCTCGGCCTCAGCGATCTCGGCGAGCACCAGCAGGCCCGTCAGCTGAACGAAGACACCCTCGCCCGCCGTAAGCGCCTCTCCGGCGACGACGACCCCGGTACCCTCACCGCGGCCAACAACCTCGCCCTCGGCCTCAGCGATCTCGGCGAGCATCAGCAGGCCCGTGAGCTGAACGAGGACATCCTCACCCGTCGCCGGCGGGTCCTTGGCGACGACGACCCCGGTACCCTCACCGCGGCCAACAACCTCGCCGTCAACCTCGGCAACTTGGGCGAGCATCAGCAGGCCCGTGAGCTGAACGAGGACACTCTCTCTCGCCGCAAACGCGTTCTCGGGGAGGACCACCCCGACATCCTCACCTCCGCCAGCAATCTCGCCCTCGACCTCAGCAACCTGGGCGAGCATCAGCAGGCCCGTGAGCTGAACGAGGACACCCTTGCCCGCCGAAAACGCGTTCTCGGCGACGACCACCCCCGCACCCTCACCTCCGCCAGCAGACTCGCCGTCGACCTCAGTAATCTGGGCGAGCACCAGCAGGCCCGTGAGCTGCACGAGGACACCTTCGCCCGCGCCAAACGCGTTCTAGGCGAGGACCACCCCTATACCCTCATCTTCGCCAGCAATCTCGCTGCCGACCTCAGAAACCTGGGCGAGCACCGGCAGGCCCGCGAGCTGGCCGAAAACATCCTCGCCCGTCGCAACCGCCTCCTAGACAACGAAGACTCCGGCGAAATCACGTAGCTCCGGCCAGGTCAGGCGCCCGCGAAGCCGTTCTGCCGCCAGGCTTCGTAGACCGTGATCGCCGCCGTGTTGGCCAGGTTCAGCGACCGGCTGGTCGGCAGCATCGGCAACCGCACGCGGTCGGTCACCTCCGGGGCTTCCTGCACCGAAGCCGGCAACCCCACCGACTCCGGCCCGAACAGCAGCACGTCTCCCGGTCCGTACGCGACGTCCGTGTACAGCCGGGTCGCGTTGGCGCTGAACGCGTACACCTTCGCCGGCAGCAGCGCTTCCCAAGCGGCGGCAAGGGAAGCGTGGACGTGCACCCGGGCGAGGTCGTGGTAGTCGAGCCCGGCCCGGCGCAACTGCTTGTCCTCCAACGTGAACCCGAGCGGCTCGATCAGGTGCAGTTCGCAGCCGGTGTTGGCGGCCAGGCGGATCGCGTTGCCGGTGTTCGGCGGGATTTCGGGGTGGTAGAAGAGAACCCGGAACACGGCTCAGCCCTCGAGCAAGGCCGCGTAGACCTTGCGGACCGCGTCCGGCGGCGGGGCCGGCCGCAGCGTCGCGGGATCGATGAACACGTACCGGAGGGTCGCCGCCTGCAGCAGCGTCTCGCCGCGGTGGATCTCGAAGTCGAAGATCAGCGATGTCGTGCCGAGGTGGTTCAGGTACTGCGAGACGACCAGTTCTTCGTCGTAGCGCGCGGGCGCGCGGAACTTCAGGTTCGCCTCCGCGACCACGACATCGGTGCGGTGGGCCAGGAACTCGTCGTGCGAACCGAACAGCGCCTTCTCCGCCTCGAACGCGCACATGTCCACATAGGCCAGGTAGTGGGCGTTGAAGACGATGCCCTGGCCGTCGCACTCGTGGTAGCGCACGCGCAGCGGCATCCGGACGATCGGTCGGCGGGGTTCGGTCACGAGCCCAATCTAGCGCTCAGCCGTGCAGCGCCCGGTAAGCGGCCGCCGCACCCGGCTGCAGGGGGACCGGCTGCGTGCCGATCAGCGTCCGCACGTCGAGGAACTGAGTTCCGACGGCTTCGGCGGGCACCAGCGCGGTCGCGCGCTCGACGAGCAGCCGGACCACCGCCGCCGCGACGTCGTCGGGCAGGGCGGGGGAGCAGACCAGCAGGTTCGCCACGCCGATCGTGCCCAGCGAGCCGACCCCGCGGTAGGCGCCGTCGGGCACCTGGACCTGGTCGTACACCGGCCCGTACGCGGCGCGCAGCGCGGGCACCACCGGATCCAGCGGCAGCAACGCGATCGGCGTGGTGCGGGTGAGCTCGGCGAGCTTGGGCGTCGGCACGCCGCCGGACCACAGCATGGCGTCGATCCGGCGGCCGGCCAGCGCCCGGACGGCGTCGTCGAACAGCAGGTGCCGCGCGTCGACCACGACCCCGGCCTTCGCGAACAGGCGCTCGCCGAGCTGCGCCGCGCCGGAGCCGCCCGCGCCCAGCGACACCGGACGGCCCGCGAGGTCGGCCAGCCGGCGCACCGGCCCGTCGGCGCGCACCACCAGCTGCAGGTAGTTCTCGTAGACGCGGCCGAGCGCGAGCAGTGGCACCTTCGCCCCGAACGGCGCCCCGCCGGTGATGGCCGTCTGGGCGACGTCGGTGAGCGCCAGCCCGAGGTCCGCCTGGCCGCGGCGGACGAGGTCGACGTTGGCGACACTGGCCTCGGTCGGCACGGCGGTGGCGTGCAGCAGCGGCTCGGCGCGGCTGAGCTCGGCCGCGAGCAGCTCGGCGAAGGCCAGGTAGAAGCCGCCGCGTTCGCCGGCCGCGATGGTGACCGTACGCTCCGCGCCGCGGTACCCCGACGTCGAACACCCGGCCAGGGCGAGGCCGAGGCCGCCGAGCAGGGCGGTGCGCCGTCCGACGGTCATGGCGCCGCCGGCAGCGTGACGCGGACTTCGAGGCCGTGCGGCTCGGCCCGGCGCAGTTCGAGGACGCCACCGCGGGTGCGCACCTGCTGGTGCGCGATGGCCAGCCCGAGGCCGGTGCCGCGCGGGGCGCCTTCGCCACCCGCGCGCCAGAAGCGTTCGGTGGCCCGCGCGCGATCCTCAGTGGACAGTCCGGGGCCGTCGTCGCGGACGACGAGGGTCGCCGTCTGCGGGCCGGCTTCCCAGTCCGTCGTGATCTTCGCGCCGCGGCCGGCGTAGTGGACGGCGTTGTCGAGCAGCACGTCGAGGATCTGCGCGAGTTCGCCTTCGGGGCAGCGCACGGTGACCGGCTCGTCGTGCCCCGGCGGGGGGACGATCACCGAGCCGGCGTCTTCGGCGGCCGGCCGCCAGGCGTCGACGCGCTCGGCGAGCACGGAAGCGAGGTCGCACGCCTCGTCCGCGCCCCCGGCCGCCACGCGGGTCGCGGTGCTCTCGGCGAGCGCGAGGGCCAGCAGCCCGTCGAGGAGCTTTTCCAGGCGCTCGACCTCGGCGACGGTGGCCCGGTAGGTGGCGCCGTCGCCCTCGACCTGGTGGGCCAGGGAATCGACGCGCAGCCGCAGCGCGGCCATCGGGTTCCGCAGCTGGTGCGAGGCGTCGGCGACCAGCCGGTGCTGCTGGTCGGCGGCCTCGAGGACGGCCTCGGACATCCGGTTGACCTCGGCGGCGAGCGACCGCAGCTCACGCGGTCCGGCCTTCTCCGGGACGTGCGCGCGGTGCCCGGCGGCGACGGCGAGCACGCCGGTCTCCAGCTCGTGCAACGGCCGCACCATCCACCGGGCGAGCACCACGGCCAGCAGCACGAACAGCACCGCGACCAGCAGCGCGCCGGCGGCGATGGTGCCCCAGCGGGTGGCGACGTCCGCGGCCGCCGCCGTCACCGACGCCCGCAGCACGACCACGCCGGAGACGCGGGTGCCGGTGCCGACCGGGCGGGCGAAGTAGGCGGGGTCCGCCGACCACGGCGAAAGACCGTCGACGCGCGGCGCCGGCTCGTTGCGCATGGTTGCTTCGACCAGCGCGTGCACCGCCGGGTCGGCCGCGGTCAGCCCGCCCGCCTGCACCAGCGGGACGCGGCGGGCGTCGACGATGACCACACCTTCGCCGTACAGCTCGGCGTAGCGGGCCGCGTCGGCCGCGAGGGCCGCCGGGTCGCGGGTGTCGACGGCCTGCTGGGCCAGCACGACGAACCGGTCGACGTCGGCGGTGCGGGAGATGACCAGCTGCTGGGTGCGCTGCTCGGCGGTGGCGGTCAGCAGCGGTACGGCGAACGCGGCGACGACGGCGAGCGCGAGGGCCACCAGGACCACCAGCAGCCGGGTGCGCACGGCGTCAGTCCCGGCCGAGCCGGTAGCCGAAGCCGCGGATGGTGGTGAGCAGGCCGGGCCGGTCGAGTTTCGCGCGCAGCCCGGTCAGGTGGACGTCGAGCGAGCGCGAGACGGCGAGGTAGGCGTCGCCCCAGACCTCGTCCATCAGCTGCTGGCGGCTGACCGCGGTGCCCGGGCGGGCGGCGAGGACGGCCAGGATCTCGAACTCCTTGGTGGTGAGCCCGGCGTCGTGCCCGGCGACGAGCACCCGGCGCGCACCGAGGTCGATCTCGACGTCCTCGACGCGCACGACGTCCCCGGCGGGGGCTTCGCGGGCGACCGCGCGCCGCACGACGGCGTCCATCCGGGCCAGCAGCTCGGCCAGCCGCACGGGTTTGGTCAGGTAGTCGTCGGCGCCCAGGCGCAGGCCGCGCACGACCGAGCGTTCGTCGCCGCGGGCGGTCAGGACGATGACCGGAACCGGCGAAACCGCGCGGATCTTGCGGAGGACGTCGAGCCCGTCGAGGTCGGGCAGGCCCAGGTCGAGCAGGACGAGATCGGCGTCGCGGTGGCGGTGCAGGGCGTCGGCACCGCGGCCGACGCTGGTGACGGGATGACCGCGCGCGTGCAGCGACTCGGCGAGCGCGCCGGCGACACCCGCGTCGTCTTCGACGAGGAGCACGCGCACGGTCATCCCCTTGTCAGCGCTCTTCCAGCTCGGAGGTCCTCGAGGTTTCCCGCATTGTGCCGTAGACGATCAGGGAGACCAGGACACAGCCCGCGACGTACCAGAAGAACACCGTCTCGTGGCCCGCGCTCTTCAGCGCCTGCGCGATGAGCTCGGCGGTGCCGCCGAAGATCGCCACGGTCAGCGCGTAGGGCAGGCCGACGCCGAGCGCGCGGATCTTCGTCGGGAACAGCTCGGCCTTCACGATGGCGTTGATCGAGGTGTACCCGGCGACGATGACCAGCCCGGCCAGCACGAGGAAGAACGCGCCGACGGGGTTGCGGGTCGAGCCCATCACGGTCATCAGCGGGACGGTGAGCAGCGTGCCGCCGATGCCGAAGAACAGCAGCAGCGGGCGGCGGCCGATCCGGTCGGACAGCTTGCCGGCCAGCGGCTGCAGGATCGCCGCGACGAGGATCGCGCAGAACAGCACGATGGTGACCTGCCGCCGCGGGATGTGCGCGGTGTTTTCGAGGAACTTCTGGCTGTAGGTGGCGAAGGTGTAGAAGCCGACCGTGCCGCCGAGGGTCAGGCCGACGACGAGCGCGATCTCCTTGGGGTACTTGGCGAGTTCCCGCAGGGTGCCGCGGCTGCCCTTGTTCTCGCCGGCTTCGCGGACGTAGCTCTCGGACTCGTCCATGCCGCGGCGCAGCCACATGACGGTGAGCGCGGCGAGCGTGCCGACGACGAACGCGATCCGCCAGCCCCACGACGTCAGCTGCTGTTCGGTGAGGATCGCCTGGAGGATCAGCTGGAGGCCGAGTGCGAGGAGCTGACCGCCGTAGAGCGTCACGTACTGGAAGCTGGAGTAGAAGCCGCGTTTGCCGGGAGTGGCCACTTCGGACAGGTAGGTCGCGGAGGTGGAGTACTCGCCGCCGACCGACAGGCCCTGGATCAGCCGCGCGATCAGCAGCAGGATCGGCGCGGCGATCCCGATCGTGTGATAGCTCGGCGTCACGGCGATGAGCAGCGACCCGCCCGCCATGAAGGTCACGGAGAGCACGAGCGCGCTGCGCCGCCCGAACCGGTCGGCGAACCGGCCGAGCATCCACCCGCCCAGCGGCCGCATGAGGAACCCGACGGCGAACACGGCGGCGGTCCCCAGGAACGCGGCCGTGGTGTCGGTGGTGGGGAAGAACGACTTGGCGAAGTAGGTGGTGAAGGCCGCGTAGGCGTACCAGTCGTACCACTCGATCAAGTTGCCGATGGAGCCGCGCAGCACGTTGCCGATCACGCGCTTCTCGCTCACGGCCCCGCCGGCGGTGGGGCTGATCCGGGTTGTCATCGTCGACCTCCTGTGTTGCGACTCACGGTGACGAAGGGGTGAGCGGGCAGCAAGGTCGGCGGCGGGTTCCTAACACGGCCTTAGGACGGTCGTGGGCCAGGTGGCGTGCCGGCCCGCGCGCCGCCGTGCTCGGCGAACGAGCCGATCCTGTGCCCGGCTTCTTCCAGCCGCGCGTACGTGCCGCGCGGGCCGGTGGCAGCATCCTCGATGGCGGTGTCGCGGGGAGCCGCGAAACCGAGAGCCGGACCACGAGCCCGGCGGCCCGCAGCGCTCGGTCCCGGACGGTGACCTCGGCGATGGCGAGCGAGCCGGCCACCCGCGCACCGGCCGGCTTGAAGCGGACCTCGATGGACCTCGACGGCGTGAAGCCGACCTCCGCAGCGTCGGCGAGGTGGGCGCTGAGGCCGCGTTCCCGGGCTTCGCGGGGCAGCCATGACCCGGCGGCGCGCGACAACCCCTCCGGCTGAGCCGTCCCGGTGACGCTCTGTGGCCCACATCGCACCTCGCCAAAAGTGAGAGCAAGAACGCATCCGCGTCCCGATCGGCCCCCGCCCGCCCGACTTCGTCACGCTCCGTTCATCTACCGACGGGTACTTTCACCGTCCTCTTACGTCCCCGCCCGCCGGCGCGAACCAACCCCGCCTCCCGCCCCCGCACGCGCGCAGGCACCCTGCGCGACCCGCGAGCACTGCCGATAGCCTCGTGCCCGACATCTGCGCACGGGCGACGAAGAGGGAGAACACTGTGGGACGGTCGGTCTTGGTCACCGGGGGCAACCGGGGCATCGGGTTGGCGATCGCCCGGGACCTCGCGGAGCAGGGGCACCAGGTCGCCGTCACGCACCGTGGTTCGGGGGCGCCCGAAGGGTTGTTCGGGGTGCAGGCCGACGTCACCGACACCGAGCAGGTCGACGCCGCCTTCAAGCTCGTCGAGGAGCACCAGGGGCCGGTCGAGGTGCTGGTGTCCAACGCCGGGCTGACCGACGACACGCTGCTGATGCGGATGAGCGACGAGCAGTTCGAACGCGTCATCAACGCCAACCTCACCGGCGCCTACCGCGTCGCGAAGCGCGCCTCGCGCGGGATGCTGCGCGGCAAGTGGGGCCGGTTCGTCTTCATCTCCTCCGTCGTCGGCCTCTCCGGCTCGGCCGGGCAGGCGAACTACGCCGCGTCGAAGGCCGGCCTCGTCGGCTTCGCGCGGTCGCTGGCCCGCGAGCTGGGCTCGCGCAACATCACCTCGAACGTCATCGCGCCCGGTTTCGTGCACACCGACATGACCGACGAGCTGCCCGAGGACCGCAAGAAGGAGATCCTCGCGCAGGTGCCGTCCGGCCGGTACGCCGAGCCGTCGGAGATCGCCGCCGCCGTGCGGTACCTGGCTTCCGACGAGGCCGGCTACGTCAACGGGGCCGTGCTGCCCGTCGACGGCGGCCTCGGCCTCGGCCACTGATTCCCGTTACCCGAACACCAGACCTGGAGGACCCGTGCCCGGACTGCTCGAAGGCAAGCGCCTGCTGATCACCGGCATCATCACCGACGCCTCGCTCGCCTTCCACGCGGCCAAGATCGCGCAGCAGGAGGGCGCGACCGTGGTGCTGACCGGTTTCGGTCGCATGTCGCTGGTCAAGACCATCGCGAAGCGGCTGCCGGAGCCGGCGCCGGTGCTCGAGCTCGACGTCACGAACTCCGAGCACCTCGACAGCCTCGCCGACCGGATCCGCGAGCACGTCGACGGGCTCGACGGCGTGCTGCACTCGATCGGCTTCGCCCCGCAGAGCTGCCTCGGCGCGCCGTTCCTGGACGCGCCGGCCGAGGACGTCAAGACCGCGGTCGACGTCTCCGCGTACTCGTTCATGTCGCTGTCGAAGGCGTGCCTGCCGCTGCTGGGCCGCGGCTCGTCGATCGTCGGCATGGACTTCGACGCCCGCGTTGCGTGGCCGGTCTACAACTGGATGGGCGTCGCGAAGGCCGCGCTCGAATCGGTCAACCGGTACCTGGCCAAGGAACTCGGCCCGCAGGGCATCCGGGTCAACCTGGTCAGCGCGGGCCCGATGAAGACCATGGCCGCGAAGTCGATCCCGGGCTTCTCCGACCTCGAGGACGGCTGGGGCGACCGCGCCCCGCTCGGCTGGGACAGCTCGGACCCGGACCCGACGGCGAAGAGCGTCTGCGCGCTGCTGTCGGACTGGCTCCCCGCCACCACCGGCTCGATGATCATGGTCGACGGCGGGGTCCACGCCCTCGGCATCTGACCCGTCACACCGCGATCGGCTCGCGGTCGTCGTTCCGCTGGACGACGGCCGCGGCCGTGAGCGCCACCAGGGTCGCCGCGCCGAGCGCCATGCCGGTCCAGGCGACGCTCGGGAAGCCGAGCCCGGCGTCGATCGCCACGCCGCCGAGCCACGGGCCGACGGTGTTGCCCACGTTGAACGCCGCCGTCGTGCTGGCGCCGGTGAGCGTCGGCGCGTCGCCGGAAACCTGGTAGGCGCGCACGTTCAACGCCGGGTTGGCGCCGAACCCGGCGACGCCGAAGGCCAGCACGGCCGCGACCGCGACGACCGTGTCGGTGGTCGAGGCCAGTACGGACAACGCCGCCAGCGCGAGGCCGATGCTGCCGTAGAGCGTCGCGAACGGCCGCCGGTCGGCGAGCCGCCCGCCCACCGTGATCCCCAGCAGCGCGCCGACGCCGAACAGCGCCAGGACGCCCGGTACCCACTCCTCGGGGAGGCCGTCGGTCTCGGTCAGCAGCGGCGCGAAGTAGCTGAACGCGGCGAAGACCATCGCCTGGCACAGCGCCACCACGCCGAGCGCCAGCCAGACCCGGCCGCGCCGGTACATGCGCAGTTCGCCGCGGACGCCGCCGGTGCCGCCGGTCGTGTCCGGCACGAGCGCCGCGACGCCGGCCGCCGCGAGCAGCGTCACCACCGCGACCGCCCAGAACGCCGTCCGCCAGCCGGCGTGCTGGCCGAGGAACGTCCCCGCGGGGACGCCGGCGATGTTCGCCACGGTGAGGCCGCCGACCAGGACCGCCATCGCGCGGCCGCGGCGGCCGGCCGGCACGAGCGCGATCGTCGTGGCCGCCGCGACGGCCCAGAACCCCGCGCAGGCGAGCGCCGCCACGACCCGCGTCGCGAACAGGAGCGCGTACCCCTCGGCGAGCGCGCCGACGACGTGCGCCACGACGAAGACGGCGAGCATCGCGAGCAAGGTCCGTCGGCGGGGGAGACGCAGGGTGCCGATGGCCAGCAACGGCGCCCCGACGACCATGCCGACCGCGAAGGCGGAGATGAGCAGCCCGGTGTCGGGGATGCTCACGCCCAGGTCGGCGGCCATCCCGGGGAGCAGGCCGGTGATCATGAACTCGGACGTGCCCAGCGCGAACACGCTGAGCCCGAGGACGAAGACGGCCAGGGGCACGGGTCCTCCTTGGTTGTGTATCGATCAGTTCAAAACTGCGGCAAACGAAAGGGAACTCGGTCCAGAACGGAGTCAGTGCGCGACGATCGAGGCGAGCGCGAGATCGGCGACGGCGTGCATGGCCTCGCGGCTCGTGCCCCGGCGGGCCATCACCCGCAGGCCGGAAATCGTGCTGAGCAGGAACTCCGCCACGTCGGCCGGCGCCAGGCCGTCGCGCAGGCTGCCGTCGAGCGCGCCCTCGCGGGCGCATTCGGCGAACATGGCCAGGTTCTGGTCGGTGTCGCTGCGCAGCGCGGCCCCGACCTCGTCGTCCGGCAGGCCGAGTTCGGCGAGGGTGTTGACCACGAGGCAGCCGCGGGGGCGGTCCCGGTCGGCGTCGACGGCGGTGTCGAGCACCGTCGCGAGCCGCTCGGCCGCGGTGCCCGGGCCGTCCAGGATCGCCTTCCGCTTGCCCAGTTCGCGGTTCGTGTAGTGCGTCAGCGAACGCTGGAAGAGCGCCCGCTTGCTGCTGAACGTGTTGTAGACGCTGCTGCGGCCGAGTCCGGTCGCCGTGCACAGGTCCTGGGTCGACGTCGCCTCGTAGCCGTGCTCCCAGAACGCTTCCATCGCGCGCTCGACGGCGGCGGACTCGTCGAACTCCCGTGGCCTGGCCATGGCACCACCGTAGCAGGGTTTTGGACCGATCGATTCACAACCGGGCCGGGTCAGCGTGCGGGCCGCCACATCGGCAAGATGGCGGGGTGGGATACGACGCGTTGCTGTGGCTTTCGTTCGGCGGTCCGGAAGGACCCGAGGACGTCATGCCGTTCCTCGAAAACGTCACCAGGGGCCGGGGTGTCCCGCGGGAGCGGCTCCTCGAGGTCGCCGAGCACTACCAGCACTTCGGTGGGGTTTCGCCGATCAACAAGCTGAACCGCGACGCGATGGCCGCGGTCGAGAAGCAGCTTTCGGCCGCCGGGCTGGACCTCCCGGTGCACTTCGGCAACCGCAACTGGCACCCGATGGTCGAGGACACCCTCGCCGAGCTGACGGCGGCCGGGGCGAAGCGGGTCCTGGTGTTCCCCACGAGCGCGTACGGCGGCTATTCGGCGTGCCGCCAGTACGACGAGGACATCGAACGCGCCCGCGCGGCGGTCGGCGACGGCGCGCCCGAACTGGTGAAGCTGCGCCAGTTCTTCGACCACCCGCTGTTCGTCTCGGCGGTCGCCGACGGGGTGCGCGCGGCGCACGCGTCGCTCGGTGACGTCCCCGGCGTCCGCACGGTGTTCACCGCGCACTCGGTACCCGAAAGCGCGGACAAGGCGTCCGGTCCGCCCGCGGAAGGCGGCCGCCGGTACTCGCGGCAGATCGCCGAGGCGGCCCGGCTGGTGGCGGCCGAAGCGGGCATCGCCGAGTACGACGTCGTGTGGCAGTCGCGGTCCGGGCCGCCGCAGGTGCCGTGGCTGGAGCCGGACATCGTCGACCACATCGACGCGCTGCACGCCCAGGGCGTCCCCGGGGTCGTCGTCTCGCCGATCGGGTTCGTCTCCGATCACCTCGAGGTGATCTGGGACCTGGACAACGAGGCGGCCGAACGCGCGGCCGAGCACGGCATGGCCTTCGCCCGCGCGGCGACCGCGGGCGGCGACCCGCGCTTCGCCGAGCTGGTGGTCGAGCTGATCCGGGAGCACACGAACGACGTGGCCCCGCGCAAGCTGTCGCCGTTCCCGGTGGGCGGCTGCACGGTCAACGGCGCGCCGTGCGCGATCGGCTGCTGCGAACCGGCGAAGCGCCCGGCTCGCTGAGCCGGACCTGCATCAGGTGGGGTGAGCGCGCGAAGCCGTGGCGCTCGTAGGCCGGGATGGCGCGGGTCGACGAGTGCACGGTGACCCGCTCCAGCCCCAGTTCCCCGGCCAGGCGCAGGGTCTCGCGGATCAGCAGGCCGCCGAGACCGCCGTCGCGGGCCTCGGGCACGACGTACACCGACTGGACGTCGCCGCACGCCCGCGAGAAGGCCGGCGGGGTGGGCACGCGCGCGATGATCGCGAGGAACGCCATCCCGAGCACCTCGCGGTCGCGGACGAGAACGAGGCACCGATGGGTGGCCGCGTTGTCCCGCGCCCACGCGGCGAACTCCCGGACGAACCGGTCGCGGCCGGTCGCGGGCAGCCCGTCCTGCTCCGCCACCCACCGCCACCGCAGCGCGGCGACGGCTTCGAACTCTTCGGGACGGGCGAGGCGGACTTCCGGCATGCCGTCCGCCCGGTCAGGCTTCGCGCGCCGGTTGTTCGGCGAACACCCGCACAGCTTCGTTGACCGCGGCGCACCGGGCCGTGCGGACCGCGTCCGACAGCGGCCGCAGCGCCTGGGCGCGCAACGTCGACGCCGAGGCCGACAACGCGCCGCCCGGGTCGTCCGTGGAAGCGACCACGAGGATCGCCGCGATCTCTTCGGCCCGCTGCAGCACCCGCAGGGCACGCCCGGGCGTGCCGGCCGGCCAGTCGACGTCCGGGCGGGAACGCAGGTGCGCCGACAGCTCCGCGCGCACGCCGGGCCGGTCCGAAGCCACGTCGAGCGACTGCAGGGCGCCCGCGCTGGCCCGGATCGCGTCGGTCAGCCCGTGCTCGGCCTCGGCCAGGCCGAAGTACTCGGGCCGGGCGGGCGAAGCCAGCGAGTAGACGGTCCACCGGACCAGGCCTTCGGCGATCGGCTCCGGCACCAGGCCGAAACCGAGGTCCGCGAGCACCACCGCGTCGCCGGCGCGCACCGCCGCGTCGGTGAACGGACCGCCGCCGCCGAGGCCGCGGACGTCGCCCGGGACCGGCAGGACGAGCTGGAGGGATTTCGCTCCCTGCGAACGCAGCGCCATCAGCAGCTGGACGGGGGTAGCGGCCCGGTTGAAGGCCAGCGGCAGCTGGAACGCCTCGGCGGCAGCTGCGTCGGCGGCCACGACATCGTGGGCTTCACCCCACGCGAGCAGGGCGTCGAGCACATCGTCGGACGCGGCGGCTCCGTTCAGCCACGCGCTGGACCACACCGCGAAAGTCGCACTGGGACGGCACACGACGCCCTATTTTACCGGCTCCGCCCGAACCGGCAGAGCGCGCCCACGCTGGAGTCGCTCCACATCGACGCACCGCCGATCCGGCAGTAGCGTCGAGCGGGTGAACGCTGTTCCAGACGCTCTTCCCCGCACTGCCGGGGCCCTGCGCGCGGCCGGGTACGAGCCGCGCCCGATCGCGCGAGAGATCCACGACAACCTGCTGACCGCCCTCAAGAACGGCGAGGACGCGTGGCCCGGCATCGTCGGGTTCTCGCGCACCGTGCTGCCGCAGCTCGAACGCGCGCTGCTGGCCGGCCACGACGTCGTCCTGCTCGGCGAGCGCGGGCAGGGCAAGACCCGCCTGCTGCGCACCCTCGCCGGCCTGCTCGACGAGTGGACGCCCGTCATCGGAGGCGCCGAGCTGGGCGAACACCCGCTCCAGCCGATCACCCCCGCGTCCCTGCGCCGGGCCGCCGAGCTCGGCGACGACCTGCCGGTGGCCTGGCGCCACCGCTCCGAGCGCTACACCGAAAAGCTCGCCACGCCCGACACCTCCGTCGGCGACCTGATCGGCGACGTCGACCCGGTCAAGGTCGCCGAAGGCCGCAGCCTGGGCGACCCCGAGACCATCCACTTCGGCCTGGTCCCGCGCGCCCACCGCGGCATCGTCGCCATCAACGAGCTGCCCGACCTCGCCGAGCGCATCCAGGTCGCGCTGCTCAACGTGATGGAGGAGCGCGACATCCAGGTCCGCGGCTACACGCTGCGGCTGCCGCTGGACGTCCTGCTCGTCGCCACCGCGAACCCCGAGGACTACACCAACCGCGGCCGGATCATCACCCCGCTCAAGGACCGCTTCGGCGCCGAAATCCGCACCCACTACCCCCTGGACGTGGAGTCCGAGATCGCGGTGGTCAAGCAGGAGGCCAACCTCGTCGCGGAAGTCGGCGAGCCGCTGCTCGAGGTGCTCGCCCGGTTCGTCCGGAACCTGCGCGAGTCGACCGTGATCGACCAGCGCTCCGGCGTCTCGGCGCGGTTCGCCGTCGCCGCGGCGGAAACCGTGGCTGCGGCGGCCCTGCGGCGCGCGGCGCTGACCGGCGAAGAGCCGGCCGTGGCGCGGCCGGTCGACCTCGACGCCGTCCCGTCCGTGCTGCGGGGCAAGATCGAGTTCGAGCCGGGCGAGGAGGGCCGCGAGGTCGAGCACCTCGTGCACCTGATGCGCCGCGCGGTCGCCGAGACCGCGCGCGGCCGCTTCGCCGGGCTCGACCTGCGTCCGCTGGCCGACGCCGTCGAGGACGGCCACCTGGTCGCCACCGGCGAGCGCGTCCCGGCCAAGGACGTCCTCGCCGCGCTGCCGGAACTGCCGGTGCTGCACGAGGTCGCCCAGCGGGCCGGCGTCGGCGCCGACGAACCCGCCGGACGGATCGCGGCGGCCGTCGAACTCGCCCTCGAATCGCTGTTCCTGGCCCGGCGGCTCGCCAAGGACTCCGACGACGCGACGACCGTCTACGGCCGATGACCGCGGTCCCGCTCCCCGACGGCTACTCCTACGGCCCGTGGCACGACGGGCCGGACCCGCTCGCGCCGCCGGCCGACCTGCGCGACGCGCTCGACGAGATCGGGCGCGACGTGATGGCCGGGGCGTCGCCGCGGTCCGCGCTGGAGGAACTGCTCCGGCGCGGCACCGAGCGCACGTCCGGCCTGGACGAGCTGACTCGGCGGCTCTGGCAGCGCCGGTCGCAGATCCAGCGCCGCAACAACCTGGACGGCACCCTGCAGGAGGTCCAGCGCCTCCTGCAGGAGGCCCTCGACGCCGAACGCCGGGACCTGTTCCCCGACCCGGACGACGACGCCCGCTTCCGCGAGGCCCAGCTGGACGCGCTCCCGCCGGGTACCGCGGCGGCGGTCAACGAGCTGGCGAACTACGACTGGCGCTCGGCGCAGGGCCGCGAGAACTACCAGCAGATCCGTGACCTGCTCGGCCAGGAGCTGATGGAGTCGCGGTTCCAGGGCATGAAGCAGGCGCTGCAGAACGCCGGGCCCGAGGACGTCGAGCGGATCAACGAGATGCTCGCGGACCTCAACGACCTGCTCGCCGCGCACGCCCAGGGCGCCGACGACATCCAGCAGCGCTTCGACGGCTTCATGGCGAAGCACGGCGAGTTCTTCCCGGAGAACCCGCGCAACGTCGAAGAGCTGATCGACGCGCTGGCCGAGCGGTCCGCGGCCGCCCAGCGGATGCTGAACTCGATGTCGGCCGAGCAGCGGGCCGAGCTCGCCGAGCTGACCCAGCAGGCGTTCGGCGACCCGCGGCTGGCGCAGCAGCTGTCCCAGCTGGACTCCCAGCTGCGCGCGGCGCGCCCGGGCGAGGACTGGACGGGCTCGGAGCGCTTCCGCGGCAAGAACCCGCTGGGCATGGGCGAAGGCGCGCAGGCGATGGCCGACCTGGCGGAGCTGGACGCGCTGGCCGAACAGCTGGGCCAGTCCTACCCCGGCGCGAGCCTGGACGACGTCGACCTGGAGGCGCTCGAACGCCAGCTCGGCAAGGACGCCGGGGTCGACGCCCGCCGGCTGTCCGAACTGGAGCGTGAGCTGCGCCGCCAGGGCCTGTTCGAACGGGCCGCCGACGGCACGCTCCGGTTGTCGCCCAAGGCGTTGCGGCGCCTGGGCGAGACGGCGTTGTCCGACGTCGTGAACGCGTTGCGCGGAAAGACGGGCGACCGCGATACCGAGTCGGCGGGCGCGGCGGGCGAACCGACCGGCGCGTCGCGGCCGTGGCGGTTCGGGGACATGCAGCCGTGGGACGTCCCCCGCACGATCCGCAACGCCGTGCTGCGCTCGGTTTCGGTGGGGGAGCGCCAGGTCCGCCTGGACGTCGAGGACGTCGAGGTGGTGGAGACCGAGCACCGGTCGCGGGCGGCGGTCGCGCTGCTGGTCGACACGTCGTGGTCGATGGTGCAGGAAGGCCGCTGGCTGCCGATGAAGCGCACGGCGCTGGCACTGCACCAGCTGATCAGCACGCGCTTCCGCAACGACGCGCTGCAGCTGATCACGTTCGGCCGCTACGCGATGCCGGTGGAGCTGCCGGAGCTGATCGGCCTGGAGGGCGCGTGGGAGCAGGGCACGAACGCCCACCACGGCCTCCTGCTGGCCGGGCAGCACCTGCGCCGCCACCCGGACGCGCAGCCGGTGGTGCTGATGGTCACCGACGGCGAGCCGACCGCGCACCTGGAACCGGACGGCGAGGCGGTCTTCGACTACCCGCCCCAGGACCGGACGCTCCACAAGACACTGTCCGAAGTGGATCGGCTGGCGAAGCTGGGCGCGTCGATTTCGGTGTTCCGGCTCGGGGACGACCCGAGGCTGACGTCGTTCGTGGACCTGATCGCGCGGAGGTCGGGTGGCCGCGTGGTGGCCCCGGACCTCGACGGCCTCGGCGCGGCGGTGGTGGGTGACTACCTGCGGACGCGGCGCCGCTGAGGTTCCGGTCCGCCGGCCGGCCGCACCTCGGTCGAGGTGCGGCCGGCCGGCGGGCTAGGCGCGTGTCTGACAAAAGTTTCGGCTGGTGGCTGGGATGCTGCTGGTCGTGTCGCGGTTTTAGTTGCTCTCGGATGCCCAGTGGGCGTTGATCGAGGATCTTCTTCCGGTCCGTACCGGTAAGCGCAGGCGTCCGTTTTCCGATGCGCGAGCGATGGTCGAGGGGATCATCTACCGCTATCGGTGCTGGATCGCCTGGCGCGACGGGCCAGCGGTGTCCGGTCCATGGCAGACGATCTGGACCTGGCATCGCCGGACGGCCGGCGACGGAACCTGGGACACCGTCCTGCGGCGCCTGAGCCGCCTGAGCATGCGATCGGCCGCTCCCGCGGCGGGTGGAGCACCAAGGTGCACCATCTCGTCGACGGCAACGGTCGACCGTTGGTTGCACTGGTCGGTCCCGGCCAGGCCGGGGGCTCGTCGATGTTTCCGCACCTCATGCGGCACCTACGGATCCGCCGAGCCGGACGCGGCCGGGTTCGCACCCGACCCGACCGTGTCTGCGGCGACAAGGCCTGCTTCTCGCGGGCGATCCGCGGGCATCTGCGCGACCGCGGCATCACTGCGGTAATTCCGGAGCCTGCCGATCAGGCCGAGCATCGCAAACGCCGCGGCTCCCGCGGCGGGCGTCCACCCGCCTCCGACTCGGTCGACTGCCGAGGGCGCGATGTGATCCAACGACGGTTCAACTTGCTCAAACGGTGGCGTGGGGTGGCTACTCGCTACGACTGTGAGGATGATCGGGTGCCGTCCGGTGCTCGGGTCTGACCCGCGATACGACCGGCCTCGGGTGCCTTGAGTTTGATCTGTCG